>JACJYK010000001.1:300000-477500 GCA_020636135.1 Lewinellaceae bacterium
TCACTCCGGTTCTGTTGGATCGGTTTGGTGGCGCTCCTACCTTCTGGATCTTTGCAGTCAATGCAGTGATCCTCCTTCTGTTTACCTATTTCAAGATACCCGAGACAAAAGGTAAGACCCTGGAAGAAATCGAGCATTACTGGAAAGGAAATGATCACGCATGAAAACCCTCCCCACCATATTGACCCTGGATGCCGGTGGGACCAACCTGGTATTTTCCGCCCTGAAAGAAGATCAGGAAATAGCCGATACCATCACATTACCGACCCATGCAGACGACTTGCCAGCGTGTCTGGATAATATCATCAGGGGCTTTATTAACCTGAAAGATCAGGTGGGCGTTTTTGATGCCATCAGCTTTGGCTTTCCGGGCCCGGCCGACTATCCGCAAGGCATTATCGGCAAACTGCCCAATTTCCCGGCCTTCGACCGACCCGTACCGCTGAAACACATTTTGCAAAAAGAGTTCAATGTACCGGTGTACATCAACAACGACGCGAACCTTTTCGCTGCCGGTGAAGCCCGGTCCGGATACCTACCGGAATTGAACCACAGCCTGAAAGAAATGGGAAGCAGTCGCGAATACCACAACCTCATCGGCATCACCCTGGGGACCGGCTTCGGGTGTGGCATCGTCATCGACGGACAGATGATGATCGGTGATAATTCATCGGGAGCAGAGATCCACAACACCATCAACAAATACCACCCC
This sequence comes from Lewinellaceae bacterium, assembly GCA_020636135.1. Classification (NCBI taxonomy): domain Bacteria; kingdom Pseudomonadati; phylum Bacteroidota; class Saprospiria; order Saprospirales; family Lewinellaceae; species Lewinellaceae bacterium. The sequence goes on from JACJYK010000001.1 coordinate 300,713, forward strand.
GCCTGGAATGCAGAAGAAAGCGTGAGTACGCGGGCTATCATCCGGGAATACCGGAATCTCTGCAGCTCCGATCCGGGCCCGCAGACGCCCGAAAACATATACCGGATTGCCTGTGGCCAGACTGTGGGGAATCAGGAGGCCGCTTTACAATCTTTTGAGCTGTTCGGACAGGCTTTGGGGGCTTCGCTGGTCAATATCGTGACCCTTGTCGATGGCATCACCGTGATCGGTGGAGGCCTGACCGGTGCCTGGGACCTGTTCGCCGGAGCCATGTTCCGGGAGATCAACCGTCCGTATGAGAGTGCTTCCGGCCAGACTCAGGACCGCCTTTCTTTCCGTCTTTTCAACCTCGAAGATCCGCAGGAAATGGCCACCTTCGCTGCCGGTGACCCGATACCGGTTCGCGTACCGGATACCAGCCTGGTCCTGCATTACGACAGGCTGCCCCGTTCCGGTGTCGCACGCTCGAAGCACGGCGTCTCCCGGTCGACGGCATTGGGTGCTTATGCCTTTGCCCTTCGTCAACTTAACCGCTCCGTATGAAATCAGTTATTGCACCTGTTGTTGGATTGACCGTCCTGCTGCTTGGTTCCTGTTCTCCGGATGAAAAGCCGGATCCATTGGTTTATGTGCCTTCTCTGGAAGCGATGGATGCCAACTGGGTCTCGGTGGACACCGTGGATATGGAGCCTTCGCTTCGAAACTTTCGGGCTCAGGCATTGGTCAATAAAGACATGGTTTCCCTCAGCTGGCTGGCTGATGCACCTTATTCCGGGGGCTATCATACCGGTACCTTACAGGTGGATGGCGAGACACCGCTGATGACACATTTTCGCTGGCAGCCCTATCAGGCGCTGCGCAGGTCTGTTCAGGCTAATTATGAAATAAACAGCGCCACCCGGATGATACCCGATGAGCCGGTGGTCTTATGGGATGTCCAATTGAAAAACACGCAGGATTCGTCCCGGCGTTATGAGCTGTCCCTGGACCACATTGGTTTCATGAATGCCTATCCCGGCCGTGAATGGCAATGGTGGTATCCGTATCCCACCCTGGATTCCATGACCACGAAGCGGGACGACATCATAGAGAATATGCGGGACCATCTGGGAACCGGGATCTACCAGGCCGAAGCGGATGTGGTGGAACTGATCAACGGCGTACCGACGCCTACCCGGAAACTGGCGAAATGGCCCACCGACCTGGAGGTCATGGCCAGCACCGATTACCACACCGAAGTTCAGAATCAGGTCATCCTGGTTACCCAGGTTCAGACGGGTACCGTGACGGGTTTTAAACTCTTGTTTAACCCGGATACCGTGATCGCACACCAGGCCGGAGCCACCTCCCGGTTTACGATGACCGCCAATCCGGGAGAAACCGTTGGCTTCCGGTATGCCATGGCATGGGGTAAAGATGCTACCGAAGTGCGGCAAAAACTGGATGCGGCCACCACCGATTTTACCACCCAATGGAATAACATCGAGACCGAATGGCAGCGCCGCTGGAAGGCCATTTTCACGCCGGGAAATGACATCCTGTCGGCCGCTTTCCCCATTCTGAAAACGCCGGATTCCCTGGCAAGAAGGGTCTATTACACCGGCCCGCTGACCATGCTCTACCTGATGAATACCCACCTGCCCGAACACAAAAAAGTGTTCCTTACCGGCGGACCCCGCTGGGGCGCCAGCATTACTTTTTTCTGGGACATCACCGAATGGAGTACCCTCTGGGCGACGGTTGATCCGGATATGATGAAGGAACATCTGCTGGATTGGGTGCGTATCGACCCCAGCAAAAACTATGGCAAGGATAATTTCGGCGGACAAGGGGTGGGGAATGGTTATTCTGCTAATTTCTGGGCCTTGTTTCAGTTGATTCGGGCCTATGTGACCGTGACCGGTGACTTTGCCTTCCTGCATGAGGAAGTGGAAGGAAAATCCATCCTTCAGCACCTCGACGATTACGCCACGAACTGGGAGCGCATCTCCATCTATCAGGAGGGTATGGACGAGGTCTATAAGCTGGCTGATTTCGGCGATGACGAATGGAACCTCCTTGAATGTGTGCCCACCTACAAACACATCGTGCCTTCTTTTAATGCCGGATACATCTGGATGATGCGTGGACTGGCTGACTTTTATCGCCAGGAAGGGCAGAATGACCGTGCGCAGGAACTGGATGAAAAAGCGCAGGGACTGGTCACCCAACTGTTAAAATTGTATGCGGGCAATGGCGTCTGGTACAGCCTGTATCCCGATGGATCGAAGATAGAAGTGCGGCACAGCCTGGATTTTATGTTCATGGGCCGCTATATTCCAAAAGACATTCCACCTAAGATCAAAGAAGAGATGATGAATTTTGTCTACCGCGAGCTGATGGTCGATCATTGGATGCGGGCTCAATCCGTCGAGGATGTGGCTGCTGCCGACTCAGACCGTCCCGATCACGGACCATTGGGTGCCTTCGACGGATGGCCGGCCGGAACCATGGATGCCCTGGTCCAGCTGGGCTTCCCCCAGAAAGCGCTGGATTTTTACCATGCCATCGAACCTGTCACCCACGAAGGCATCTGGGCTCAGGCGCATGAGATCTGGGGTGAGAACAAATGGAAACACAATGGAAAAGTACGCATCGCAAAACGGGGCTGGCACAATCGTGAATCCTCCGCGGGCATCGCCATGTCGCAGGTAATGCTGAAAGACTTTTTTGGCTTTTACCCGGGCGTCAGCGGTGACCCCATCCATAACAACGGCGATTGGACGTTTGAAGGTACGCTGTACCATGTCCGGTACCGCGGAGCATATTATACGTTGACACAAGGAAATAAAGGAGTGGTCATGACCAAAGAATAACTCCGGCATTAAATACAAGACCATGATGAGACGCAAACCTTATATACTGCTACTGACTTTCTGGATTCCCTTAGCCTTTCTTTCTGGCCAGGAATTAAGGCCGGTGGATTATGCCGACCCGATGATCGGCTCCCACAATTCAAGATGGATTTGTTTTCCCGGGCCTTCCCGGCCTTTTGGTATGGTCAAGCTGAGTCCCGATAACCAGGAATTGGGTTGGAAAGCGGGCTACGAATACGAGTTGGACAACATCGCCGGATTCAGCCACATCCATTCGTGGACCATGGCCGGACTGCTTGCCATGCCGACCACCGGGCCGCTGAAGATTGACCCGGGAACCGAAAAACATCCGGAACGCGGATACCGCTCCCATTTTTCACACCAGAATGAAGTCGCAAAGGTGGGCTACTATTCGGTATATCTCGATGATTACGATGTCAAAGCCGAGTTGACGACGACTACCAGGACAGGATTCCACCGGTACACCTTTCCCCAATCGGACTCTGCACGCATCCTGCTGGATCTGGTGACGCCATCGGAATATGGTTATGAGATCGACTATTCCCATTTCAAGAAAGTGTCGGACACCGAGATAGAAGGTATTTGTTACCAGACAGCCCATCGAAAGGCCGGCTTCAACGAATACATCCTGCATTTTGTGGTCCGTTTCAACAAGCCCTTCACTTCATTGAATGGCTGGGTGAAAGAAGACATCATCCGCAACCAGGACTTCATCAGTTCGGGTTTCGGGCATAAGGACACCGGTGCATTTCTGGAATTTAAGACCCAAAAAGGCGAACAAATTTTGATGCAGGTTGGCATTTCACTCGTCAGCATCGAACAGGCCCGCTTGAATCTCGAGACTGAGCTGGATCCGTTCAACTGGGATTTTGACAAAGTGGTGGAAGACAGCCAGAACGAATGGAATGACCTGCTTTCCCGTGTATCGGTTACAACCCCTGACGAAACCCTGAAAAAGAAATTTTACACCAATCTCTACCGTGCCTATTGCGGCCGGACCACCTGGAGTGATGTGAACGGCAAATACGTGGATATGTACGAGAAAGTCCAGCAAATGCCGGAAGGGCAACCCATCTATGGCAGTGATGGCTACTGGATCACCTTCTGGAACATCAACCCCCTGTGGTCGCTGGTGACCCCGCAAATAGCCAATAACTGGGTCGTCAGCATGCTGGAGATCAGCGACCGGGGAGGCTGGCTCCCGAAAGGACCCACCGGTATCGAATATTCGGGCATTATGGTTGCATCGCATCAGATATCCCTCCTGACCAATGCCTACATGAAGGGCATCCGGAATTACGACGTGGATAAAATGTACAAGGCTATCGTCAAACTCCAGACCGAGCAGGGTCATGCTCATGATGCGGGCGGTTATGTAGGCAACCGGAACCTCGATGATTACAAAGCGCTTGGTTATGTGCCGGATGAAAATGGACCGGTGTCCAATACACTGGAGTATGCTTACGACGACTGGTGCGTAGGACAGATGGCCAAGGCTTTGGGCAATGAAAAGGACTTTAAGAGCTTCACCAAACGCGCATTCAACTACAAGAATGTCTTTGACCCGGAGGTCGGTTACATGCGTCGCAAAAACAAGGACGGTACATGGGGACCCTTTTCTCCCTTTGGCGACGTGGCCTGGCTAGGCTCGGGCTATGTAGAAGGCAACGCCTGGCAGTATACCTATTTTGTACCGCACGACCTGCATGGCCTGATCGATCTGATGGGCAAGGATGAATTCAACCGGCGCCTGGAGGAAGGGTTTGAGACATCCGCACCGCATAACTTTAACAGTGAGGACCTGGGATCCAATTCACTGGAGGGCATGGGTATTTTGCCGGTAAACCATGGCAACCAGCCCAATATGGAAGCTGCCTACCTCTTCAACTATTCCGGAAAACCCTGGCTGGCGGAATACTGGGCCAACGAGATCATGAACAAATATTACGGTGACAGCCCTATGAATGGCTGGCTGGGCGATGAAGACCAGGGCCAGATGGGCGCCTGGTATGCGATGAGCGCCCTGGGTCTTTTTGAAATGGATGGCGGCGCTGCCATCGATCCGGTCTATGAGATTGGAACGCCGAAATTTCAAAAAGCCGTCATTCAGCTGGACCCCAACTATTATCCCGGGAAGACCTTTACCATCACCGCCGAAAATGTATCCGCTCAAAACATCTACATCCAGTCAGCTTCCCTCAATGGACAGCCGCTTACCGGTCCCTGGTTTTATCACCGGGACCTGGTCAAGGGAGGTGAGTTACACCTGGTCATGGGACCGGAACCCAATAAGGGGTGGGGCAGCAAGGATGCCGACGCGCCGCCTTCGCTTTCAACGATTCTCAGTAAGGAGGAGATCGACACCATCATGAAATACGACCGCTTTGCCGAAGAACTGGCGGAGTGGAACCGGGCGATCAAAGCTTATTATTACCACCGCAAAGAGCACTTTGAAAGCCTGCCCAATACGCCCGGCGAGATCATCTTCCTGGGCAATAGCATCACCGACGGCGCCGAATGGTTTGAGCTTTTTGGCGGCAACCCCAATGTAAAGAACCGGGGTATCGGCGGTGACGATACCGATGGCATACTGGAGCGTCTCGATGAAGTGGTCGAGTCCAAACCGGCTAAAATATTCCTGCTTATTGGGACCAATGACATCTCCTACGGTAAGACCGTCGATCACGTGGTTGAAAATCACCAGAAGATCATCGACCGGATCCGGCAGGCCTCACCGCAGACCCAGATCTACATCCAGTCCGAGCTGCCGGTCAATGACGCCATCCATACCACGCGCCCCAATGAAAAATTACGGGAGATCAATACGCGCCTGCAGGAGATCTGCCGCAAAGAAAATCTGACCTACATCGATTTGTACGACCTCTTCGCCACCGCCAAGGGGGATATGAACATGGAATACAGCATCGACGGATTGCATATTAATGCCAGGGGCTACCTGAAGTGGGTGGATGCCATCCGGCAATACGTCAATGGCAAATGAAAAGGTTACTGTTGATCATAGGAGTTTTCCTGGCTGGCCTCAGCTGCAAAAAAGAAGAGCCAACGATGCCGGTCATCGAGCCCCCGGAGCCTGCCTGTCCGCAGGATGTCTGCTGGGATGCGGGCATCCAGGCCTGTCCGGACCTCACCTACGACGAACTATTTACCAGAAGTACCGGATGGACCGGAGGTGATGCCACGTATTCGGTGGCGCTGGATGGAAACCGACGGGTATGGGCGTTTGGGGATAGCTTCATCAATCAGGTCAATCCGGATCGTACGCGACCTTCGTTTAACCTGATCAATAACTGCCTGGTGCTGCAGGATGGCGACCAACTGACCACTTTTCACGGAGGCACTGCCAGTCAGCCCAGAGCGTTTGCCATCCCTCCGGAGGCGGGCCACTGGTACTGGCCGGGCGATGGCACCTTTGCCGGTGGATACCTGTACCTGTTCATGCACGGATTTTCGAATACCTCCGGAGGTGCCTGGGATTTTTTTCGCACTTCGATCGACCTCCTACAGATCGATCCGTCGACCATGCAGATCCTGAATACCCGGCGCATCTCCGATCATCCTCAGCAGTCCTGGGGCGCTGCCCTGTGGGAGGATGAGGACTACACCTACATCTATGGGGTGGTCTCCGCAGGGATCAATAAATCCCTGTATGTCGCCCGCAGCAATGCCGACTTGTCTGATCCCTGGGAATACTTCAGCGATGGCCAATGGGAACCGGAGCCGGATAGGGCATCACCGGTATTTAACAGCATCTCCGAACAGTTTTCGGTCTTTCGCGACGGAAATGTTTACTACCTGCTGACCCAGAATAATTTATTCGGCAAGGAGATTTATTTGTACACCAGCTCGTTTCCCCAGGGCCCCTTTGGGGATGCGCGGATCGTCTACTGTACTCCCGAGTCAGTTGGGAATATTTTTACGTACAATGCTTTTGCACACACAGGCGTCTATTCCGACTCTTTATTGATATCGTACAATGTCAACAGCTTTGACTGGCAGGATTTGCTCCGGGATGCAGACAAGTACCGCCCTTATTTTGTGAAAATAGATCATTGGAAAATAGAATAGCCCTATGAATCGACACCATTGTACCGGCTTTTTAAGACTTTTTGCCGCAGGTGTGTTCTCTTGCTTTGGCATGACTGCCTGGTGCCAGCAACCTGTGGAGAACCCTGCCGACACATTAATGCATTTTTCGGTTCGTCCGGCGCCGGAATGGACCGGTCGCTTTTACCGTAATGAGGGATGGTTTGGGGCGGATGGCATTTTTACCATGACTTTGTCCGGCAATGAGTCGATTGGTGCCGGGTCACGCGATTCGGTGCTGATGTATTTCTCCGATACCATGACCGGTACGGTGGTCGGGGACTCGGCCGTACAGGACTTTAAGATGGTCAATAACTCCATCGCCTGGGTGACTGGATTGAGGCCCTCGGAGGAAACCGTAAAATTGCAGGTCAACCGTGGACCGGACGGCTCATTTACCAGTTATTTTGCACCGCATACTCCGCATACCCAACAAGGAGAATATTACTGGTTTGGTGATGGATTTGTGAATGCGGAAGATCATCATTCCATCAGTATATTCGGCTACCGCGTCTATGACAATAGTCCGCAATCGTGGGACTTCAGCATCCGCGGCGTCACACTGATCACCCTGCCTGCCGGTTCTCAGCCCCCTTTTGCGAGACAGGAGCAAATCGACCTCCCGCTATTTGTTGACCAGGAAGGACTGGGTAAAGGAACTTTCGGAGCGGGTGTCTATGTCAATACGGACTGGGCTGGTGCGCCGGATCCGGACGGTTATGTTTATGTGTACGGTATCCTGGAGCCCAATAAACAGTTGGTGGTGGCGCGTGTCCTGCCGGCTGCATTGCGTGATGCCGGCGCCTGGCGTTTTTGGACGGGTAAAGACTGGTCCCCGGATATCCGGGATGTACGGCCGGTTACCAACCGCGTATCCAATGAATTGAGCCTGACGCCACTGGCCGACGGGCGTTATCTGCTGGTCTTCCAGGAAGACGGCATCGGCGCCTATACGGATATCCGTTTGGCCGACTCACCGGTAGGCCCCTTCGGTCCTGCTCAGCGGGTGTGGCAGGTCCCGGAACTCAGCGAACCACCGGGCATCATCCCTTACAATGCCAAAGCCCATCCGGTCCTCTCCAACACCGGCGAACTGCTGATCAGTTACAACACCATCTCCCTGGACTATTTTAACGACATCCTCCGTCACCCGCACATGTACCGGCCCAGATTTTTCTGGTTGAAGGTGGGGGAGTAGTAAATCGGGAATAGTCCGGGATAAGAAAAAATTGCTTTTAAAGTATCAAGTCGATGATTTTAGGTTAAATTAATTGTCAATTTAAATGTTGATAATTTTAGCCTGCATGAGGCATCTAATTCAAATTAATTCGGTTTGGTTTGGTTGGCCGAAGGCAGTCGCTGGTTACGAGGAACTGCATAAGAATCCTACTTCAGTGGAGAAATAAAGAGTATTATTCTAAAAAGACATGAATGCCTTAAATAATTTGACTGGATCGCCGGGATATGATGATGGTACAGCGGTTATAAAAGGATTAAAATCAGTTAATACAAAGCTAATTTGTAAATATAAAAGACATCTTAATTCTAATATGAAACTAAAATATCATAGACGTAGATCGAATTTTGAATATACGAATATAACAGGTCGTGCTCTATATACTAACGATATTGGATTAAACTCTGTTCAAGCTTCATTACGAACTGATTTATGGAAAGTTAATGGAATTTGGTATTTTTTACTTGATGGAATAATCTATAAAATTAGAAATGATCAATACATAGAAGTGGGTCATTGCGATGGAGGTAGAATAACTACACTGGATACTGGGTATCTGTGCACAACTACTAGTGAAGACTATACCACTTGGTGGTATAAGATATACGATGCGGAAGATCATCTAGTTTCAGAGTTGGCCCTGGAATCATGTACGAAAATTGGTTATGATGCGAATTTTATTTATTTCAAATGTCATGGCCGCGTTTATTTGACATATGACCGTGCTAACTTTCAGTTGAACGAGATTCCCTTAGGTAATTCTAATATCTTTAATTACTTGGTTATAAATGATAACAATGGGTGTTTTAGCGGTGATGCCGGGTTGATCTTTTGGGATTTTGTCCAGCAAAAAGTGCTAACGCACATCAATTCAAGATTTAGAGGATGGTGTTTTGATGAAGTGTATTCTTTTGGCTTAACTGCTCGGATGGCCAAGATTTCTAAATTCATTTTCTTAAAAGATTATAGAGATTATTACTTGGTTGAGAGTGAATACCACAGTCCCTCCCAGACAAATTTGCTCGGTATGGGCCTCTTTCTTGATGGCGATCTTCTTTATTATGTTTCAGGATTAAATCCTGAAAAGAAGATGGTACTTGGCGTTATGGATTTAACGACCAATGAGTGCATCGATGAAGTGAGGATTGAGGTTGAGCCTGAGACATATATTTTAGGTCTATTTATGTGTCATGGCCTGATTTGTGTCCTGACGAATAAACAGTTTGTATTGGAGTATCAATTGGTGAATGAATAATTTTAAATTTAATTTAGATGCAGAGATTTAAAAGGATCTAGTTAGCCTTTTTTTGAATTATAATTCAATTAAATAAATCCTGTTTCTCCATTAAAAGAAATAATATAAATGTCAAGTCTCACTCCTTACTCAAATACTGAGCTGCATTAATCCAAATGCGGAGTCGATCTGTCAGGCTGAGCGGAGTCGAAGCCTAAGTATGGGGATCCAGTAAAATCCTCTCTTCCTACTCATTCAACATTCAACATGCAACATTTTTATTGCCTCTTCATAGCGCTTTACTTCCTCCTCCCTTCTTAGCCGGTCCCAGTTTAATTCCCGGCCCATGAATTCAGCCACACGATTTACTTCACTGGCGATGGTCTGGGGGTGTGTGAGAAAACGGCGGGTACGGCGAATGAGGAAATCATCTAGGTGCAGCGCCCATTCGTAGTGGACGGCATACCATACCTCGGCGCTGAGCAGGCGGATATCCGGATCGTTGTCATCCGGCGGCAGGGTGTTGTAGTGTCCCAGGATTAGTTCGGCATTTTTGCCGTATAGGTTGAGCAGATGCTGGATGGCTTCCGGCTTAAGATGCATGGTGTCTGCGTTCTGGAGCAGGTCCCGGGAGAAATTCAGGTATTCATCGCGGGAGAGAAACTCGGAGCCGGATATTTTCAGCAGGTCGGTGTAACATTCCTTGATGCGGATCAGCTGTCCCTTTTCCTGTAGGTGATGTACGATCAGGTCCACAGCCTGCTGGGCACAGAGCCGGTAGTGGCCTATGGCTGGGTTCAGGGCATAAAAAGCATCTTTTTCATCTTTATACGCTGAATTTTTCCAGTTGAATTTGGCATGCTCCATCAGGTAGGACTCGTGCCACACGTAGGCCACTTCCGGTACCTGCAGCAATGGTGCATTGAAGAATTGCGCTATACTGTTTAATAAATGCGTCACATCCTGGGCAGTGGGCCGGGCGATGGGTCCACCGGATATGCTACGGTTCACTTTTCCTCCCAGTTGAACCCAATGGTTGGAAAGGGGACGCACATAATAGGGCACTTCTTCCTGATCCTGATAATAATAAATAGCTTGCTTGACGGGCAGCTTGTCTTTCGGTACAATCGCATGTAGCATGGATTCATACTGCGTTTCGGGCATCCAGGTGCCCTGGCAATTGATGACAGCTGCCGCCTTGATGGTATGGGTGGTATTGGAATCCATGTCCAGGACCTCATAACCTGTGAGTGTCCCGCCTTCACCGTATAACGGCTTGCTTGCTTCCATCTGAGGAAGGACGATAGCTCCCAGTTCCTGTGCTTTTTTCAAAACTTCCAGCAGTAACCGGTGGTCCCGGGTGGCATACTCTTCCCATACCACGGCTCCTGAGATCGCATTTGGTTCCAGGGTCGGTTCCTGCCGGATGGCGGAAGCCCGCTTAAGGACTTGATGGCGGTGATGTTTGTCATTGCCGGTCAGTTTGTCGTACGTGTTGAACTGGCGATTCATCCGAAATCGTCCAAGCGTCAGCTTCTTATCGATGGGTAACAATACATGCTGCGGGCTAATGATATGTAATGCATTGTCTAGTAATATTTTACGCTCAGGACCTAGTTTGCGAATGAGTTGTCTGAAACCGCGTTTAAGCAGCGGAAATCCGGCGTGTAGTATATTGGAAGTATGCGTACTGGCTCCGCTGCCTACATCCGCCCGGTCGATCAGAATGGTGACCATTCCCCTGGATGCCGCATCCAGCGCTATTCCTGCTCCCGTCAACCCGCCGCCAATAACCAATAAATCTACCTCTGTAGCGGTCAATTTTTCAATACTGGAAGGGCGATCGGTCGGTAATTGCATGCGAAACCATTTGCGGATGTAAATGTACACATTAGGCAGAAAGTTGATAAGAGGATGGGTGACATAAGTTTGCAGATGCACGCCTTATTAGTAATAGCAAAATGAATTCCGTTCGATTTACGTAGAGTGAACGTTTCGCTGACATCTCGGTTATGAATGCCGTTGTAAGGGAAGTAGCTCTAAGGGTGTGGATTTCCTCATTCAGCATTCGAATTTGCCGGTTTGGATTCCCGGAATAAATGGTTGAACCAATTGTTTTGGTTTCGGTCTGGAAGGTATCGTACCTTGCAGACCTAATCGATAAGCACAATGTGTAGAACCCTGGGTACCCTCGTGGTGGTTGTAGTTGCTATCATTCTGATGGATTTAGCTTCCTGTCGTCATGATCCGTTTTTTGATAATCCCATCCCAGGAGGTGTGGATACTTCCAGTGTCGATACCACGACATCGGATACCTCCACCACAGGGATGTCCGGCTGCGATCCGGATTCGGTATATTTCAACCGTGATGTCCTTCCGTTGATCATTTCCAGCTGCGCTACCAGTGGTTGCCACGATGAGATCACCCATGAGGAAGGTTTACGGCTGGTTGATTACGATCGCATCGTACGCATTGTGCGCGCCGGGAAGCCTCAGAATAGCACCTTATATGAAGTAATCACCGAAGACCGTTCCAGTAAACGGATGCCGCCGCCACCCCGGGCAGCCTTAACGGCAGATCAAATTGGTATCATCCGTAAATGGATCGAACAGGGAGCTCAAAATCTGGAATGTACTGCTTCCGGAATCTGTGATACGGTGAATGTTTCATTTGGAGGATTCATCATGCCTTTGATCAACAATTATTGCATAGGCTGCCACGGATCCATCAATCCAGGCGCTGGAATCCAGCTGACGAATTACAATCAGATCCAGAGTGCGGCAAGTTCCGGAAGATTGTATGGGGCGGTAGCCGGGCTGCCTGGGTATGTGGCTATGCCGCAGGGTAGCCACCTGGATGCCTGTTCCATCAGCCGCATCAGGTCCTGGGTCGCTGCGGGGATGCCTGATAATTAAGGTGTTACCTGGAGGTACGACTATTCATGATAGGTGGTTGCATTGTTGGTTTTTCCCTGGTGAATGAGGTTATTTTGAGGCCCGAAAGAGTGATTCTATTGCTCTGTAAATTGACGCTGGCCGATATATGGTTGATTTTAACGAAGTGTGGCAAGGTTATTGGCATACTTTTCGTATTCTTTACCCAGCCGATTTTAGCGTCATTCGCCGTCAATGGATTCAATGGATTACAGACTTTAACATTGCTTCTCTGAGATAAAGCCAAGACACTATTCACTTTTAATGGCTTAAAAATCAAGAAATTAAGAATGTAAGTTTGGAAAGATGAGCGATATCATCCTTTTTTCGACTTGAAAATTAAAAGTCGTAATCAAAGGATAGGATAATATTTATATATTTACGGCGGAAAAAGACGATTCTCTCAAGACCCGATTTTAACAAGTTAGACTAAAGGACCAGTCCGGACGTAGGATTGGTGTAAATTATTTGATGATTAATCATAACATATGATTAGCCAAAACGTACACTTACATTTTAATCATTTACAAAACCAAAACCATAATCTCATGAGAAAGACGAATTTTACGTTTTTGAGTTTGGTGCTTGCGTTTATGTCATTCGTAGGAGTAAGAGCGAATGCACAGGAGTGTTTGTTGAGTGCGAACGACAACGTTACGATCTCGATGAACGCTGCTTGTCTGCGTACGATTACGCCAGCGGATGTCCTAAACAACATCAACGACACGGCGTGTACGTCGTTAGGGTTGGTGTTGGAATATCCGTACCCATCACATTACGGATATTTGGCACCGGACAAAGTAGACGCGTCGCTGATCGGGTATACCCTGTTGTGGCGTGTTATTGACAGTACGACGGGCAATTACGCCTGGGGCTACGTACGGATCGAGGACAAGTTTCCTCCTCAGATCGTGTGCATGAACGACACGGTATCCTGCTTGCGTGCGGATGCGGTAACGCTGATGGCAGAAGCACAGGATAGCTGTGGATTGTTCTATGTACCGGAGCCAAAGATTGAATTTTTGGAGCGGAAGTGGGTAAGCTACGACTGCGACCAGGACACGGCCCTGATTGGTTATATGACCAGACGGGTACGTGCGATCGACCTGTGGGGTAACTCGATGGAGTGCCGCGACACGTTGTGGATTGCAAAGGAAACCCTGGACAGTCTGGTCTGCGGACCGGATACAGCATTGGCCTGCAATCATCAGATGATCGTAGGGAGTGCGTATAAAGATATTTTGTGGCAAACGGGCGTTAATGGGTACACCTATCTGGATGCAGATGGATATGCACACCCATGGCCGACGGATGGTGACGGTATCTGGCCAGCACCCTATTTGAAGTCGGTAGACCCTGGACAGGATGATGCGTATATGATTCCTGGCCGTAGCGCTACGGGCCCTGTATTCAACAACAATGGGAAATGCCACATTGTATATGATTACAAAGACCACGTAATACCAACCTGCGGAAAATCATACAAGATCCGTCGTGTATGGACGATCTACGACTGGTGTGCACGCCGTGACACGGAATGCATCCAGTGGTTCAAAGTGGTCGATACAACGCCGCCTTATATCATGGAAGAGATGCGTGCTGATGTGGGAGATCGTGACCGTGCATTGGTAGCACCGGAGTACCTGTATGGCAAAGACATTACGGTATATGCCGGACCGCACGACTGCAAAGCAGGGATTGCGTTGGCCGACATTCGTCCGTATGTAGAGCGCAGAGCAGGCAAATTCTACGATGGTGAATATGCTAAAGAATGTGACGATCAGTTGCAATTATTGTATGAAGTGGTGTACACGGACCCAAATCATGCGGGTAAAGACATCATCATCAGCGGTGACTACGATGTAGACGGTGGCCACCTGTACCTGCCGGCTGGCTGGCACTATGTACTATGGACAATCCGCGACCGCTGCTGGAACGAATACAAGATATGGCAAAGAGTAGGCGTTATCGACGATACACCACCGACACCGGTGTGTGACGAGATCACGCAGACGACCCTGGATCCAAAAGAGTGCTGGTCACGGATCTATGCCAAAGACCTGGATGACGGATCACATGACAACTGCTGCCAGTACCTGCACTTTGCAGTAGCTAACATGGATACCATCACCTACTGGAGAAGCTACTGGGAAGACTACTTCGCAGGATGCCTGGATCCATACGATTACCACCATTATGAAGATTACATCAATGCTTTCATAGAGGAATGGATCAACGTATTCGTATTTGACGACTACATCGATGTAACCGAGTGTGGTGAAGAACAACTGGTAGTACGTGTATACGAAGCATGTGACCTGCCATTGTATGACGATCACCTGTTCTACGGTGGCGAGCACGAATGGTTCTGGTTCAACAACTCAGCATGGTTTGCTTCTTGGTACATGTGGAAGTTAGACGAGTACAAACACTACGGTGATCCTCGTGCTGCTTTGACTTGCTACAGCAGTACTGAGCTGTTTAATACTTATGCACCAATTGGTTGGGACTTCCCGGTTAACTGGTATTTCAATACATCATGGGTACCATCCGGTGGTTTGAGTGGCAGCGGATACCATAATTGTGATGTTGATGCAAATGTTGCTGCAAACTCAGCCGGAGGCCAATCAGTCTTCGAACACTTCTATGGACAAAAATATGGAGCTCATCAAGAGACACCCTGGTCACTGTGTGCCTGGTATCCGAATACCACTGCAGCAGTTAGCGACTGGACAAGCCGTGTATACAACCCGTATAAGACGGATGCCCAGATCACCCAGGTACTTTTGACGAACAGACAATATTACATTCAGCCTCGTTACAACGACTGTATGATTCAGTTGTTGAAAGACGACAAAGTACCGCCGGTAGTAGTAGCACCGGACGACATTACGGTATACTGTGACGGAGTACCTTACTGGGGTACGATCACGTACGGACCGGATAAATACAATTTCCACGGAGCGATGTTTGCCCATGACGTATGTTATGGCAACGACGACCTGGTTACGAGCGGCTGCTTCATGGATGACACAAAAGCAGATGTAATTGAATTAGGCCATACACACCTGTGCACGAAGATTCCATGGGATGGTGGTGACTACGGTTATTACGGAGGTTATGCCTGCGGTGATGGTGGCTACAGCTACAACCATTGCAAAGAATTGTACGAATGGTACGATCATGACTGGTCACCGATCTACTGCCGTGTATGGTTGTGGTTGGATGTATACGACAATCCAGATGGCGGCCATCCGGATCCACAGCGTTACTTTGACGAGACGACGGACGACTGGGAGATTAGCGACAACTGCTGGTACCCAGACGTAGATGATAAGATCGAAGGTTCGTTGAACGAGTGCGGCGTAGGCACCTACACCCGTACGATGACGGCAACGGATAAATGCGGAAACACATCCTACGATCATCAGACGTTGTACGTGAAGCCACGTTCAGACTTTGAAGTTATCTTCCCAGCAGACGTACTGGCAGAATGTACGGATGCCTCGAACCTGGATGCTACGGCAGAAGGAGCAGGATATCCGATCATCAGCGACGACGACTGTGAGCTGATCGGTGTTACGTACAAAGACGAGCGTTTTGACATCGTAGACGAGGCTTGCTACAAGATCCTGCGTACCTGGAAGATCATCGACTGGTGTGTATACTCACCGGATATTCACAGCCGTTACCCGGATGTAATAGTAGATGACCGTCTGGTAGCTGGTGACAACCGTTGCTGCATCCACCGTAATCTGAAAGATGACGGAGATGGTTACATGGAATACCTGCAGGTGATCAAGGTTATCGACCTGAATGCACCGGTAGTAGCTTGCAATGATCTGGATGAGACCTGTATCTACGACTCGAACTGCACAGCAGCCGAAGTAACGTATGATTTGGGTTCTGCTACGGATGAATGTACACCAGCAGATCAGATTGAATACCGTTGGATCGTATCGAAAGGTGGCGTAGCTGAAGACTATGGCACGGGCACGATCCTGGAAGGCAGCTATTCAGTAGGTACGCACGATGTATTGTTCATCGCCAAAGACAACTGCGGAAATGAAGATACGTGTGAGACTTACTTCACGATCCGTGACTGCAAGAAGCCTACACCATACTGCTACAATGGTATCGCTACGGTGATCATGCCATCGAGCGGATCAGTGGATGTATGGGCAATCGATCTGGATGCAGGAAGTTATGACAACTGTACCGCATCGGATAAATTGTTGTTCACCTTCTCAGAAGTAGCACCAGCAGATGATCCTGACTTCAGCGCATCAGCACGTTCATCGAAGATGACGTTTACGTGCGACGATCTGGGCAACCAGCCGGTGACCATCTACGTATGGGATGAGGAAGGCAACTACGACTTCTGTGAGACTTACCTGTTGATCCAGCCAGGCACGGATGCATGTCCGGGTGCCAGCACCGCGTCGATCAATGGACAGATCACGACAGAAGCAAGCACGACGGTAGAATATGTAAACGTAGACCTGAGCTCAGCGAATGGCAACCTGCCAGCGTTTAAGACAGGAGTAGACGGAAAATATGCATTTGGCAATGTATTGATGTCACAGAACTATGTAGTTAAGCCAGAACGTAACGACGACTACACGAACGGAGTATCGACGTTAGACATTTTGGCTATCCAGAAGCACATACTGGGTATTGAGCAGATGGATTCACCGTACAAGGTGATAGCAGCAGACGTTAATGCAGACGATAAGATCACAGCAGTAGACCTGGTAGAATTGCGTAAGCTGGTATTGGGTATCTACGATGAATTGCCAAACAACACAAGTTGGAGATTTGTACCGAAGACGTATGCATTTGCCGATGCGATGAAACCATGGGGCTTCCCAGAGGAGGTATCGGTAGCAAATATGTCAGCCAATGAGGTCACTGCGAACTTCGTAGGGGTAAAAGTTGGAGACGTAAACGGCAGCTCGAAGGCAAATAGCCAGCAGTTGCAGGGTGCAGAGATCCGTACGAACACAGAGTTGGTCTTCCAGATCGAAGACGCAAACGTAGTAGCAGGCCAGGAAGTTACGGTAGCGTTTAACGCGAAGAACTTCACGAACGTAGCCGGGTACCAGTTTACCCTGAACGTAGAAGGCCTGGATGTAACAGGAGTAGCCGGAGCGAAACTGAACGTAGATGCGAACAACTTTGGCCTGAACCGTAAGGGTGTGGTTACCACGAGCTGGAACGACACGAAAGGACTGAGCATCCTGGACGGTGAGTCATTGTTCACGATCACGGCAGTAGCGAAAGAAAGCGGCCGGTTGAGCAAGATGATGCAGGTGACCAGTGCAGTTACACACGCAGAAGCTTATGTAAATGGCGAATCAGCCAATGTAGGCCTGGAGTTTGTAAACAATGGTCAGGTAGTGTCCACAGGAGACTACGCCTTGTATCAGAACAACCCGAACCCATTCACAACGGAGACGTTGATCGGCTTTGTATTGCCAAGCAAAGGCAATGCGACGTTGAAAGTGATGGATGTAACGGGTAAAGTCTTGAAAGTAGTACGCGGCGAATACGCCAAGGGCTACAACGAGATCAAGCTTGCGAAGAAAGACCTGAACGCAACTGGAGTTCTGTACTATCAGATCGAAAGTGGCGACTACGTAGCGACGAAGAAAATGGTCTTGATCGACTAAAACCGAAAAAGAAAAGAGCTGTCCCGTGACCCCACGGGGCAGCCCTTCCATAAAATGGTTTTGGTTATTAGCTAGGGGTAAGGATTAAATGTACAGAAAGAGGTACTTGTATAAGTGCCTCTTTTTGTTTTTATACCAGGGCCAATTTCAGGCCCTAGACTTGATCATCGCTGCCATATAATGATAAAAATGATATGAAAAAATAAAAATCTTTGGCACTCGCTATTAGAATCCCATAATTGCGTCTATTTTTATAGTTGGAAAAAGACGATTCTCTCAAGACCCGATTTTAACAAGTTAGACTAAAGGACCAGTCCGGACGTAGGATTGGTGTAAATTATTTGATGATTAATCATAACATATGATTAGCCAAAACGTACACTTACATTTTAATCATTTACAAAACCAAAACCATAATCTCATGAGAAAGACGAATTTTACGTTTTTGAGTTTGGTGCTTGCGTTTATGTCATTCGTAGGAGTAAGAGCGAATGCACAGGAGTGTTTGTTGAGTGCGAACGACAACGTTACGATCTCGATGAATGCTGCTTGTCTGCGTACGATTACGCCAGCGGATGTCCTAAACAACATCAACGACACGGCGTGTACGTCGTTAGGGTTGGTGTTGGAATATCCGTACCCATCACATTACGGATATTTGGCACCGGACAAAGTAGACGCGTCGCTGATCGGGTATACCCTGTTGTGGCGTGTTATTGACAGTACGACGGGCAATTACGCCTGGGGCTACGTACGGATCGAGGACAAGTTTCCTCCTCAGATCGTGTGCATGAACGACACGGTATCCTGCTTGCGTGCAGATGCGGTAACGCTGATGGCAGAAGCACAGGATAGCTGTGGATTGTTCTATGTACCGGAGCCAAAGATTGAATTTTTGGAGCGGAAGTGGGTAAGCTACGACTGCGACCAGGACACGGCCCTGATTGGTTATATGACCAGACGGGTACGTGCGATCGACCTGTGGGGTAACTCGATGGAGTGCCGCGACACGTTGTGGATTGCAAAGGAAACCCTGGACAGTCTGGTCTGCGGACCGGATACAGCATTGGCCTGCAATCATCAGATGATCGTAGGGAGTGCGTATAAAGACATTTTGTGGCAAACGGGCGTTAATGGGTACACCTATCTGGATGCAGATGGATATGCACACCCATGGCCGACGGATGGTGACGGTATCTGGCCAGCACCCTATTTGAAGTCGGTAGACCCTGGACAGGATGATGCGTATATGATTCCTGGCCGTAGCGCTACGGGCCCTGTATTCAACAACAATGGGAAATGCCACATTGTATTTGATTACAAAGACCACGTAATACCAACCTGCGGAAAATCATACAAGATCCGTCGTGTATGGACGATCTACGACTGGTGTGCACGCCGTGACACGGAATGCATCCAGTGGTTCAAAGTGGTCGATACAACGCCACCTTATATCATGGAGGAAATGCGTGATGCAATTGGAGATCGTGACCGTGCATTGGTAGCACCGGAGTACCTGTATGGCAAAGACATTACGGTATATGCCGGACCGCACGACTGCAAAGCAGGGATTGCGTTGGCCGACATTCGTCCGTATGTAGAGCGCAGAGCAGGCAAATTCTACGATGGTGCGTATGCTAAAGAATGTGACGATCAGTTGCAATTATTGTATGAAGTGGTGTACACGGACCCGAATCATGCGGGTAAAGACATCATCATCAGCGGCGACTACGATGTAGACGGTGGCCACCTGTACCTGCCGGCTGGCTGGCACTACGTTCTGTGGACAATCCGCGACCGCTGCTGGAACGAATACAAGATATGGCAAAGAGTAGGCGTTATCGACGATACTCCACCGACACCGGTGTGTGACGAGATCACGCAGACGACCCTGGATCCAAAAGAGTGCTGGTCACGGATCTATGCCAAAGACCTGGATGACGGATCACATGACAACTGCTGCCAGTATCTGCACTTTGCAGTAGCAAACATGGATACCATCACCTACTGGAGAAGCTACTGGGAAGACTACTTCGCAGGATGCCTGGATCCATACGATTACCACCACTATGCAGACTACATCAGTGCTTTCATCGAAGACTGGATCAACGCATTCATCTTTGACGACTACATCGATGTAACCGAGTGTGGCGAAGAACAACTGGTATTGCGTGTGTACGAAGCATGCGACTTGCCATTGTATGACGATCACCTGTTCTACGGTGGTGAGCACGAATGGTTCTGGTTCAACAACGATCCGTTGTTTGCCGCCTGGTACATGTGGAAGTTAGACGAGTACAAGCACTACGGTGATCCTCGTGCTCCATTGACATGTTACAGTATTACCGAAGGTGTGCCGATTGGTTGGGACTTCCCGGTTAACTTCTACTGGGAATTCAACTGGGTACCATCCGGAGGCCTGAGTGGCAGCGGATACCACAATTGCGATATTGTTGAAACAAACCTTGCAGCAAACACCACCGGTGGACAATCGTTGTTTGAGCATTTCTATGGCGTCAAGCCTGGAACACATGTTGAATCACCCTGGTCACTGTGTGCCTGGTATCCGAATACCACTGCAGCAGTTAGCGACTGGACAAGCCGTGTATACAACCCGTATAAGACGGATGCCCAGATCACCCAGGTGCTTTTGACGAACAGACAATATTACATTCAGCCACGTTACAACGACTGTATGATACAGTTGTTGAAAGACGACAAAGTACCGCCGGTTGTAGTAGCACCGGATGACATTACGGTATACTGTGACGGAGTACCTTACTGGGGTACGATCACGTACGGACCGGATAAATACAATTTCCACGGAGCGATGTTTGCGCATGACGTATGTTATGGCAACGACGACCTGGTTACGGGCGGTTGCTTCATGGATGACACAAAAGCAGATGTAATTGAATTAGGCCATACACACCTGTGCACGAAGATTCCATGGGATGGTGGTGACTACGGTTATTACGGAGGTTATGCCTGCGGTGATGGTGGCTACAGCTACAACCATTGCAAAGAATTGTACGAATGGTACGATCATGACTGGTCACCGATCTACTGCCGTGTATGGTTGTGGTTGGATGTATACGACAATCCAGATGGCGGCCATCCGGATCCACAGCGTTACTTTGACGAGACGACGGAAGACTGGGAGATTAGTGACAACTGCTGGTACCCAGACGTAGATGATAAGATCGAAGGTTCGTTGAACGAGTGCGGCGTAGGCACCTACACCCGTACGATGACGGCAACGGATAAATGCGGAAACACATCCTACGATCATCAGACGTTGTACGTGAAGCCACGTTCAGACTTTGAAGTTATCTTCCCAGCAGACGTACTGGCAGAATGTACGGATGCCTCGAACCTGGATGCTACGGCAGAAGGAGCAGGATATCCGATCATCAGCGACGACGACTGTGAGCTGATCGGTGTTACGTACAAAGACGAGCGTTTTGACATCGTAGACGAGGCTTGCTACAAGATCCTGCGTACCTGGAAGATCATCGACTGGTGTGTATACTCACCGGATATTCACAGCCGTTACCCGGATGTAATAGTAGATGACCGTCTGGTAGCTGGTGACAACCGTTGCTGCATCCACCGTAATCTGAAAGATGACGGAGATGGTTACATGGAATACCTGCAGGTGATCAAGGTTATCGACCTGAATGCACCGGTAGTAGCTTGCAATGATCTGGATGAGACCTGTATCTACGACTCGAACTGCACAGCAGCCGAAGTAACGTATGATTTGGGTTCTGCTACGGATGAATGTACACCAGCAGATCAGATTGAATACCGTTGGATCGTATCGAAAGGTGGCGTAGCTGAAGACTATGGCACGGGCACGATCCTGGAAGGCAGCTATTCAGTAGGTACGCACGATGTATTGTTCATCGCCAAAGACAACTGCGGAAATGAAGATACGTGTGAGACTTACTTCACGATCCGTGACTGCAAGAAGCCTACACCATACTGCTACAATGGTATCGCTACGGTGATCATGCCATCGAGCGGATCAGTGGATGTATGGGCAATCGATCTGGATGCAGGAAGTTATGACAACTGTACCGCATCGGATAAATTGTTGTTCACCTTCTCAGAAGTAGCACCAGCAGATGATCCTGACTTCAGCGCATCAGCACGTTCATCGAAGATGACGTTTACGTGCGACGATCTGGGCAACCAGCCGGTGACCATCTACGTATGGGATGAGGAAGGCAACTACGACTTCTGTGAGACTTACCTGTTGATCCAGCCAGGCACGGATGCATGTCCGGGTGCCAGCACCGCGTCGATCAATGGACAGATCACGACAGAAGCAAGCACGACGGTAGAATATGTAAACGTAGACCTGAGCTCAGCGAATGGCAACCTGCCAGCGTTTAAGACAGGAGTAGACGGAAAATATGCATTTGGCAATGTATTGATGTCACAGAACTATGTAGTTAAGCCAGAACGTAACGACGACTACACGAACGGAGTATCGACGTTAGACATTTTGGCTATCCAGAAGCACATACTGGGTATTGAGCAGATGGATTCACCGTACAAGGTGATAGCAGCAGACGTTAATGCAGACGATAAGATCACAGCAGTAGACCTGGTAGAATTGCGTAAGCTGGTATTGGGTATCTACGATGAATTGCCAAACAACACAAGTTGGAGATTTGTACCGAAGACGTATGCATTTGCCGATGCGATGAAACCATGGGGCTTCCCAGAGGAGGTATCGGTAGCAAATATGTCAGCCAATGAGGTCACTGCGAACTTCGTAGGGGTAAAAGTTGGAGACGTAAACGGCAGCTCGAAGGCAAATAGCCAGCAGTTGCAGGGTGCAGAGATCCGTACGAACACAGAGTTGGTCTTCCAGATCGAAGACGCAAACGTAGTAGCAGGCCAGGAAGTTACGGTAGCGTTTAACGCGAAGAACTTCACGAACGTAGCCGGGTACCAGTTTACCCTGAACGTAGAAGGCCTGGATGTAACAGGAGTAGCCGGAGCGAAACTGAACGTAGATGCGAACAACTTTGGCCTGAACCGTAAGGGTGTGGTTACCACGAGCTGGAACGACACGAAAGGACTGAGCATCCTGGACGGTGAGTCATTGTTCACGATCACGGCAGTAGCGAAAGAAAGCGGCCGGTTGAGCAAGATGATGCAGGTGACCAGTGCAGTTACACACGCAGAAGCTTATGTAAATGGCGAATCAGCCAATGTAGGCCTGGAGTTTGTAAACAATGGTCAGGTAGTGTCCACAGGAGACTACGCCTTGTATCAGAACAACCCGAACCCATTCACAACGGAGACGTTGATCGGCTTTGTATTGCCAAGCAAAGGCAATGCGACGTTGAAAGTGATGGATGTAACGGGTAAAGTCTTGAAAGTAGTACGCGGCGAATACGCCAAGGGCTACAACGAGATCAAGCTTGCGAAGAAAGACCTGAACGCAACTGGAGTTCTGTACTATCAGATCGAAAGTGGCGACTACGTAGCGACGAAGAAAATGGTCTTGATCGACTAAAACCGAAAAAGAAAAGAGCTGTCCCGTGACCCCACGGGGCAGCCCTTCCATAAAATGGTTTTGGTTATTAGCTAGGGGTAAGGATTAAATGTACAGAAAGAGGTACTTGTATAAGTGCCTCTTTTTGTTTTTATACCAGGGCCAATTTCAGGCCCTAGACATGATCATCGCTGCCATATGAGAATAAAATCAATGTGAAAAATAAAAATCGGAGCCCTACATTATTAGAATCCCATAATTGAACTTATTTTCATATAGGAAAAGACGATTCTCTCAAGACCCGATTTTAACAAGTTAGACTAAAGGACCAGTCCGGACGTAGGATTGGTATATATTATTTGATGATTAATCATAACATGTGATTAGCCAAAACGTACACTTACATTTTAATCATTTACAAAACCAAAACCATAATCTCATGAGGAAGACGAATTTTACGTTTTTGAGTTTGGTGCTTGCGTTTATGTCATTCGTGGGAGTAAGAGCGAATGCACAGGAGTGTTTGTTGAGTGCGAACGACAACGTTACGATCTCGATGAACGCTGCTTGTCTGCGTACGATTACGCCAGCGGATGTCTTAAACAACATTGACCCGCAGACATGTACGTCTTTAGGGTTGGTGTTGGAATATCCGTACCCATCACATTACGGATATTTGGCACCGGACAAAGTAGACGCGTCGCTGATCGGGTATACCCTGTTGTGGCGTGTTATTGACAGTACGACGGGCAATTACGCCTGGGGCTACGTACGGATCGAGGACAAGTTTCCTCCTCAGATCGTGTGCATGAACGACACGGTATCCTGTTTGCGCGCAGATGCGGTAACGCTGATGGCGGAAGCACAGGATAGCTGTGGATTGTTCTATGTACCGGAGCCAAAGATTGAATTTTTGGAGCGGAAGTGGGTAAGCTACGACTGCGACCAGGACACGGCCCTGATTGGTTATATGACCAGACGGGTACGTGCGATCGACTTGTGGGGTAACTCGATGGAGTGCCGCGACACGTTGTGGATTGCGAAGGAAACCCTGGATAGTCTGGTCTGCGGACCGGATACGGCATTGGCCTGCAATCATCAGATGATCGTAGGGAGTGCGTATAAAGACATTTTATGGCAAACGGGCGTTAATGGGTACACCTATCTGGATGCAGATGGATATGCACACCCATGGCCGACGGATGGTGACGGTATCTGGCCAGCACCCTATTTGAAGTCGGTAGACCCTGGACAGGATGATGCGTATATGATTCCTGGCCGTAGCGCTACGGGCCCTGTATTCAACAACAATGGGAAATGCCACATTGTATATGATTACAAAGACCACGTAATACCAACCTGCGGAAAATCATACAAGATCCGTCGTGTATGGACGATCTACGACTGGTGTGCACGCCGTGACACGGAATGCATCCAGTGGTTCAAAGTGGTCGATACAACGCCACCTTATATCATGGAGGAAATGCGTGATGCAATTGGAGATCGTGACCGTGCATTGGTAGCACCGGAGTACCTGTATGGCAAAGACATTACGGTATATGCCGGACCGCACGACTGCAAAGCAGGGATTGCGTTGGCCGACATTCGTCCGTATGTAGAGCGCAGAGCAGGCAAATTCTACGATGGTGCGTATGCTAAAGAATGTGACGATCAGTTGCAATTATTGTATGAAGTGGTGTACACGGACCCGAATCATGCGGGTAAAGACATCATCATCAGCGGTGACTACGATGTAGACGGAGGCCACCTGTACCTGCCGGCTGGCTGGCACTACGTACTATGGACAATCCGCGACCGCTGCTGGAACGAATACAAGATATGGCAAAGAGTAGGCGTTATCGACGATACACCACCGACACCGGTGTGTGACGAGATCACGCAGACGACCCTGGATCCAAAAGAGTGCTGGTCACGGATCTATGCCAAAGACCTGGATGACGGATCACATGACAACTGCTGCCAGTATCTGCACTTTGCAGTAGCTAACATGGATACCATCACCTACTGGAGAAGCTACTGGGAAGACTACTTCGCAGGATGCCTGGATCCATACGATTACCACCACTATGAAGATTACATCAATGCTTTCATAGAGGAATGGATCAACGTATTCGTATTTGACGACTACATCGATGTAACCGAGTGTGGTGAAGAACAACTGGTAGTACGTGTATACGAAGCATGCGACCTGCCATTGTATGACGATCACCTGTTCTATGGTGGCGAGCACGAATGGTTCTGGTTCAACAACTCAGCATGGTTTGCTTCTTGGTACATGTGGAAGTTAGACGAGTACAAACACTACGGTGATCCTCGTGCTGCTTTGACTTGCTACAGCAGTACTGAGCTGTTTAATACTTATGCACCAATTGGTTGGGACTTCCCGGTTAACTGGTATTTCAATACATCATGGGTACCATCCGGTGGTTTGAGTGGCAGCGGATACCACAATTGTGATGTTGATGCTAATGTTGCTGCAAACTCAGCCGGAGGCCAATCAGTCTTCGAACACTTCTATGGACAAAAATATGGAGCTCATCAGGAGACATCCTGGTCACTGTGTGCCTGGTATCCGAATACCACTGCAGCAGTTAGCGACTGGACAAGCCGTGTATACAACCCGTATAAGACGGATGCCCAGATCACTCAGGTGCTTTTGACGAACAGACAATATTACATTCAGCCTCGTTACAACGACTGTATGATTCAGTTGTTGAAAGACGACAAAGTACCGCCGGTAGTAGTAGCACCGGACGACATTACGGTCTACTGTGACGGAGTACCTTACTGGGGTACGATCACGTACGGACCGGATAAATACAATTTCCACGGAGCGATGTTCGCCCATGACGTATGTTATGGCAACGACGACCTGGTTACGAGCGGCTGCTTCATGGATGACACAAAAGCAGATGTAATTGAATTAGGCCATACACACCTGTGCACGAAGATTCCATGGGATGGTGGTGACTACGGCTACTACGGAGGTTATGCCTGCGGTGATGGTGGCTACAGCTACAGCCACTGCCAGGAATTGTACGAGTGGTACGATCATGACTGGTCACCGATCTACTGCCGTGTATGGTTGTGGTTGGATGTATACGACAATCCAGATGGCGGCCATCCGGATCCACAGCGTTACTTTGACGAGACGACGGACGACTGGGAGATTAGCGACAACTGCTGGTACCCAGACGTAGATGATAAGATCGAAGGTTCGTTGAACGAGTGCGGCGTAGGCACCTACACCCGTACGATGACGGCAACGGATAAATGCGGAAACACATCCTACGATCATCAGACGTTGTACGTGAAGCCACGTTCAGACTTTGAAGTTATCTTCCCAGCAGACGTACTGGCAGAATGTACGGATGCCTCGAACCTGGATGCTACGGCAGAAGGAGCAGGATATCCGATCATCAGCGACGACGACTGTGAGCTGATCGGTGTTACGTACAAAGACGAGCGTTTTGACATCGTAGACGAGGCTTGCTACAAGATCCTGCGTACCTGGAAGATCATCGACTGGTGTGTATACTCACCGGATATTCACAGCCGTTACCCGGATGTAATAGTAGATGACCGTCTGGTAGCTGGTGACAACCGTTGCTGCATCCACCGTAATCTGAAAGATGACGGAGATGGTTACATGGAATACCTGCAGGTGATCAAGGTTATCGACCTGAATGCACCGGTAGTAGCTTGCAATGATCTGGATGAGACCTGTATCTACGACTCGAACTGCACAGCAGCCGAAGTAACGTATGATTTGGGTTCTGCTACGGATGAATGTACACCAGCAGATCAGATTGAATACCGTTGGATCGTATCGAAAGGTGGCGTAGCTGAAGACTATGGCACGGGCACGATCCTGGAAGGCAGCTATTCAGTAGGTACGCACGATGTATTGTTCATCGCCAAAGACAACTGCGGAAATGAAGATACGTGTGAGACTTACTTCACGATCCGTGACTGCAAGAAGCCTACACCATACTGCTACAATGGTATCGCTACGGTGATCATGCCATCGAGCGGATCAGTGGATGTATGGGCAATCGATCTGGATGCAGGAAGTTATGACAACTGTACCGCATCGGATAAATTGTTGTTCACCTTCTCAGAAGTAGCACCAGCAGATGATCCTGACTTCAGCGCATCAGCACGTTCATCGAAGATGACGTTTACGTGCGACGATCTGGGCAACCAGCCGGTGACCATCTACGTATGGGATGAGGAAGGCAACTACGACTTCTGTGAGACTTACCTGTTGATCCAGCCAGGCACGGATGCATGTCCGGGTGCCAGCACCGCGTCGATCAATGGACAGATCACGACAGAAGCAAGCACGACGGTAGAATATGTAAACGTAGACCTGAGCTCAGCGAATGGCAACCTGCCAGCGTTTAAGACAGGAGTAGACGGAAAATATGCATTTGGCAATGTATTGATGTCACAGAACTATGTAGTTAAGCCAGAACGTAACGACGACTACACGAACGGAGTATCGACGTTAGACATTTTGGCTATCCAGAAGCACATACTGGGTATTGAGCAGATGGATTCACCGTACAAGGTGATAGCAGCAGACGTTAATGCAGACGATAAGATCACAGCAGTAGACCTGGTAGAATTGCGTAAGCTGGTATTGGGTATCTACGATGAATTGCCAAACAACACAAGTTGGAGATTTGTACCGAAGACGTATGCATTTGCCGATGCGATGAAACCATGGGGCTTCCCAGAGGAGGTATCGGTAGCAAATATGTCAGCCAATGAGGTCACTGCGAACTTCGTAGGGGTAAAAGTTGGAGACGTAAACGGCAGCTCAAAGGCAAACAGCCAGCAGTTGCAGGGTGCAGAGATCCGTACGAATACAGAGTTGGTCTTCCAGATCGAAGACGCAAACGTAGTAGCAGGTCAGGAAGTTACGGTAGCGTTTAACGCGAAGAACTTCACGAACGTAGCCGGGTACCAGTTTACCCTGAACGTAGAAGGCCTGGAAGTAACAGGAGTAGCCGGAGCGAAACTGAACGTAGATGCGAACAACTTTGGCCTGAACCGTAAGGGTGTGGTTACCACGAGCTGGAACGACACGAAAGGACTGAGCATCCTGGACGGTGAGTCATTGTTCACGATCACGGCAGTAGCAAAAGAAAGCGGCCGGTTGAGCAAGATGATGCAGGTGACCAGTGCAGTTACACACGCAGAAGCTTATGTAAATGGCGAATCAGCCAATGTAGGCCTGGAGTTTGTAAACAATGGTCAGGTAGTGTCCACAGGAGACTACGCCTTGTATCAGAACAACCCGAACCCATTCACAACGGAGACGTTGATCGGCTTTGTATTGCCAAGCAAAGGCAATGCGACGTTGAAAGTGATGGATGTAACGGGTAAAGTCTTGAAAGTAGTACGCGGCGAATACGCTAAGGGCTACAACGAGATCAAGCTTGCGAAGAAAGACCTGAACGCAACCGGAGTTCTGTACTATCAGATCGAAAGTGGCGACTACGTAGCGACGAAGAAAATGGTCTTGATCGACTAAAACCGAAAAAGAAAAGAGCTGTCCCGTGACCCCACGGGGCAGCCCTTCCATAAAATGGTTTTGGTTATTAGCTAGGGGTAAGGATTAAATGTACAGAAAGAGGTACTTGTATAAGTGCCTCTTTTTGTTTTTATCTTTGTCATTTATGAAGTACGCGGACTATGAATCGATCAGAGATACCATACCCACCGACCCGGGTATTTATCAGTTTAAAGCCGCAGACAATACCATCCTCTACGTAGGAAAAGCGAAAAACATCAAAAAAAGGGTCGCCTCCTATTTTACCAATCGCAAGGACCAGGCGTATAAAACCCGCACGCTGGTCAAAATGGCCGACCACCTGGAGTTTATCATTGTACACAATGAAAGTGATGCACTCCTCCTTGAAAATACGCTCATCAAAAGGCATTTGCCTCGCTTCAATGTGATGTTGAAGGATGGCAAGAACTACACCTATCTGTGCATTAAGAACGAACCCTTCCCCCGGGTATTTTTTACCCGCAGGCTCATACGTGACGGTTCAACGTATTTTGGGCCCTATACTTCCAAGGCCCGGACAAAAATCATCATGGACCTGATCCGTACCTTATTTCCTATCCGTACGTGCAATTACCCGCTCACGGCTGACAACATTGCGAAGGGCAAGTATAAAATCTGCCTGGAATACCATATCAAGAGATGCAATGGCCCTTGCGAGGGCCTGGAGGACGAGGCCACCTACATGGACCGGATCCATCAGGTATCCAATGTGCTAAAGGGTAATTTTGGTGAAGTCAAAAGACATCTGAATAACCAGATGGAACAGCATGTCGAAAACCTGGAGTTTGAGAAAGCCCAGTCTGTAAAGGAAAAACTTGCTGTCTTTGAAGATTATCAGGCTAAAAGTACTGTCGTCAGCACTTCCGTTACCAATGTGGATGTGTTCAGCCTGGTTCACGATGAACAGACGGCGTTCGTTAATTATCTGCGTATAGTCAACGGGGCCATGATCTACACCAATACCTTTGAGTTTGCCATCAATCTGGATGCGGAACCGGAAGATATCCTGACTTATGCCGTAGACCGCATCATGGAGCGTTACAGCAGCAATGCCACCGAAATTATCGTTCCTATACCCATAGAAGTGGCGGATAGTTCTCTGAAGGTGATCGTCCCGAAAATTGGAGACAAAAAGAAACTGCTGGATTTATCCATGAAGAATGCACAATTCTTCATGCAGCAACTTAACCAGGAAAAGGCGACTCGTACCAAACGGCAGACGAAAGCAGAACGGGTGCTGACGACCTTACAGAAGGACCTGCAGATGGACAAGGTGCCATTCCACATCGAATGTTTTGATAACTCCAATATTCAAGGATCGAATCCTGTGGCTTCCTGCGTGGTCTTTAAAAATGCTAAACCTTCCAAAAGCGATTACCGGAAATTCAATATTAAGTCCGTCGAAGGACCGAATGACTTCGCATCCATGCAAGAAGTTGTGTTTCGGCGTTATCGGAGGATGCTTGATGAAGGAACCCAACTACCGGAACTGATCGTCATCGATGGAGGTAAGGGGCAGCTCAATGCCGCAGTGGAGAGTTTGCAGGAATTAGGCATTTTGTCTAAAGTAACGGTGATTGGAATCGCCAAGCGGTTGGAGGAGATCTTTATGCCGGGGGATCCCTATCCGTTGTACATCAACAAAAAATCCGAGTCCTTGATTTTGATCCAGCAGATCCGCAACGAAGCGCATCGGTTCGCCATCACCTTCCACCGGAATCAGCGGTCAAAAAATTTTATCAAGACGGAACTCACCGAAATTCCCGGAGTAGGTGGCAAGACATCGGAGAAGCTCCTAAAACACTTCCATTCGGTCAGGCAGATCAGGAAAGCCACCCTTGCCGAGTTGGAACAGGTCATTGGCAAAAGGCCTGCGGTCCGTGTAAAGCAATATTTCGGAGAGGACACCAGCGAAGAGGAATAAGTTACGGATGCATGATTTGGTCAGGGATGTCCCAGGATGTTCATATAATGGTGAAATACCTGAGAAGTCATCGAGTCGAACCCAAATTGCCGGACGAATTTTTTAGCATTGGTGATACAGCGGTCTCTTAGCGTTTGATCATCTAACATCCGGATGACCTGGCCAGCTAATTCTTCTGCATTTTTAATGGGAGCAGTCAGTCCGGTCTCCTCATTTTTAACCAGTTCCGGAATGCCTCCGGCCATAGTACCAACCACCGGAATTCCCCCTGAAAATGCATCCAGGATGGTTGTACAAAGGCCCTCTTCTTTACTGGTCACCAGGAGGATATCGATGTCCTGGGCCAGGTCCGCTACATCCGGCCGGAATCCGGTAAATATCAGCTCATCAGACATGCCTGCCCGGATGGCATAAGCTTTAACCTGTGCCATTTCACCACCATCTCCTCCAATGGCGAAATAAGTCGCACGAATTCCTGCCTGTTTTAGAACCTTAATAACATTCACAAAGGTGTAATAATCCTTATGTGGAGCCAAAGAGGCAATATTGGCAATGATTAAATGATCCTCCGGTACATTAAAGGTGCTCCTAAGTCCTTTGGCAGGATCCTTGGGTGACCCAAAACGGTCCAGGTCTATGCCACTGTAGACGGTATGTACGATTTCTTTCCGGCGAATATCAGGTAACAATAACTGCCGGATGAATTCAGAGACGCACATTATGGTTTTAATGCTGGCGTGATTGTATTTCCAGCGGGAGAAAATGTTTGGTTTGATGGGGAAATCTACGCGACGGTGGAGTACGAGAGGAGTTTTGTGTTCCGAAAATGTATTTGCCAGGACGCCATAGGTGTGGGCATGTGAATCGTGCAAATGGATCAGGTCAGGCTGGATCCTTTTAACCAACCGGATTAATTGCCGCACCACCTTTGGACTGAGGTTAGCTTTAGGATAGGTCTCATGGGGCCATTGATGGGTTTGACACCAGGAAGCCAGTGGAGAGCCCTCCGGACAGAATACGAATTGTTCGGCCTGCATTTTATGCAATCCTTCCACCAGATAAGCAATTTGCTGTTCGCCTCCGCGCCAGGTCAATGCGGATGAGATGTGCAGGATTTTCATGGCCTGGCAGAACCTTCAAGGATCAGGCAAATGCTCAGAACAAAGACCATTGCCCCGATCTGATAAATGATAAAAACATCAAACAATAGCAGAAAAACAAAGAAGATCAGGACAGAAACAGCCAGGGTTCGGGTCCAGCTATCAACGATTCTCATAGCTTTCTTTCCTACGAAATACAGTAGCCAGATAAAATAGCCAAATGCCAGTAACCCGGCATTTGCCCAGATAAACAAAAATTGATTGTGCGCATTGGCATCCAGATCAAGTCCGATATCCCGGTCTTCGTTATAGGCATCCTGCAAGTCACGCCGGTAATCTCCAACTCCGACTCCCGTCAAAGGATGCCCTGCGATCAGGCGATAATGATTTTTAATGGATAACAACCTTCGCAAGGTGGTAAAATGCCGGTAATCCCATTGTTTGTATTCGCCATTTTGCAACAATTTCATCTCCCAAAAGAGTTGATCATAGCGAGCTTTTACCGGTTCCAGTGTTTGAAATAATAGGGCTGGCGCTAAAACGAAATAACCAATAAACAGGATGGTGCCCAGGCCCCATTTCTTGGCAGTATTCCATTGATTTGGATTGGCATAGGTGCTTTCAACCCATTTCCAGATCCAGATAAACAGGATCAATAAAAGCCCGAGTTGTGCGCCACGTCCGCCAAGGAATAGAAAAGTGGTGACGATGATAATTGCGCTGCCGGTAATCCATTCACTCCAGATCTTTTTTTGCCGCATCCACAATAGTCCCAATAAAGCCAACCCCAGCAAATAGCTAAAATGCAACCGGTCAATGAATGGGCTATACAAACCAAATTTAATCCGGCTCTCAAGGTATTCGTAGGGATTCAGACCGGGCACGTGATTACTTATCCAGCTGGTCGTTGCTTCCGGCAATACAAACAGCAACAATGTTACGACACTGGTGAACCCACAAGCATAAATAAATAACTTCAGGAATCCAGTCAGGTGGGGGAGCAGGCGTTCCCGGTGGGCCACCCAGATCAGAGGTAAGGTCAGTAAGATGTTCTGTTGATAACAAAACTTCAATGCGGTGGTCAATTGATCGGAATACAGAACACTGATCAGATAAAAAACCAACAGGCCGCTGACGGCGAAAAATGTGCGGTACTTGCGCCAGATTGCTGAACCCGATTGGATGAGATCAGGAAGCGCCAGTAAAAGCAAAAAGGTGAGCGCTACCGAACTAAGCGCCTTGGAAAAAGGCAGTCCGGCAATCATTGCCGCAAACGTGTAATAAACAGATTGATCCTTCGTCAGTCTAAAGCGCATAATGCATGAATTCGTCCAGACCTTCCAGTTTCCCGGCTGCTACAAAGTAACCATTTTTAAGGCCCTGGCGAAGATACTGTTTGCGCTGTTTGGTTTCCCAATCCAACAGGTGTCCACCGGCCTCTTCCAGTACCAATTGCGGTGCCGCCGTGTCCCAGGCCATGGTAGGGCCAAAACGGGGATAAAAATCAGCTAGTCCTTCAGAAATGCGCGTGAACTTCATCGATCCACCCAAAGGAGTTGGAACCGGCTCATTCAGTCCGGCAAGAATGCTTTTTGTAGTATCATCCAGGTGGGAGCGGGATACCACCACCCGTAATGCCTGGTCTTGAAGATTGGCGGGTTTGGCCTTGATTTGTTCCGTCTGACCGGAGCCCCAGTCCAGGCGGAAACTGCCTTTCCCGGATGCAGCATAGTAGGTACAGTAGTGAGCCGGTAATACGACAACGGTTACAATTGGATATCCATTTTCCACCAATGCAATATTGACTGAAAACTCCCCATTGCGTTTGATGAATTCCTTGGTGCCGTCCAAAGGATCGATGACCCAATATTTTTCATTTACTGGCCATTGCATGGTGGACCAATTGCTCTCGTCTTCCTCACTGACCATCGGGATTTCCGGAGTCAGATTGGTTAAGCCGGCCTTGATGATTTTATGAGCAGCCCGGTCAGCAGCTGTTAATGGTGAATTATCCCCCTTGATCTCTACAAACAGATTTTCCTGCGCATAGATATTCAGAATTTCATCTGCAGCATTTCGGCCAATTTCCAGCAAACCTGGTATATAAGGGTGAATCATAGTGCAATTTTATTTTCCTTCATAGATAAGTGTCACACATTGTTCCGGCACGAAGTATTTATTCGCGATGTCCATTAATTCCGGTATTGAACGATCCATGAATTGCCGGTGATAGTCCAGATAAGCTTCGGGATAGCCCAGCCACGTTGACTCGGATAACAAAGAAAGCTTCCTTGCCAGATGGATGCCCTGAAATTCAAAGGCATTTTCCCGTTTATGTTTGACCGCCTGGATACCTCCCGGCTTAAATCGGCCATTTTTAACCTGATCCAGATGCCACCAGATGCGTTTTAACACCTTGTCCACTGAGCTGTCTGGCAGCAAATGGGCCTCGATCATAAACTGGCCGTGCTCCATTCCTCCCGTGAGATAAACGTCAATATCGAGCAGCCATTGCCGTTTTTTGATCAGGTCCTGGTATAGAGGGCTGGAAATATTTTGCGACATCCATTGACTCCAGAAATCCAGGCCTACATAATCCGGGTCCCGGCGACCAGGCATCATGAATGCTACAAAAATTACCGTCTGGGATACGTCGACCGGTTTAATGATTTCCTGAAAACCCTTGGTATATTGATATGGAGTGAGTGCGGCAGATCCAACAGGATAACCTGGCAAGCTGCCAAAATAATGCAGTACCGACTCACGGGTTTCCTGCCACGATTGTGGGCCAGCTATGGCCAATACCGTTTGCCCTGGCTGGTAATATTGCTGATAGAAATAGGCGACATCATCACGGTTTATACGTCGGATGTCCTGATCGTCGTAACCTATCACCGGCCACCGGTAGGGATGATCTTCGTAGATGGCTTCACAAAGTAAATGCAGTACATCCCCAAACGGCTCGTCGAGACAGGTCTCTTTCCATTCCTCAATGACCACTTTACGCTGGGTGTCCAGGCCTCGCTGGCTTAGTCGCAAATTCGTCATCCGGTCACCTTCCAGCTCGAGGTAGGATGTTAGATTCACAGCGGGGAATAAGGCGTAATAATAGGCGATGTCCTGGTTGGTAAATGCATTCCCATCGCCGCCAGCCAGCTGCAGAATTTTGTCGTAACTGCTGAAGCGCCGCGTGCCCGTATACATCAGGTGCTCAAACAGGTGTGCCATTCCGGTCCGCTGATGAGGGTCATATCGTGATCCTGCCTGATAAAGCAAACTGACCGCACTCTGTTTGGAGAATACATCCTGGTGGTGGATGACCCGCAATCCATTCGGTAATATTTCGTATGTGTAGGGTATCTGCATGAACCGGCAAAGTTATTATTAAAAGGTTTAAGGTTGACTGTTGAATGTTGAATTTTAGGTATCACGGTTAACCTGCTATTACCTTTACCTTGTCAACTAAATTCTAACGTCAATGGTCAAGTATTGAATGGCTGATGACTAATCTCTAAAATCTCACTAATTTTAGGCATGTCCAATCCCTGGAGAAATAAGTCCCTGAAGTTGGAGTATAGTGCTCGCAAGGACTCCAATCTGCCGGATCCGGGCCTCCCCGGACGTTCCCCGTTTACGCGCGGACCATATGCTTCCATGTATCTGGGCAGACCCTGGACGATCCGCCAATATGCTGGCTTCTCTACGGCAGAAGAAAGCAATGCATTTTACCGGCGCAATCTGGCTGCCGGCCAAAAAGGCTTATCGGTGGCCTTTGATTTGCCTACCCACCGGGGCTATGATTCGGACAATCCCCGCGTACAGGGTGATGTCGGAAAGGCTGGTGTAGCTATCGACAGCGTCGAGGATATGAAAATCCTTTTTAATGGCATTCCACTGCAGGACATGTCGGTGTCGATGACCATGAATGGTGCAGTCATCCCCATTATGGCTTTTTACCTGGTGGCCGCCGAAGAACAGGGTGTCGGGCCGCAACAATTAGCCGGCACCATCCAGAACGACATCCTGAAGGAATTCATGGTGCGCAATACCTACATCTATCCGCCGGAGCCATCCATGCGCATTGTTGCCGACATCTTTGCCTATACGTCACAGCACATGCCTCGCTTCAACTCCATCAGTGTGAGTGGGTATCACATGCATGAGGCCGGTGCCTCCGCAGCGCTGGAACTGGCTTATACCCTGGCGGACGGCTTAGAATATGTGCGCACGGGCATCAAAGCCGGACTGGATGTGGACGATTTTGCGCCGCGTATCTCCTTTTTCTGGGGCATTGGCATGGACTGGCTGACCGAGATCGCTAAGTTGCGTGCCGGACGATTTCTTTGGGACCGCCTGATGAGTGCCTTTGCACCTAAGAATCTCAAGAGCCGGATGCTGCGCACGCATTGCCAGACGTCAGGCTGGAGCCTCACCGAACAGGATCCGTTTAATAATGTGGCCCGCACTTGTATCGAAGCCATGGCTGCGGTATTGGGGGGCACCCAATCATTACATACCAATGCGCTGGATGAAGCACTGGCGCTCCCTACCGATTTCTCCGCCCGGATTGCCCGTGACACCCAGTTATACCTACAGCGGGAAACAGACATCTGCCAGACCATCGATGTCCTGGGCGGTTCGGAGGCATTGGAGAAAAGGACCCTGGAACTGATCCGGGAAGCAGAGGCCTACATTAAGGAAGTTGAAGAGTTGGGCGGGATGACCAAAGCCATCCAAACCGGACTGCCTAAACGGCGCATCGAAGCCATGGCTGCCGAGAAGCAAGCGCGTATCGATCGCGGTACCTATCCAATCGTAGGGGTTAATAGCTATGAGGTGGATGAGACGACGGAGGTGGAGTTGCTGGAGGTTTCGCTGGAAGACGTTTTAACCAACCAGCTGGCCGGCCTGGACCGGATACGGCGTACCCGCGATGAGCATGCTGTAGCCAACGCCTTGCAAGAACTGGAAAGAATTGCCTTGGATGGGTCCGGTAATCTTCTGGAAGCCGCAGTGGTGGCTGCTCGTGCCCGGGCGACGCTGGGTGAAATAAGTATGGCCATGGAGGAAGCTTTCGGCCGTTATCAGCCGCAGGTGGACACCATCCAGGGCGTATATGCAAAAACCATGGAACAAGATTCGGAATTCAAACTAGCTATTGCCAGGGCCGATGCCTTTGAATCGCGCTATGGCCGTCGCCCGCGTATCCTGGTATGTAAGCTGGGTCAGGATGGCCATGACCGCGGTGCCCGCATCATCGCATCCAGCTTTGCCGATATGGGTTTTGACGTCGATGTAGGACCACTCTTTCAGACACCGGAAGAAGCTGCCCGCCAGGCGGTGGATAACGACGTCCATTTCATCGGGATCTCATCGTTGGCTGGGGCTCACAAAGCGCTGATCCCGCAGGTCATCGAAGCCCTGAAGCAGGCTGGCCGGGAAGACATCCTGGTCATCGCCGGCGGAGTGATCCCACCGCGGGATTATGAGGCGTTGTTTGCTGCCGGCGTAGTGGCGGTATTTGGTCCGGGTACCCACATCCCTGAGGCAGCAATTCAGCTGCTGGATCTGTTTTTAAAGTAGGGAGGAATTCAGACTATAAATAACCGCGACGCCACCCCATCCGCCTGCAGCTTTCCTGCCCCGGTAAGAACCACCTGATCCTCAATCTGTTTGACCATGCCTTCCTGATTAAGTCGTTGTAGTTCCTGGGAGAATAAAGCGAAGTATTCATTAAAATTTTCTTTAATGTGATGGATGGAAATACCCCACATCGTCCGCAGTCCGGTCATGATGTATTCGTTGTAGCGGGTGGGGAGGTCCAGCGTTTCTTGCTCGTAAGGTATTTTATCCTCCTCGAGGATGGCTTTGATGTACTGGGGATTGTGAGCCACATTCCATTGACGGGTAGTACCATTATACGAATGTGCGGACGGACCGACGCCCAGGTAAGGGATTCCTTGCCAATAACTGGTATTATGCCTGGCATGATGGCCGGGCTTGCCATAGTTGGAGATCTCGTAATGATCGTATCCGGAAGCTTCCATGCGATCCATCAGGAATAGAAATTGCTCGGTAGCAAGGTCATCGTCAGGTGCATCGCTTTTGCCATTACGGATCATACCGGCGAGGGCAGTCCGGGGTTCTACGGTCAGGCAGTATGCGGACAGATGCGGGATGGCATATTCCAAAAACAGATTCAGGTTTTCCTCCCAGTCCTTCATGCTGGTGGTGGGGCTGCCATAGATCAGATCCATCGTAAGCTGCGGAATTCCGGATGCAGCGATCCACTCCAGGCATTGCCGGGCTTGGCGGGAATCGTGCGCGCGGTTCATCCATTGCAGGTCGGCATCGTGAAAGGACTGGATGCCAACACTCAGCCGGTTAATCCCGATGGATTTCCAAAATTGCAGCGTCTCCGGCGTGATGTCGTCAGGATTGGCCTCCAGGGTGATCTCGGCCCCAGCGTCCACCGAGTGCAGCTGGTGGATAGCTGCAAACAGCCGGTCCAGTTCTTCAGAAGTCAACAGGGATGGGGTGCCGCCCCCCAGATAGATGCTTCCTACCTTCGCTCCCTCCAGGTAATCCTGTTGCATTTCCAGCTCCCGGACTAATGCCTCCACCATTTGTGGTTGTAGTCGCCTGGAAGTACTGAAATGGAAGTTGCAATAATGGCACTTCTGCTTACAGAAGGGGATATGGATGTATATACCAGACATCACGATTTTTTAGATAACGGATTCTCCCTTTGAAGGGGGATAAAGGGGGATGTTTCCATACATTCAACCTTCAACCTTCAAAACTTTAATCAGAAGCAGTCCGTCACGAACAGGCAATAGTAGGGATTCCACCCGGTGATCGTTCTTGACTTGTAGCGCGAATTGCCTCAAAATACGTGCATCCGGGTCATCCGGATCATCGATGACCTTCCCCGACCACAGCAGGTTATCAGCCAGGATAATTCCGCCAGGATTCATTTTTGGCAATATGGCTTCGAAATACGCGGGATATTCCCTTTTGTTCGCATCGAGAAAAGCCAGATCGAAAGGGCCTGGCAGACCGGCCAATAAGGTCAGGGCATCTCCTTGATGGCAGGTGATCCTGGATTCGAGTCCGGCTTCGTGTATGTATTTATCGGAGATGTGCCGGTACTCTGGATTGGCTTCCAGGGTGTCCAGATGGCCATGTTCCGGCAGCTGCATACCGATGCAGATTGCCGAATACCCGGTGAAGGTGCCAATCTCCAACGCATGCTGTGGCCGAACCCAGGCCGTGATCCACTGCAGGACCTGCCCCTGGAGATGGCCGGAGAGCATCTGCGGGTAGATGGTCTTCAGATACGTCTCCCGCTGCAGTGCTTCCAATAGCGGGTGTTGCTCCCGGGACATTTCACCGCAATAATCCTGGATGGCGCGGTAATCGTTCATAGCGCTTGTTTTTTCCGTAGTTGCTTCTTTAAGAAAGGATGGCTGAAGATCGCCAGCAAAATGACGATCACGCCCAGATAAAAGGTCGAATTCAGTTCTTTATTGTCATGAAGGATCAGCCAGGCCAGGATGATGCCGTAGACCGGCTCCATATTTAATGCCAGGCTGGTGGTGAAGGCGCTCAGATGGTTGAGTGCATTGAGGGACATGGCATAGCCTAGCGTGGTGCATACCAGCGCCAGAATCAGCAAATAGACCCAATCCAGATCTCTCGGCCAGAATGCAAGAGGCACCGGCTCAACCAATTGCACAATGGGTAGCAGGATGCTGACCAGGATCCAGGCTCCGCTCATCTCCAGAAATGTGATGGTCAGGGCGTCGCTGTCCTTGATGTAGTTTTTATTTAGAACGGAAAAGGATACGGCCAGTAGGGAAGCTACCAGGCCTGCCGCTATGCCGGCCCACATGCTAAAATCAATACTGGATACCACCAGATACATGCCCGGGATTACCATTAATCCCAGCAGGACTTCCATCGGGGCCACCTTTTTTCGAAAAAACCAGGGTTCCAGCATGGAGGCAAAGAGGGCGCCGCTGGCAAGCGTTACCAGGGTGATGGATGCATTGGAGAGTTTTACCGACCCGAAAAAGGCTACCCAGTGCAATCCGGCGAGAAATCCGATCCCAATAAAACGGAGCATGGCGCGCCGGGAAAGCTTTTGCAACGTTTGCCGGGGGCGGATGATCAGGTACAAACTGATGGAAGCCAGAAAAACGCGCCACCACACCAGGGTCAGCGAGGGCAGCGTGATCAGGTCACCCAGGATCGCGGTAAAACCGAACAATACGACTGCGATATGCAGCTCCAGATATGCTCGCTTTTCTCCGGACTTCCAGTTCATCCGGTAAATATACTCGATCAGTCAATTGCTTGGGTGCCAGGCTTGTTGAGTGAGGTTCTTCATCCTGGCTGGTATGGGAACTTTTTCTATTTTTGCCCCTCAAATTCATGCAAGCATGGCGCTACTGGTAGGAGAGGTCGCACCTCAGTTTACATTATACTCCGATGAAAAAAAGCCGGTTAGTCTTAGTGACTTTAAAGGGCAACCGGTGGTCATCCTATTTTTTCCGCTGGCATTTACCCGCACCTGTACCACCGAGTTGTGCTCGATGCGGGATGAGCTGGGTTGGTATCAGGCATTAAATGCCCGGATTCTGGCTATTTCAGTGGACTCACCGCAGACGCTGGCAGCCTTTAAACAGTCTCAACAGTACAATTTTCCATTGCTATCCGACTTCAACAAGGAGATGATTCGTGCCTATGGAACGATCTACGAAGAGTTTGGATTAGGGATGCGGGGAGTTGCAAAGCGAAGCGCTTTTGTGGTCGATAAAGAAGGAATTATTCGCTATGCTGAAGTGTTGGAAAATGCCGGAGAACTGCCTAACTTTAATGAAATCAAGAAGACGCTCCAAAACTTAGCTTAATATGTCCCGACCTTTGTGGCAGCAAATATTTGAGGAAGACGAGGAGGTACTCCTGGCGGATCTGGACACCGATCTGGGGAAGCAGGCACAGTTGGTCGTCTACAACGATGACGTCAATACCTTCGATTGGGTGATCCAGTGCCTGATGGAGATTTGTCAGCATACGGCTGAGCAGGCCGAACAATTAAGTATGCTCATTCATTTTAAGGGCAAGGCT
Source organism: Lewinellaceae bacterium (assembly GCA_020636135.1). Taxonomy (NCBI): domain Bacteria; kingdom Pseudomonadati; phylum Bacteroidota; class Saprospiria; order Saprospirales; family Lewinellaceae; species Lewinellaceae bacterium. The sequence continues at coordinate 342,043 of JACJYK010000001.1, forward strand.
ACGGTCAAGACCGACCAGTTTGAGGTGTTAAAACCAAAAAAAGATGCCCTGATCGATCGTGGCCTCTCCGCCGTAATCGAATACGAAACCAAACCTTCCTAACCGGGAGGATTATGTCCCCGATTTACCTGATACCACCTGATGAGTTGGTCTTTCCGCATCCGAATGAAGCCAGCCCGGATGGTATTGTTGGCATTGGCGGGGATCTGAGTCCCGAGCGACTTTTATTAGCCTACCGCTTTGGGATTTTTCCCTGGTATGGGGAGGGTGATCCGATCATCTGGTGGAGCCCGGACCCCAGATTGGTTCTCTTTCCGGATAAACTGAAGATTGCCAAGAGCATGCGTCCCTATTTGAACCAGGACCGGTTTCGGTGGACCACAGATCAATGTTTTTCAGAGGTTATTCACCGGTGCAGTACTTCCTATCGCAAAGGCCAGGACGGGACCTGGATCTTGCCCGAGATGGAAGAAGCCTATATTAAATTGTACCTGATGGGTTACGCACATTCGGTTGAAGTGTGGCAGGAGGATCAATTAGTTGGGGGTTTATATGGGCTGCGGATTGGTAATGTCTTTTATGGTGAGTCCATGTTTACTGAAGTACCCAATGCCAGCAAATTTGGATTCATCAAGTGGGTGCAACATTTGCAGGGTGAAGGAATCGTATTGATCGATTGTCAGCAGGATACGGCACATTTACGTCAGTTTGGTGCGGAATTGATTTCACGGGAATTATTTCTGGATTATCTGCGCAGCAATTGGATGAGGTCATCGTAGCTGACTGGATGAAGCCCATAAATCCAACTTATAGAATTAAAGCATTAAAAAAGGCGGTAAAATACCTTGAAGGCATGCGTCAAAGTCCCCTCCCTGGAGGGTATTCAGGGGTGGGTCGTTGATTGCGATATTTTTTTGGATGATATGGGATAAAGGGGCTCCCATTTCCATCGCTTTTGCTCAGGATGACAATCCCTCCTAGGAGGGGATTGTGTAATGCTGGGGGGTGAAGTTAGATAGGGGCATCAAATGGACCCTGTTTAATGCGTACAAAATATTTAAAAAAAGCAGTAAATACCTTGACAGCATGCGCTAAAGTCCCCTCCCTGGAGGGGATTCAGGGGTGGGTAGTTGATTGCGATATTTATTTGGATGGTATGGGATAAAGGGGCTCCCTTTTCCTTCGCTTTTTCTCAGGATGACAATCCCTCCCAAGAGGGGATTGTGTAATACTGAGGAGATATTGGGTGCGGATAAATGTTCTTACACTAATTAAAAAATAAGTAAGATTATCGTCAGAAATATTGTTTTTAAATTAACACGACCCACCCCTTTTATTCCCCTCCCAGGAGGGGATTGTGTAATGCTAGGGGGTGGAGTTAGCTGTGCGTCCCATGGATCTCTTTATAGAATTCAATAATTATCAAAGACAAAGTAATTCTTTGATGGCATGCGTCAAAGTCCCCTCCCTGGAGGGGATTCAGGGGTGTGTTGTTGATTGCGATATTTTTTTGGATGGTATGGGATAAAGGGGCTCCCTTTTCCTTCGCTTTTGCTCAGGATGACAATCCCTCCCAGGAGGGGATTGTGTAATGCTGGGGTGAGTAATTAGTTGTGCGCATCCATTGGATCTCATTATTGAGCTGAATAATTACCAAAGACAGAATAAATCTTCGATGGCATGCGCTAAAGTCCCCTCCCAGGAGGGGATTTAGGGGTGGGTTACTAAAGAATTTATTATATTTATTATTCATTAAATAATACAATTCCATTGCCACGAAAAATTATACCCTACGAGCCATACTTGGTGGATCTTGCCAGGCAGCTGCGGAAGAACATGACTTTATCAGAAGTCTTGTTGTGGAATCAACTTAAGAATAAACAAATGTTGGGTTTTGACTTTGACAGGCAAAAACCACTTGATCGTTATATCGTGGATTTTTACTGTAAAGATTTACAACTTGCTATAGAAATTGATGGTACATCACACGACGGAGATGAGCAGTTTAAATTGGATATTAAGCGGCAGAAAACGCTGGAATTATTAGGTGTTCATTTTTTGAGATTTGATGACAAGGATGTGAAGAAAAACATGACTGGGGTTTTGTTTGTAATTGAAGAATGGATAAAAAAGAATAGCGATTTTGATAAAGACCCACCCCTTTTCCTTCGCTTTTGCTCAGGATGACAATCCCTCCCAGGAGGGGATTGTGTAATGCTGGGGTGAGTAATTAGTTGTGCGCATCCATTGGATCTCATTATTGAGCTGAATAATTACCAAAGACAGAATAAATCTTCGATGGCATGCGCTAAAGTCCCCTCCCAGGAGGGGATTTAGGGGTGGGTTACTAAAGAATTTATTATATTTATTATTCATTAAATAATACAATTCCATTGCCACGAAAAATTATACCCTACGAGCCATACTTGGTGGATCTTGCCAGGCAGCTGCGGAAGAACATGACTTTATCAGAAGTCTTGTTGTGGAATCAACTTAAGAATAAACAAATGTTGGGTTTTGACTTTGACAGGCAAAAACCACTTGATCGTTATATCGTGGATTTTTACTGTAAAGATTTACAACTTGCTATAGAAATTGATGGTACATCACACGACGGAGATGAGCAGTTTAAATTGGATATTAAGCGGCAGAAAACGCTGGAATTATTAGGTGTTCATTTTTTGAGATTTGATGACAAGGATGTGAAGAAAAACATGACTGGGGTTTTGTTTGTAATTGAAGAATGGATAAAAAAGAATAGCGATTTTGATAAAGACCCAGCCCTTTTCCTTCGCTTTGCTCAGGATGACAATCCTTCCCAGGAGGGGATTGTGTAATGCAATGGAGTGGATTTAGCTTGGTGAATACAATGGATCACTTTGTAGTGTTTAAATCATTAAAAAAGGCAGTAAAATACCTTGAAGGCATGCGTCAAAGTCCCCTCCCAGGAGGGGATTTAGGGGTGGGTCGTGCTTTTCTTTATTAATTAGTGTTTTACCGTTCTTCCGAGCGCTTCCGGATGACCTGGTAATTTTCAAACCCTTTACGTACGGCCTTGACCTCCCAGAAGAAATTATAATTTCCTTTGCCTTTGTGTAATTCCTGTACCCAAAATCCCTCCGTCGTTATTTCAGTAACGGCTAATCCTCTCGAATCGGCTGACCGTGGCGTTAGCTGGATGGTCATATCTTCCTCCGATTTGATCAGTTTGAAATATTTGTTGAAGGGGATGAACACTTTCCCTTTTTTTAACTGTGCGCTGCCGCGATCGTATGCGGCGGCTTCCGGACCTTCAAGGCTGGCGTATACGATGTCTTCCGAAGGATCTTCCGGATTAGGCGTGCGGAAGTTTTTCACATCGGCGAAGACGACTCCCTGGCCATCATCATTGACAAACAATCCTGCCTGGCTTTGTCCCTGTTCATCGTAGACTGTTATAGCCCCATGGTTTCCATTGGTCTGGGTAGAGGTGATGGCACCATTGAGCATACCGTTGGGTCCCCGCGTTTCGAACCATCCCGCTCCAGCAGGATTGATGGACATCCGGGCAACGTTCACGCTGCTGGTGTTGCGCAGGTTGAGATAGGGACTCCCATTTAATATGTCGGCTTCCAGGTAGGCGGAAAGGCCGGTACCCGGATAAAGTGCCAACTTACCCTGACTCTGGTTAAGACCCAGTTCAACGGCAGTCCAGTCGCCGCTATTGACGAAATTCAGTTTGGTATTGGTTAACTGCATGCTAAAATTATTGGCCCTGGCCGGATCGACGTATTGTAGCCGATCATCCTGCAGCGCCATTCCGGTACCCAGGGGATTGCTGAAGGCAAACTTACTGGGCGTTATTTTGATTTGGCCATTCACATCACTGCCCACTGTAATGGCCTCCGAGTAGGTATTGCCGGCATAGATGGAAGACGTATTGATGGTATTCGTGGTGACCGGAAAATTGGTTGATATTTCCGTGATAACGGGAGGATTTCCCGCTGCCAGAGTAGGAGTCCACAGATCAAGGTAGGGAAGTTCCACCGTGGTTGTATTGGTAAGGGCCAGCTGATATAAATCCAGATTGGAAGGGCCGGCTCCTTCGAGTACATTGAGGGTAAGGTCCTGCAATTCATTGGATGGATCGTTGTCCAGGTTCGCGGCGCTGGTCAATTTGGAACCATCCGTGAAGATAAGCCCGTTGGTGGTAGCGCCGTTGAATTTCACATTTCCGTTAACCTCCAGCATTTCGCTCGGATTGGTGGTGCCAATACCGGTATTGCGGAGAAAAGTCCTGCCACTTTGTGCATAAAAGGCATAACCTTTAGCACCAGGTGCATCTGCATAATACCCGTAGCGGGTTCCATTGCCTGAATTCGGCAGGATCGCCTGATAACCAAATCCATTTGCTTCAGATGAATCCTGTAAGTCTACCTGGCTGACAAAACCCTGTAAGATGCCATGCGTTGCCAGGCTTCCGGTAAGCAGGGATTTATATCCAATGGCCAGGCCGGGGCCACTTTGTATCAACGTATTAGTGATCCCAGTGGTCCGGGTGGTATCTGAAAGAGACCGGTTGGTATTGATCGCAAGCCCGACGGATTTCGTTGAATTCCACATATTGATAAGATTACCTTCCGGAAATTCGCTCCTCCCGATGGCCATGGCCTGGAAAGGATAATAATACCCGATCGTCGATTTACGCCAGGGTGAGACCGGGAAAAGTAGACTTCCTGATCCGGGGGTAAGGCTTAATCGCTGGGTGGTGGTATCGTATACAAGTGTTTGAATTTCATTCATGGGATCCGGGTCGGCATCAATGGAGTCCCCAAATGGCAGGGTGATACTGTTTCCATTGCTGATGGACAAAGTTGATCCGTTCAGTGACAGGTCCTGCAACTCATTCGCCGGATCAGAGTCTTCGTCCGCTCCATATCCGGCACGATCTGCGTAATTGGCAAAAGGAACACTAAGCAATTGACTCGTACCCATCGTTATGAAGTCGGTTCCACCAGCAGGATCCATTTCAACCCGAATAAAATAAGGCCCATCGGACCAGTCAATGGCATCAAATGTCCCCTCATCCGCTGTCCCCTGCCCAATCTGTAAAGTGAACAGGCCCAAATCGTTAGAGGTAACCTGGTGGGTTTCCCGGTAAGCAAGCGTGCCGGTAAGAGACGATTTTATAATGCTGATTCGAAGCGAAATATCCATATTCCGGATGGGGGTATTGTCCGCATTGCGCGCTACAGCCTGATAGCTGAAACCCATGGGCGTCTGACCCATGGCAAGAGTAGTGAACCACAACGTGGCGGCAAAAATGCAAATCGTTTTCATCAGTCTGTGTTATCTGCTTTTTATGAATTTTAGACTTCCGAGCAGGTGATCATCCTTCCATACCTGGATAAGATACAGTCCGCTGCTCCATGATGTAAGGTCAACTTCACGCTGTCCTGGTGCGGGGGCAAGCACATGAAGCACCTGACCATTCACCGACGTTACCCGGTACGCGAAGGAACCATCGCCTGAGGGTACCAGGAAAGCCCTTTCTTCGGCCGGATTGGGGAATAGATAAATTGTAATTGCCTGGTTATCCCAATTGAATCGTGCGCTTGTCGTTTCGAGGTCCGGTTGCTGAAATCCCTGAGTCAGTTGCAGATTACCATTGGTTAAAGGAGCCGTCATGGTTTCTCCCAGCGTCCAGGAGAATGAATATCCACCTTCTGCCTGATCATAACCACCGGAAGAAGCCAGTACACTGGGTGCCAGGGACTGTCCCGCCAGCGTGCTGAGATGCACAACGGTAACGGTGAGAAGTATCCATTTCAACGTATTAATTTCCATATTCAGACTATTCATGATACGGCTCGGCGAAGCTACGATTTTTAAATATAATGGTTTTATGTAATTTATACTATACACTTAACGAATGAGGGAGAGAGAAAGTCTGCTGTGAAATCGAGAAATTGACTTATTTTGATTACGGGTTTGAAGCACTGATCTTTACCCTTGAACCGGCAACCTTATGACATACCTGACCCCATCTTTTTACATCATCGGTGAGCGAAAATGTGGAACCTCCTCATTATTCCGCTATCTGGTGGACCATCCGCAAATCATGCCGGGGAAGCGTAAAGAACCGAACTTCTTCATCCATACGCCTGAATACATTTCCAGTCATTGGGAAGAATATCTTGCCAATTTTCCAGCGGTGTCGGATCGATCTCCTTCCACGCTGACCTGGCCGGAGCTCAACAAAAATGGGGTCTTGTACGAAGAAGATGTCACTTATGACTGGCCGGTATCCGGACTGGTTATAACCGGTGAAGCCAGTGCCAATACTTATTTCGATGTCTCACCACGATTGCTGCAGGAATATTTACCGGAAATCAAGTTGATCTTAATGATGCGGGACCCGGTAGAACGAACCTTTTCTCATTATCGTATGCTCCGGCGCTTTATGGAAGAGGGCAGGGACATCGGGTGGATGCTGGACGCATTGGAGATGGAAATAGAACGTGAAATTGAGGCAATGCAATACGGGCGTTACGGACAACTGGTGAGCCCTTCGTGTTATATTCTAAAATTGCCCGGCTGGATCGAAACATTTGGCTGGGATCGGATACGGATACTGGATATTAAAAACATTGGCGAGCATCATATGCGGATGCAAACGATGCAATCACTCTATCGATGGCTGGGGGTCGATTCGTACCTGTCTGAATCGGAAATTCGCTATAATGAGGCGCCACCGGAGAAAATTCCTGAAAGGATCCGGGAAAGGCTAGACTCTTTCTTTGAACCGTACAACGAAGCATTATTTGATTATTTAGGATATCGTTTACCATGGGGATCGAATTGAAACAAGAAATCGGCATGCTGCGCTCACGCATGATTTACAATAATCCGGTGAAAAGGATGCGCCTCCATCGATTTTACCACCAATGGATACATCCGGGCAACCTGTGTTTCGATATCGGGGCACACATCGGGGCCCAAAGTGCTACGTGGCTGAACCTGGGAGCCCGCGTGGTTGCCCTGGAGCCTAATCCACGCTTGTTCAGGTATTTGCAACGGCGATTCAGGAATAAGACGCAAATTGCCATGCACAATGATGCCATCGGAGAACAGCCCGGCCAGCTCGCGTTATACATTAGTTCCATAGCGCCGACGGTCAGTACCATGTCGGATGTTAACTGGCGCACGACCATCCATGACCGTTCCTCGTTTGATGTACAATGGGACCGGGAGTACCTGGTGAATGTGGTGACCTTGCAACAGTTGATCGATCAATACGGTATCCCTGATTTCATCAAGCTGGACGTGGAAGATTATGAATTCCAAGCATTGGCGGGACTGCATACGAAGGTGCCATTCCTGTCTTTTGAATACTTCAGCTACCAGAAAGAACAATCCACCCGGTGCATTCAGCGTCTGGAGACACTGGGAAGTTATGTATACAATGTTTCATTTCGTGAATACTTTACGCTGAACTATGACAGGTGGATGTCTGCTGAGGAGATCCTGCGCTGGGTCGCCGACCGTGATCCGGACGCGCACTCAGGAGATATCTATGCTCGTCTGACTGTGAAATGAACCCGGTCAAGAACCCTCAATGGTCCTTTTTGTTTTTATTGTATTAATTTTGGGACTTCAATAGCGAAAAATGAGTTTAAAGGCGCAGGCTGCCAGCATCATTCCGATGGAGCAAGGGGTTTTTAAGATGATCGCATATTCCGATGACCCGGAAGATATGAGTCCCCATTTTGCTATTGTGAGTGAACATTTTGACCCTTTTCAACCTGTGCTGGTTCGTGTTCATTCTGAATGCATCACCGGAGATCTTTTTGGCTCACATCGTTGTGACTGTGGGGAACAACTGGAAAAATCACTGGAGCTTATCAGCAAGGATGGAGGCGTATTGATCTATTTGCGACAGGAAGGCCGGGGTATAGGCATTATCAATAAACTTAAAGCGTATAATCTTCAGGACCAGGGAGTTAATACAGTAGACGCCAATACTCACCTGGGCTTTGAAGCCGACGAAAGGACGTATGAAACGGCGATTGAAATCCTGCAGGACCTGGGAATCAAGAAGATAAGGCTGCTGACCAACAATCCATCCAAATTGACAGCCTTTGAACATTCGGATGTAGAGGTCATTGAACGCATTCCACTCGAAATCACCCCGCGTAAGGAAAACCGTTACTACCTGGAGACCAAGAAGAGTCTGATGGGCCACATATTGAAGCTGAGTTAAGCTTATTAAAAGGGAGGCAATCCAAGCCCCAACAACATCCACTTATTCCTAAATGACAAGTTGTAGGGCAGTTAAACTCAGAACTGCCATTTCATCCAGGTTGCGGAATTGTGAAAATTGGCGATTGCGCTACCCGGGGTTACCAGTTTATCACAGGCTTCCCGCAATGGTTCTGGAAGGCTCATTTCCATAACGGGAATCATATGATGCAGTTGTTCGATGGACCTTGGACCGATTAGCGGTGCTGTTATGCCGGGCTGATCCTTCACCCAGCAGACGGCCAGCTGGGCAGGGTCCCATCCTTTGGCTTTGGCCAGGACAACAAAACTCAGGCTGGCTTCAATGGCTTTTTCCGTGACCCGATCGGCGTAAATGCTGCCCCGCATTACGGCCCGTGAATCTGCCGGTCTCTTTTTCGGCTGTGGATAGCGGCCTGCCAGCATGCCCATGGCTAAAGGTGACCAGGTTATCAAAGCAATCTGGTGGGCCCGTGCCATTGGTATCAATTCATTTTCAATACGCCGGTCCAGGAGGTTATAGGGTGATTGCTCCGAACAGAAGCGCACCCAGTGATTTCTTTCTGAAATGGCCAGAGATTCCATGATCTTCCAAGCCGGGTGGGTTGAAGTACCTATGTAGCGGACCTTCCCATCACGAACCAGCGTGTCCAGCGCAGACAATGTCTCCTCCGGATGTGTCAGGTCGTCCGGGCGGTGTAACTGATAGAGGTCAATGTAGTCGGTTTGTAGTCGCCTGAGAGAGTCTTCGCATGCCTCGATCAGATGTCTCCGGTTGTTGCCCTGGTCATTCACATGTTGCCCAACGGGGTAATACGCTTTGGTTGCCAGAATGACTTGCTGCCGGCGATGGTGCTGCTTGAGGGTGTGCCCGATGATCTTTTCGCTTTCACCCTGTCCGTAACTGTTGCTGGTATCCACCAGGTTGATCCCGCCATCCAAAGCCTCCAGGAGCAACTGAGCCGACTCTGCCGGTGATGTTGGATTGGCGAAGTTGTCGGTACCCAATCCCAGGGGGCTTACCCGTATCCCTGTCCTGCCTAATAAACGGTATTCCATAGGTCCGGTCGTTTATAATTTCATGCTATTAAGTAGTATTTTTAAAGTAACTGGTTACAAATTTCGCGATAATTTTTTCAAATGGAGAGACCACGGATTTCAATTCCACCGGACATGAATGATTATGTGCTGGAATTCATCTCCATAGCATTTCTTCTGACGGCGTGTATCCTGACGATTCATTTCTGGCCTCAACTGCCGGAAAGGATCCCGGTTCATTTAAACGCCGCCGGAAAAGTCGATCGCTGGGGAAGCCGGAATACCATCTGGATATTCCCCGCCATCGCTGGGGTGATCTATGGAGGGCTTTCCATAATTCAGCGCTATCCGCACACGTTCAATTACCTCAAACCGATCACCAGGGATAATGCATACAATGCCTATCGATTGGCCATTCAGCTGATGCGTTTTCTGAAGATGTCCTGTCTTTTGCTGTTTCTTATTGTTCAGTGGTCTATCATCCAGCTGGCGATACAGGCGGAATCTTCAGCCAATATGCTTCTGCTGGGGCTTGGGTTACTGGTTTTGTTTGGTGGCATTGGGTGGTACCTGTGGAAGTCGTAACGCAGCTAAATAAAACAGGCCACCTTAATTAAGATGGCCTGTCACGATATCCTTTTGCTGTTAATCAGGCTTTGACCGGATTAACAATCTCGGCCTGATACTCACCGGCACGTAATTTCTTCGACACGGCCTCAAATGCATCCAGTGTGATCTGAATGTCTTCGTCGGTGTGTGATGCGGTCGGTATAAGTCTTAAAATGATCATTCCTTTGGGAATCACCGGGTAGACCACAATAGAACAGAATACGTGATAATTTTCTCTCAGGTCGTAAACGAGTTGAGTTGCTTCCTCCGGCTTGCCTTGCAGATAGACCGGGGTCACACAGGAGTTGGTGTCTCCGATATTGAAGCCTCTGGATTTAAGTCCATCCTGCAATTTGCGTACGTTATGCCAGAGTTTGTCACGTAGTTCCGGTTTGGTTTTGAGCAGTTCCAGCCGTTTCATGGCTCCGATGACCAGAGGCATGGGCAGTGACTTGGCAAATATCTGTGAGCGTATGTTGTATTTCAGGTATTCGATGATATTGGGTGTGCCGGCAAAAAAGGCACCGATGCTGGCCATTGATTTCGCAAATGTGGAAAAATAGACATCAATGGAGTCCTGTACATTTTGTTCTTCTCCGGTCCCGGCTCCGGTTCTGCCGAGCATCCCGAATCCATGGGCATCGTCGACAAACAGACGGAAATCGTATTTCTCTTTCAAGGCTACGATCTCCCGGAGCTTACCCTGGTCTCCCCGCATGCCAAAGACCCCTTCTGAAATAACCAGGATACCACCACCGGTCTGTTCGGTGATCCTTACAGCACGCTGTAAATGTTTCTCCAGGCTGGCAATGTCGTTATGGTCAAAGGCAAACCGTTTACCCATGTGCAAGCGGACACCATCGACGATGCAGGCATGGCTTTCAGCATCGTAGACGATGACGTCGTGCCGGCTGACCAGCGCATCGATCGCTGAAAAGACGCCCTGGTAACCAAAATTAACCAGGAGAGCTGCTTCTTTGCCAACAAAGGCTGCCAGTTGACGTTCCAGTTCATCGTGGTATTCGGTGGCTCCGGACATCAGCCGGGCGCCCATCGGATAAGCCAACCCCCAGTCTTTGGCCGCCTGAGCATCCGCCTCACGTACTTCCGGATGATTGGCCAATCCGAGATAGTTGTTAATACTCCAGCAGATAACTTCCTTACCGAGGAAGTACATGCGGTTACCTAATTCACCGGTGAGCTTGGGGAAGATGTAATATCCTTCAGCATCAGCCGCATATTGACCCAGCGGGCCTCTTTTTTGTTCGATACGATCGAAAATGTCCATAAGAAGAAATATTTATCGTCAATGACGAATGATGATTTTGCAAATGCAAATATCGGAACCTATTTACGATTTCCGTTATCGCGTAAGTATATTTTCATATTGGCCTGGGGCTGTCCGGTATCTTGAGCCTGGATCAGGAATAAAAGTCAATGACTTTCCGCCACTGTTCTTTCAGATAGATAACCCGTGATCGATTGAGGTTACGGAACGAGGTGTGGAAAAAGCCGACGTGTTGCATCCAGGCATTGTTGTAGATCTTACTCATATACCGGCTGCCGTGGTCTGCGAGCAGAACGACTACAACATCATCCTCACTGATCGAACTTTTGATCTTTTTTAAAGCTGCAAGCGCTGCTCCTGAGGAGTATCCGGCCAGGATTCCTTCTTTCTTGGCCAACCGTCGGGCCAGAAGTGCGCTTTCACGGTCAGTAACTTTCACGATTTCATCGATCATTTTGAAGTCGGTAGCTGAAGGGATGAAGTTTTTACCTACCGCTTCCAGCAAGTAAGGGTGGATATCCTCCTGGTTGTAAGTCCCCGTCTCATGATACTGCTGCAGGATGGATCCGTAAGCATCAACGCCGATGACTTTGACCTGCGGATTCTGTTCCTTCAAATATTTGGCAGTACCGGTGATGGTGCCACCGGTTCCCATACTGGCGATCAGATGGGTTACTTTACCCTCGGTCTGTTTCCAGACTTCTTTGCCGGTGGTGTGGTAATGCGCTTCGGTATTGTTGGCGTTGAAATATTGATTGATGTAGATCGAATTCGGGGTGGCGGCGGCAATGGATGCGGCCTGGGAGTAATGTGATTCCGGATCATCGTAAGGCAAGCTCAGGGTCACTTTTACCTTGGCGCCCATGGCCTCCATCAACTGGATTTTTTCCTTGGAGATCTTGTTCGGAACACAAAGGATGCAATTGTATCCCTTCACGGCGGCGACCATAGCCATACTAAACCCGGTATTACCGGAGGTGGCTTCAACGATGGTTCCTCCGGGTTTCAGCAGGCCTTCGTTTTCAGCTTTTTCAATGATAAACTTCGCTATTCGGTCTTTTGCGGAATGGCCCGGGTTCATCCCCTCCACTTTTCCAAGTACCAGGCCAGGTACATTCGCAGGTATACTTCTCAGTTGGATAAGAGGGGTATCACCGATAGCATCCAGGATGGTTTTGTGGTAAAACATATTCGAATGATTTACATATTGGCTCGGTAAAGTTACCGAATTCCCAACAATTTAATGCATTCAAACGGTTCCGGCAAGCGGGTTACCAGGATGTTACGTAACATAAAAAAAGCGGTACATGGGAATCACGTACCGCTTTTTTATCGGTGCAGGATCGTTATTGCACCTTAGTTTTTTTACTGCTGGAGGTTCTCATTCCAGGCTTTATCTCGATGGATTGCGATGCTTTCAAGGATTGAGGTGCAGCCGAAGCTTCCGTCTTACCTGCGCAACAACCAAGGGGGCAGGGTTTTTCAGCACATGGTTTGTCACACGGTTTATCACAAGATTTTGTTGCCATGGCAGTTTCAGATGTGGAAGCTTCCATGGCGGCAGGAGCAACATTAATGAATTGTTGCTTTTCTGCATCAAACTGGAGATCTACATAAGATACCGCACCGGACATCGGGCATACTTGTTTGCGGACAAACTGGGTCTGTCCATTGGCTTCATCTTTACGGACCTCAATGGTCTCATCCAGAGAAGCAAGGTGTACTGCCGACTTCAGATCTGTGTCTGATAATGAGGTTTGAACGGCTTTTGCCTGGCAGCAGGCTTTCTTCTGGGCACAGTTGGATTGTGCATTAAGGGCAAATGCCGCAAATCCTAGAAATAACAAAACCAAGGTTCTTTTCATGGTAACTCCTTTTATTTTACGGTAAAATAATGCAAAAACCAGCAAGGTCATCATATCGGTAGGCGTTTAACAGACTTTTAAAACAAGAATTGTGCCTGTTAACATATTTAATGGGTGTCCTGTTCAGGTGTTGATGTGATAAAAGACCAGGTTTCTCAGGTGGTACATTACGGATTGCATCGCTCGTCCCTCGCTCGGCATAACCAATTATATGCCTTTCATCGTTAGGCTGATGCGTTTCCGGGCATGGTCGATGTCCAGGATTTTAACGGTGACCTGCTGCTGCAGGGACACAACCTCTTCGGGATGCTTGATGTAGCGGTCTGCCATCTGACTCAGGTGGACGAGACCACTTTCTTTGATGCCCAGGTCAATGAAGGCTCCGAACTGGGTGATGTTGTTGACAACTCCGGGCAGGACCATGCCGGGCTGAAGGTCATCGATGCTCCGGATATGGGCAGCGAATTCCGGTGGTGCGGCTTCACCCCGGGGATCAAGACCCGGTTTTTCCAGTTCGTGGATGATATCTTTTAACGTTGGAAGCCCGACTTCCGAAGTGGCATAGCGATCCAGCGCCACGGATTTCAATTTGCCTGCGTCATGCAACAAACCATTCAGATCGGTATGCTGGTCGGAAGCCATCCTGCGTACCAGCTCATAGCGTTCCGGATGGACGCCGGTATTGTCAAGAGGGTTGGCGGCATCCCGGATCCGGAGGAATCCGGCACATTGCTCGTAAGCTTTCGGTCCCAGTTTCGCAACTTTCAGTAAGGTAGCCTTATCCCGGAAAGCACCGTGGTCCAGACGGTATTGTACGATATTTTCCGCGATGACCGATCCCAGTCCGGATACATAAGTGAGCAATTGCCGGCTGGCCGTATTGAGGTTGATACCGACCTGGTTGACGCAGTATTCCACTTCACGATCCAGCTTGTCTTTCAGCGCTTTCTGATTTACATCGTGCTGGTATTGACCTACACCGATTGATTTGGGGTCTATTTTGATCAGCTCGGCCAGCGGATCTTTGAGTCGCCGCCCGATGCTGATGGCGCCCCGGACGGTCAGGTCAAGGTCCGGGAACTCTTCACGAGCCACTTCGGAGGCGGAATAAATGGAAGCGCCGCTTTCCGATACCAGGTAAATGCGTTCTCTCCACGATGGGTCGAGGCTTTGATGCAGCCAATCCAGGGTTTCCCGGCCGGCCGTGCCGTTCCCGATTGCGATGGCTTCTATGGCATAGCGGTCGATCCAGTGTCTTACGGCCTGAAATGCTTCGCTGGGATTGGACTGAGGCGGATGCGGGTAGATGGTGCCATGATGAAGGAAGGTCCCGTCCCGGTCGAGTAGGGCCACTTTACAGCCGGTCCGGAATCCCGGGTCGATGGCCAGGACGCGTCGTTCTCCTAAAGGAGCGGCAAGCAGCAAAGCACGCAAGTTCTGAGCGAAGATCTGGATGGCTTCCGTATCGGCTTTTTCTTTGGCTACATTTTTTAGTTCATTTTCCAGGCTGGGCTGGAGCAGACGCTTATAGGCATCTTCCGCGGCTTTCCCGACCTGGGCGGCGCTTTCGCTACGGTTTTTACACACCCGGCGGTTCAGCTGATCCTGGGTCCTTTCTACATCGGGTTCGACATGGATGCGCAGGTAGCCTTCCTGCTCACCGCGCAGGATAGCCAGTAACCGGTGTGAGGGGATGGAGGCGAGCTTTTCAGAAAATTCAAAATAGTCCCGGTATTTCTGAGCGTCTTCTTCTTTACTTTTAACCAGTTTGCTGTGGATAAGGGCATGTCGCTGAAAGGTATCCCGCAGCCATCCCCGGAGGGTGGCGTCTTCGGAAATGCGCTCCGCCAGGATGTCCCGGGCCCCCTGCAAGGCTGCCTCGGCATCCGGTACGTCGCCTTTGATGTAAGGTTTGACCAGGCGATCCAGGTATTCATAGGTCTGTTTCCACAGTGCATCCGCCAGCGGCTCCAGGCCGAGTTCTTTGGCTTTGGTGGCGCGGGTTTTCCGCTTCACTTTAAAGGGCAGGTAGAGGTCTTCCAGGATAGCCGGATCCATCGTCTGCAGGATGGTGCGTTCCAGTTCCGGGGTGAGTTTCTCCTGATTGCGGATGGTATCCAGGATGAAGTCCTGCCGGTGAGTGATCTCATCGTACTGCTTTTTTAGCTCGGCGATGCGGGCGATTTCGGTTTCGTCGAGGCTGCCGGTCATCTCCTTGCGGTAGCGGGCGATGAAGGGGATGGTAGCACCCCCGCTGAGGAGTTCGAGGACTTTATCGATGCGGTGGGTGGGAAGTTGCATTAGAGCGTTGATGTAGGATGTGATGGATGGTCGCATGACTTGATGCTTTCGATGGGGGCACAAGGTAGGAATTGCCTGTTGAATTATGCTGGTGATTCTAACATCTATAATCCCAATTTCACATCAATTGATTATCTTTGCATCCCCAACGGGCCTCGTAGTATAATGGATAGTATACAGGTTTCCGGAACCTGCGGTCTAGGTTCGATCCCTAGCGAGGCTACCATGGAAAATCAGGGCTTTGGTTTGCCAGGGCCCTGTTTTATTTAAGGACGTGACTTACTGAGTATATTTCGTCCAAACCTTACTAAAAAGTTGTACCAATGTATGCACCCAAACATGTTAAGTCCCTTCTGACCGGGATAGGATTCCTGTTTATGACTAATTTTATGCTGGCCCAATCCCCAAGCTCATGTCCGGATATTGACTCCCATGACGGCTTTATGTGTTCAGACAGTACCGGAACCTGTGGTGTACCAGGATCAGGTATATGTAATTACGAAGTGACGTATCGCTCGACATTTACCGGACAGGGAGGTAAGCCGGTTCATATTTTAATTACCGGATCGGACGGAATGATTTACTTTGATTCGTGTACCACGGACTGGTCACCGGGGACAAATGTTCCCATCGGGCCCATTAAATTTCATGCTCCGTGCGGATTGACATTTTCAACCCGCTGGGTTGCATATACGGCCAGCAATGGTTCTTGCCAGGGATCAACCTGTGCTTCCGGATCATGTGACAATGCAGGCAATTGCGTGCCCAACCAGAGTTTACCCGTCGTATTGGTTTCTTTTGATGCCCGTTTTGAAGCAGACAGGGTCGTCCTGACCTGGCAGACGGCACAGGAATTAAACAATGATTATTTTGAATTGGAGCGGTCTGCAGACGGGATACATTTTGATCCCATACGGCGTATCCCCGGACAATCAAATTCCTACAAATCCGAAACCTATCAGTACGAGGACATGCGGTACTTTGAAGGCGATAATTATTATCGCCTGAAGCAGTATGATCTTGACGGGACCAATACCCTGGCTTCGAATGTAATTTTCATCAATGCGGCGCAGCGCAATCAACTACAGGCGAAATACCTGGCCAGCAGAAAGATGCTGATCGTGGAAGGTGGAAATAGTATTCAAACCCGGATTTCCCTGTACAATGCCAGTGGAATTCAATGTTTGACCCAGGAAATGAAAGGATCAACCCTGGAGATAAATCTGGATCAACTGCATCCTGGTATCTATTTTCTTTCAGACGATCAGGGACGGTTAAAGCAAAAGATCTTCGTGCGGTAATAGAATTCCGGGAAATTCGAGTGTTATTCAGATCCTGTTCAATATTCTGATGGTTTGTCAGAATGAAGTACAGCTGTTTTGTGCTATCCAACGGGCATCCCGATAGGGTGGCTGATGTGGTCATCGCATGTTCTCATCCGTTTTCTTTCTTATAGTTTCTTTGTTAAACAGAATACTACACTATCGTCGACAGTTATTATTTCTCCATATTTTAAAGGTATCGAATTTTTCACCAATCCATTTCCGTCAGGTTTGTATCCCCTGTTTATATAAAGAATTTGTGCAGCACCGTAGTCTTTATATACTCCGAATCCAATCCCTGCATATTCTGAAATCTTTTTTATTATTTTTTCTGCTTCACCCATTAAGTCTTGATGTATTCGCTCATGCCTGCTATTTTGACAGGGCGATGCCGGATCTGAAGAGCATGTATTAATATCCTGTGGCGACGCAGGTATTATGAATTATATTCAATAAGTTAAGTTAAACTTATTCGCCTGATGAATCTATAATGACTTTCCCTCGGATATAGGCGACCACAATACCAAAAATGCCAAATTGGATTATATGAAAGGCTGCATTGATCAACCACGCGTCAAGCGGTCGAGTGTCCCTCGTCGCATAGAAGATTAAGAACAGGGGCAAGTACATAAATGTCCCTAGAATAATTCTATACTTAGTTCCTTCCCTGATTTTGTCTTCCTCATCAGATAACTTATCAAACAAATAGGAAAATAGAAATGAAGCGAGGAATAGTCCAAAAAAGATAAAAGGCAACAGTTGATTTTGTTCCGATGCTGGCCGATCCGCTTTTCCTGCCATTTTCTCTTCAAACAGACCATAAAAAGTGAGATCCATCAAGACATACATGATAAATATTACAACCGTGCTAAAAATGAGTTTTTTTGTGTTCAAAAGCTTTCTTTTTTTTGGGTAACGTTTTGGGCGCGTATGCCGTCCCACCAGGTTATCACTTCTCCTAAGTTACGATGTGTTTGTTGATTGTTTCATTTTCATCTTTACTAGTAGCTCTCTTTTAGACGGGATGGTCGTTATCGCGCCGTGTTAGCATCTGTTAAATAAATTCCTCTTTGATTTTTACATTCATATTTTACGATTTATCACCCTTAATTCTATCTAAGAAACTTATAGGACCTCTAGCTTCAATTGTCAATGCTTGATACTCTTGAAGGATTGGATCTTTCCGGATAATTTGTGTGTATTCATCAGTTTGGATTTCAATATCCCCTTCATTAGTTTCAATAATGTATTTTGTTATGCCTTCTTCGTAAACTTTTGATATATTATAAATTTCTATCCTGTTTGGAAATTCCAGTTCTATTTCAAATATGACCTTTGCTGGTTTGTGAAAAATTAATGTTGCTGGACTTATCCAAAATTTGTAAAAGTTATCTTTTTCATTAGGTTCGACCCACTTAAAGATATAGTCAATATCAAATTTAATATCCTCTTCAAATGATATAGCCCAGATTACATTATCGTGCCATCCCATTTCATCGAAATCAAATTGATTCCAGACACGCTTCGATATTTGATAACTGTTTTCCACTCTGTCAGTTTATTCGATATTTGTTGATTCTTCAATAAGCATTTGTTCAATTATCAATCTTAATTCGTAGAATAGTATTATGTCTTCCTTTTTTATTGGTCATTTTTATTCTCATTTCAATTATTTAATCATAGCTCTAATTTTCTCACCAAATTTGGCGAAGTCTTTTTGATCGATATTATATTCTTGCGGCGGAATATCTGATTTTTCGTAAAAAGCTTTGTGTTTGAAGTTGGCTTCAACTCTCAACAAGGCTAAAATATTCTCTTTCAAATCTATTTTTACATATTTGGCATTTCTGACTAATCCGATATGCAATTTGGATTTTGACATTTTTATTAAATCCTTAAAGTAGCTTTTTTCTGGTCTGCCACCAAGAAAAAAAAGCACCGTGCTGGTCGGGCTGGGTCTTCCCAGCACCGGGGAGGATGGTGGAAGCGATGCGATCACCGTTTCTGCCCTGCTGCTATTTTTCTGCCAGCTCCTTCAGCTTTTGCAACGCCCTGGGCCAGGTGGAATTAAAATAATCGAGGTAGTCTCCGTCTACATCGGTTTCTACGGTTACCGTGGTCTGGCCGTCCTGCTCATGGAACGAATAATTTTCCAGCCCGCCGGCCCATTTTTCAACGTCGGGACCTTCTGTAATTTCATTTTCACCGTCCAGGATTCCGTAATGGCGAATGGACACAAACCGGAAAGGGATATTGTCGGCAATTTCCGATACCATTCCGCCCCGGTTACCATTTTCGTCCGTTCCAATGAAGTAGATCTTCGACCCTTTTTCCCAGGTCCCTTCATAGGTTGAGGTGGGGTTAAATACCGCGGTCCATTGATTGTAGGAGTCTATAGCATTGATACCCAGCATCGTCTTGTAGACTTTATCCGCGGAGGCATTGATAACGATTTCGAATTGGATTTTTTTCATATCGCAAAGTGATTGTAAATTTTTTTCTTGTCCCGGCGGACGGGTTCTTGCATACCATCACCTGCCGGACAACTGCAATTCCTGCCGGATCATTTTGGTCAGCTCATTAATGGAAGACCTGATCTGGATCAGGTAATTATCGGCGGTAGACAGGGCTCCAAAAATATCTTTGCATTCTGCGACCAACTCGGCATAGTATTCTTTTAATTTTTCCGGATCAGCATGTCTGACCAGTTGAAATTCGGATGCTGAATTGTATTCTCCGATCTGACCAATCCTGGTCCGGATCAGTGTCCCCAGTTGGTAGTGGTATTTGTGATCGATGATGGCGTCGATGTTCTCATAGCGTTTGTACTGAAAATCGTACAGATTGATCAGCAATGACTTTATTCTTTCTGACTTTAGAATATCCATGCTGTTGTTGGTCGTGATTAATTCATAAACCCCGGTTTTTGGGAAGAAGCTCATCACTGCCCCGCTGAGGGCTCTGACCATCTGATCGATTTCTTCCTGGGATCGGCCAGCCAAATATTGAGGCGAGTCGTTGGAAATTAATGCTTTTTGCGTTTGTAAACTCAGTGTGATTAAATCAATCGTTCGTTGCGCTTCCACGGAATCCTGAATCAGGGAGGTGAGCAGGTTGGTATAGATCTCCGTGGCTTTTTTCTGGTCTTTGCGGTCTTCGTTCCAGTTATTGATTTGGAGGGCAATCAGGATTCCTATCACCACCAGAATGATTTCACCGGTCGCATACTTTAGATACCGGGTTGTCTTGTTTTCAGTCAAAAGGCTTTCCCGGATTTTACGGAAGAACTTCATTTTTGGTTCGTTATCGAATGCCTCAAGATTTGATCCAACTCCTGGATTATCCAATGCTATGTTAGGCTTTAGATTTCCAAGGAGGACAGAAGCTTATGGTAAGGTACTTTTTCTGCGCCAATTATTTGCAGCGGGTGAATCCAGGAATGGATCTAAGACTTATGCACCAGATTCTGATAATCCAGGAAATAAATGCATTTCATGGAGAAGCTGTTGGATAGGGGGTTGGTATACAGGTCCTGCAGATTTCTCCAGTAATTCACCTCCGGCACATCACCGCTTTCGTAGACCGATTGTTTCCAGACCAGGAATATATCGCTACCCGGGGCAAAACGCCAGCGGTAGACCATGTCGATGGTAAATGCATTGTAATTCGCATCCTGGCTGGCCGAATAAGCTGTAGTACTCAGATGGCCGTCGGATAAAAGTTTGCTGAAGCGGTCATAGGCTACCTTCGACCAGTAATGCCGTAGCCGGAAGGAGAGGGTGGTGGTATTGGAAAATGCAAAATTGGAGCGGAACAGATTTTCTATGGTGGTCCGGTCACGGCGGCCAAATATGGTTCCTGCGGCCGCGGTGGCATCCACATAGCCGATGTCGTTTTGGGCAACACTGGCCGTGGTGTTCCAGTAGATGGACCACTGGTTGTTGATGCGGAAGCGGGGGCCGATACCCAGGTGGCTGAATTGGCGTCCGCTCTCTTCAAACCAGCGCCAGCCTCCATTAAGGTCAAACGCCAGCCGTTTGTTGTAATTGGTAGAGAGGAAACTGCTCAAATACACATTGCGCGGGTACCGGTAGGCCAAAGAATAGTCATCGGTGCGGGGTTCGAAATAATCAAAAGTCTCTACCGGCTCCCAGTTGATATTCAGTCCCGTACCCCAGAAGTTTTTCGTCCGCGCAAAGGCACGTAAATAAACCCCAAAATCGGTAAACTCGTCGGGCTCATTCAGGCGCCGGTAATTGGTGCTGACCCGTACATCGGCCCGGTTAAAAGCCCAGAAGGGTTCGAACTCTGAATACGAAACGCGGGCAGACCAGGACTTTTCATTCGGGCTATGAATGTAACCCATATCATTGATGTCGTAATTGGGTGCTTCTTCGTTATAGCCGGCGCCCCATTGCCATTGTCCGCTGATTTTCTCCGCATTGATGGAATAGGAATAACCCAGGTCGGTGGAGTCGGTAAAGTATTTTTGGTTGACGATCGCCCGTCCTCCGATGCCGTAGGTCCTTTTTCTGGTATTGAACTGGAAAGCAGTCCCGGTCACATTCGCTTCGTAATCCTGGCCATTGCGCCATACATTGGTATTGGTCAGATTGATGAAGGAGTTGTAAGGCAGTTGCTGGTCGACGGTAAGGATCGAATAGTTGGTCAGTGGGTTGGTCTGCACAGCGACTTCATGGCCTTCTGCCGTTTGGATCCGCGCTTCGGTTCCACCTACCACCGCATTAAATACGCCGATGCCGGTACCCTTAGTCGTACGGCCCGAGACCTTGGTCGCGTTGATCAGCGGTGTCTCCAGGGGATTGCTGATAATGACCTCCCCATCTTTAAGATTTCCTTCCACATCGCCGTAATGGAGCGGTGTCCCGCCGATACGCCGGGAATAGAAGAGGTTCATTTTATTAAACAACTCGGTGCCTTCAATAAAGAACTGACGGTTTTCATCAAAACGGACTTCAAAAGGAGACAGGTTAAGGACCTGGTTGTCCGATTGAACCTGGCTGAAATCCGGTATCAGGGTCATATCCAGGGTGAATGCTTCGGAAATACCCATTTTTACATCCATGCCACCGCTGATGTTTTTACCCCACGATGAAGACGGAGTTGCGGTCTTGTCGTGGTAATTTTCAGCATAAGCTGCCACGAATGGATAAGCGCTCAGCCGCATGGGAGGCTTGATGTCCACGATGCCTTCCAGTACTCCGGATTGAATCAGGAATTGATCAAATGCCGGATTGATGGGGTTCCAGTAAGACTGTTCGCGCACACGGCGAATCTCCCTCATAAAGTTGATGTGCCAGTTTTGTTCTTTTTGGCTTGGAAACCGCAGGGCGGAATAGGGAATACGGATCTCAGCGATCCAGCCTTCTTCGGTGATGGCAGCCTTGCTTTCCCAAACGGCGTCCCAGTTGCGATCCCGGTGGCCATTGTCTTCAATCAGGGCATCGTACTGAATGCCGGCGGGTGTCAATCCGAACGCATAGCCATTCAGTCCACTCCGGTAAGTGTCGATGATGACGTTGAACCAGTCGGAATTACCCACATGATCGCGTTCTGAAAGTTCCTGATAGATGCTATCCGGCACCGGGTCGAACATTTTGGCACCGATGTATATGGCTACATCGTCGTACAGGATTTTGACTTCGGTAGGAAAGGACGGCGCGGCTCCAGGCACCGGTTGGAATTCAACAAATTCCCGGGCAGGAGCTACCTTTAGCCAGGCTGCCTCATCCAGTTTGCCATCCACCTTGATGGATTCATCAATCCGCATGGCTACCATTTCTTTCTGCACAATTTCGTCACTGGAAGGATTACCTCCCCCGGGAACAGTCACGCCGTTAGCTGCAATTGGAGCGGTTGTAAGCAGGGAACAAACTAGAATCAGGCACAGAGATCGAGTCATATAGACTTTTTTCTTAATGTTTAAGGGGTTTAAAGTTAACAGTCATAACCCAGGAAGGTGGAAAATGATCCAATATTTTGAACCAACCTTAAAATTAGGGCAATTGCCACAATACCACCCGGCAACAAAACGCATTAAGATTTTGTTAACAGCTTGTTATTGTAAGGTAACCAAACCAGTCATTTAGACCAACGCAAAAGCAGTAGGGAACCGTTCCTTTTTCTAATTTTGCCCAACCAAACAAAAGCTATGAGCATTATCGACATTAAAGTACCGGCTATTGGCGAATCCATTACAGAAGTTACCCTGGCCAATTGGCTGAAAGCCAATGGTTCTGTCGTGAAAATGGATGAGCCTATCTGTGAATTTGAATCGGACAAAGCGACACTGGAATTGCCTGCCGAAGCATCCGGGAAGCTGGAATGGGTCGCACAGGAAGGTGATGATCTCGAAATAGGAGCTTTGGTCGCCCGCATCGATACCAGCGTAAGCGCTGAATCAAGCCCCAGTCCTGAAACAAAGGCACCCACTGAAGAGAAAATATCTGTAAATGAGCCTGCTCCCGCACCAGTGGCTCAGGACAACTATGCGGCAGGTCATCCATCACCCGCAGCTGCTAAAGTGTTGCGTGAAAAAGGTGTTGAACCTTCGACCGTAACCGGCACCGGGAAAGATGGCAGGATCACCAAAGAGGATGCCGTCAAGGCCAAACCGGAACCGGCTGCCGCTGCGCCGGCTGCGTCAACTCCGGCACCGGTACCAGCACCCGCGTCTGCTGCTTTCACCAGGAATGCGGAACGGAAAAAAATGTCACGCATGCGCCGTACCATTGCCCGCCGATTGGTTGCAGCAAAGAACGAGACGGCCATGCTTACCACATTCAATGAGATTGACATGACCGGAATCCTGGCACTCCGGAAGAAATACCAGGATGACTTCGTTGCCAGATATGGAATCAAACTGGGCTTCATGTCCTTATTTGCCAAAGCTTGTGCCCAGGTGTTGCTGGATATGCCGGAGGTGAATGCCATGATCGATGGCGATGATCTCATCTACCACGATTATGCGGATATCTCCATAGCGATATCCACGCCAAACGGACTTGTCGTGCCACCCGTCCACAATGTGGAATCGCTACAATTGCATGAGATCGAATTCCGAATCAAGGAACTGGCTGATAAAGCCCGTGAAGGCAATCTGAGCCTGGAGGAAATGAAAGGTGGGACCTTCACCATCACCAATGGAGGTATCTTCGGATCACTGATGTCCACACCCATCATCAATGAGCCGCAGTCGGCGATACTGGGTATGCATGCGATCAAGGAGAGGCCCATGGTAGTGGATGGACAGATCGTGGTCCGGCCCATGATGTATGTTGCATTATCCTACGACCACCGCGTCATCGATGGCAGTTCGTCTGTAACCTTCCTGGTGAAAGTAAAGGACCTGCTGGAAGATCCGGTCAAATTGCTGATGAAGATCTAACCATTGGTTTTTTTCCTGATTGTCCGGTCCTCTAAAGCGTCTTGCCGTGTTATTTTCAGGACAAGGAATTCCCGGATTTTTTACATTTATTCAAATTAACAAGTCCAGGCATTCTTAGAAGCTGGTCCATCAAAATGCTGCATGTAACATGACATTACACGATTTTTTTCAGATCTGTTCACATAATCCGGAGGTACCGTTATTCTATTTTATTGCGGTTCCGTTGACCGCCCTTTTGTCCGGGATTTTCTCGCGTGGCGAAGCCCACCTTTCCCCCTGGAAATATCTTTTCTCGGCAACGATCTACCTGGCTTTTGTTCCAGGCTTGTTTGCCCTGACATTAAATCTGTATTTGTTCCTGTTCGAGCGTCAGTCCATCTGGGATGCCAACATCTACCTGCAGCTCCTGCCGGTGTTATCCATGCTGCTGACTTTTTGGATCATCAAACGCTTTGTTTCGCTGGATGCCATCCCGGGATTTGACCGCCTGGGTGGCTTGATCCTGATGATCCTGGTGATCCTGGTCTTACTGTGGATCCTCGACCGTACCCGTATTTGGGTGGTATCCTATCTGCCCTTTACCGGATTCCTGATCTTGTTGGTGGTATTGCTGATAGCCGGGCGTCTGTTGTGGAAGCGGATTTTTAAATAAACGCGATTGGTTGCTGGTCTATCCTTCCTCAAAAAGAATAGGGCATTCTCATGTGCAGGGGGGTGAAACTGCATCACCATGCTACCGTTTTCAGGAATGCAAATACATGGCGCCAGCTTTATGTGGAAGTTTGGGGTTGGTTAACGAAGTTCATTAAATATAATAATTTTAGCTGGATACCGGAAGTGTAAAAGAGCAACGGCCTGAATGCCTGCACTAATGGTGGGAAATTGTACTGTAGACGGATCAGATTAATACCAGCATTTTTGCACGTAATTCGTAGCTTGTTTGGCAAAAGTTGCCGTGGTACGTTATCTGTTTTGCGCCCTTTTGAACCTGATGCTAACGCACAGCGAGGCTCAGAAGTGGAATGCATCATCCATTCTCGGGTACAGCCGGGATGCATTTCCCATAGCTTTCGATTCACTGATTCATTTTCTCAGCATACCCAATGACAGCCACGATTCGCTTGGTATAGTGGCTAATGTGCAATGGTGTGAAAAGACGTATCGATCGCGTGGCTTCCAGGTTCAGACCATTTATGAGTCCGGGGTTCCTTTCGTGCTCGCAAGTCAGGTGATCGATCCTCATTTGCCCACTGTCTTGTTTTATACTCAGATTGACGGCCAGCCGGTGGATCCATCGGCCTGGCATCAGCCCGATCCCTATCAGGCAGCGTTGAAAGATAGCAGCGGAGTGATTCTGGACAATGCGGTTATACATGCAGCCTGGAATCCCGACTGGAAGCTGTATGCACGTTCGGCTTCGGACTCCAAAGGCCCTGCCATTTGTCTGCTCACGGCATTTGACATCCTGCATAAATATGGTGTGAAGCCTGCTTTTAATGTAAAAGTCATCATGGATTTTCAGGAGGAGCTGAGTTCCCCTAAATTGCCGGTTGCCGTTGCCGATCACCGCGATCTCTTTGCCGCAGATATGCTGGTGGTGATGGATGGCGCCCGCCATGTATCGAATATGCCTACGCTCACTTTTGGAGCGCGCGGTATTGCCACTGCAACCTTAACGGTTTTTGGACCTAGGGTGCCGTTACACAGCGGGCAGTACGGCAATTTTGCTCCGAACCCGGTATTTGGACTGGCACGGCTGTTGGCTGCCATGAAAGATGAAGATGGACGGGTGCTGATCCCCGGTTACTATGACGGGATCCATCTTACGGCAGAGGAGAAAAAACTTTTACGCGAGGTGCCTGAAAATGCCCTTGAACTCAGCCATCAGTTTGGATTTGCGGAACCTGAGAAAGTAGGAGACAATTATCAGGAGGCCTTACAATACCCCACCTTGAATGTCCGCGGACTGCGGGCGGCGTGGACCGGTGATGCGGTCCGAACCATCATCCCCGATGTAGCCCTGGCCGAAATGGATGTGCGGCTGGTTCCCGAGACGGATGGGGAGCGGCTGATGCAATCCATACGCCAATTTATCATTGATCAGGGGTATCATCTGGTCGACGGAAAACCTACGGAAGAGGAGCGCAACACTTATCCCAAGCTGGCGGCATTTGATTACGAAGTTGGTTATGCTGCTTACCGTACGGATTTTGACACGCCGATCGGCGACTGGCTCAGCAAAGCACTGACGCGGGCATTGGGCGATGCTCCGTTACTGATGCGCACTACCGGTGGCTCACAGCCTATTTCGCCCTTCATCACCGCCCTGGGATTGCCTGCCGTTTCCGTCCGCATTCCGAACCCGGATAACAACATTCACAGTCCCAATGAGAACCTGCGACTGGGCAATTTCCTGGAGGGCATCGCTTCCTGTGTGGGTATTTTGACCGAAACAATTAAACCATAAAGCAATGACTGACCTCCCCAAAACCAACACCCTGCGAATTCGATCCATTGATGTGCTACGCGCGGTGACCATGGTCCTGATGATCTGGGTTAATGACTTCTGGACTCTTATTGGTGTACCGGAGTGGCTGGAACACATGCCGGCAGCAGCTGATGCCATGGGCTTCTCCGACGTAATATTCCCGGCGTTTTTAGTTATCGTGGGACTTAGTATTCCTTTTGCCCTGGATAAGCGGATGGAATCACAATCATCCTGGGAAGTGGTGGCTCATATCCTGCTCCGAAGCCTGGCTTTGATTGTGATGGGTTTTTTCCACGTCAACCTGGAAAACATCTATGGTGACGCGATGATCATACCGGTACCTGTATGGCAGATCCTGCTAACCATTGCTTTCTTTCTGGTGTGGAATGATTATCAGGGTACCGGGTGGCCCTGGCAAAGGACTCGTGTAGCCCAGGGCATTGGACTTGCTCTATTGATCGGTTTAGGCATTATCTTTCGCGGTGGAAATGCAGACCAGATCATCGGGTTGCGGACCCACTGGTGGGGTATATTAGGCTTAATCGGATGGGCTTATTTGTATGCTGCACTTGTTTACTGGGCTTTCCGGGGAAGCATGATCCCGATAGTTGGCGCCTGGATCTTTTTCCTTCTCTTTCACCTTGCGAATTTTGCAGGTTACCTGGACTTTCTGGAGCCCATACATCTGGGTGTCTGGATGCCGGATCGCGGCACGGGAGTGGCTCTGGTATTGGGAGGTGTAGTCGCTTCGAGTGTGTACAAACGACTGGCACAGGAAGCATATGGTCAATTCATTGGAGTCCTTCTAGTGATGAGTAGCCTCATGCTACTTTACGGCTGGCTGACCAGACCGGCTTTTGAGCTATCCAAAATTCGGGCAACGCCGGCCTGGATCGGGTATTGTACGGCCATCACTTTGTCGGCTTATGCGTTGATTTATTACCTGGTTGACATCCGGAAATGGGATGGCTGGTACCGCTGGATAAAACCGGCGGGACGCAGTACCCTGACGGTATACCTGATTCCCTACATTTATTATGCTGTGATGCGAATGATCGGCATACATCTGCCCGAAGCATTGCGTACAGGCATTATCGGACTGCTCAAATCCTTGCTGTTTGCCCTATTGATCGTGGCCATCGCCGGATTCTTAAACCGGTGGAAGATCCGATTGAAGATTTAGACAGTTACACAGAGCAGCACAGAGGGTTTACGGAGATTCGCGGAGGATTTGGCCCACAAATACGTGAAGTGTGATTTGACCGGGTATGATGAAGCTTGTTACAAAGAGGTACACCGGGGGAACCCGGAGGATCACAAGGATTTGGGCCACAATTTCACGGACTATTCAGCATTCAACATCTAGAAAAATAATAACTCTGCGCTCCTCTGTGTCTTCTCAGCGTTCATCTGTGAAATATCACAATTTTCCATATTCCTGCATCACCGCTTTAAAGATACCTTCGCGGATCGGATTCGGATTAAAATACGAGCCATTCGGCTGGAGTCCTACATTTTGCCGGTTGATGAGGATGATGATGTCGAGGTCCTGTTCCGGGACGACGCAGATGCTGGTTCCGGTGAAGCCGGTATGGCCAAAACTCCCGGCGGGAGCGCCTTTCATGAACGAATTGGTAGGGTCCATCATCCAGCCCAGTCCATTGTGAAAGCGGTCCGGGGTGAAAAAGGTCTGGATGGTTTGTGGTGTTAAAAATGGCTTGCCGTCTGCCGTGCCATCGTGCATCAGCATATCCAGGAGGAGTTGAATGTCTTCCACGCGGGAGAAGATGCCCGCTGCACCACAGACGCCGCGTCCGGCATACCAGGCATTGCCGTCATTGACCTGACCTGTCAGGACGTACTGACGCCAGCCATCCCAGGAATCCGGATCGAGTCCCGGGACGATGAAACCCAGGGAGCTGTCGCGAACCATGCGGTATTCATATGGATTGCCCAGAGACGTGGCGGCGATGGCCTGGGAGGTGTCGGGAAGGTAGCCGGTATGATCCATGTGGAGCGGCATGAAGATGTGCTTCCGGACAAAATCTTCAAGCGGTTCTCCGGATATTTTTTCTACGAGCTCACCCAGCAGCCAGAAACCCAGATCGGAATAATGCCGGCCGGCGCCGACCGGAAATTTTAAGGGTAGGGACTCAATGAGCCGGTAGGTGTCCTCCCGGTTGTCACTGCGGTAAAACATGGGATACCATTCGGTGAGGCCGGAGGTATGGGTGAGCAAGTGACGCAGCGTAATGGACCGTTTTTCCGGGGTATCAAAGGCGGGGAGGTATTTGTATACCGGGTCATCCACGGAGAGTTTGCCCTGGTCGTGAAGCAGCATGATTGCAGAGGTCGTCCCTACCACTTTGGTCAGCGAGGCCAGGTCGTAGAGGGTGGTGGTCGTCGTTTTTGGGGGATTTTCAATCCATTGATTGGCAAAATTTTTCACCTGGATGAACCCGTACCCTTTTTCATGAATCACTTGTCCTTTGTGCTTTACCAGCACGACACCTCCGGGGATGAGCCGGGCGTCGATGTAATGGGCCATGATGGAGTCGATGGAAGTGGAGAGGGAACTGATTTCTATCCTGGACGAAGGTTGCGCACAACCAAATAAGGTGGTCAGAATAACAAATGGTAAAAGGTAATTTCGATACATATGATGAACTATGAATTAGCCATTATAGCAGTGTCCCCAGCCTTTTGCGCATGAGCACCTCTGTAAATCCCTCCTTGACAAAATCCGTCAGATCACCCACTTTTTCGAAGCCAAATTCTTCGTAAAGTTTTTGTGCGCGATCATTGAAGGTGGACACACAGATGAACAAGTTCACCGCACGACCGGGTGCGGTATTTTCGATGTGTTGCAGTAATAGCGATCCCAATCCCAGGCTGCGGTATTCGTCGCGGACAAACAGAGTCTGAATATACAGGCGGAATGTGCCGATGGTCTGCACGATGGCAAATGCAATGATGTCCCCCTCGGAGCGGATAACATATACTTCCTTGCCAGGCCCGCTAAATCCTGCCCGGCAGTTCTCCAGGGTATAATCCATGGTTTCCCACGGAGGGGATGTGACCATCAACCGGGCGGCGGTGTCGAAGTCTTCCGAACGGGTAGTCAGTTCAATCGGATCGCTCATGCAGTATTTATTTTTCGGATCAATCGTAGAAACAGCAATGTAAGCAACGCATTGACAGCAATGTTCATAAACCCAAAATCAAAACGGAAAAAATGTGACGAGGCCATATTCAGTGCATAGGTGATCACCGCTGCAGCGATACAAACCACGGGAACCCAGCGCTGTAGCAATTCCATGCGGGTGAACAGACCGGCCAGGAATAAGCCCAGTAGCGGTCCGTAGGTGTATCCGGCAATGCTGAAGATGGTATTGATGATCGCGCCCTGGTTGTTCCAAAAGGCCATGATGATCAGGAACATGACGGCATTGACTGCCAGCAAAACCCCACGTTTGATGCGCATTTTTTCCACATGGCTGCGCTGCTCGTATCCAAAGAAATCGTACGAAATGGAGGTGGTCAGCGCGGCTATACACGAATCGATGCTGGCGAAGGTCGAAGAGATCACGCCAATGAAAAAGGCGACCACACCGATCTTTCCGAAATAATTCATGGTCAGGAAGGGATACAATTTGTCAGTATCCAGAAATTTTCCATCCTGGCTGGTAAGCGTAATCCCTTTTTGTTCTGCAAACAGGTAGAGCAGGATACCCAGCAACAGAAACAAGGTCTGGGCAAAGGCGATGAAAAAGCTGAACGCCAGAACATTTTTCCGGGCCGAATGCTGATCCCGGATGGTCAGTGTCTTTTGCATCATGCTCTGATCGAGGCCCACCAGGGCTACAGTGATCAGGAACCCTGAGACGAATTGTTTGAAGAAATTGGAGCCGGCCCTGGGTGAAAAGTCGAACCATTCAAATAAGGGCGATGCGGCGATTACATCACTCAGCGGGCTTAATGAATAGCCCAGCGACTGGATGATCACCCTGATGGAGAGGATTAGCACCAGAAGTAACGATAGGGACTGTAGCGTGTCGGTCCATACGATGGTTTTTACCCCGGATCGATGGGTATACAGCCAGATGAGAAATAGGATCAGGACAATGCTTACCGGATAAGGCACACCCAATGGATCGAGGAATGCATCCTGGAGGATCTTCACGGATAGCAATAAGCGCAGTGCGGCGCCAAACGATTGCGACACGATAAAAAACAATGACCCGGTCTTGTAGGTTACGGTGCCAAAGCGATCTCCAAGGTAGGAATAGAGTGAGACGACCCGGTGATGGTAAAAGGTAGGTACCAGCACCAGTGCGATGAAGAGGTAGCCCAGGATGGACCCCAGGATAAACTGAAAATAATACAGGTGATCGTTGCCCACATTGCCAGGAATGGATACCAGCGACACGGCGGAGATGCCGGAGCCGATCATGCCAAATGCCACCAGGTACCAGGGTGACTTTTTATCGCCGTCAAAATAGGTTTGATCACCGCTTTGCCGCGAGGTCCAGCGGGAGATAAGCATCAGTACGGAAAAATAGCCGATGATGATCAGGAAGATCAGACCTGGTTGCATACGTAATCCTGTCTGTGATAACAGTAAGGGTGTAAATTAGGAAAGGTATTTTATCCGGAGACGGTGTGGCTCTTGTAAATTCCGGTCAGGCCGATAAAAATCCACCGTCAACCGGGATCAGTGCTCCATGCATATAGCTGGCTACATCCGAACACAGCATCAGCACCACTTTTGCCACCTCGTCGGGCTGGCCCAGTCGTCCGGCCGGCAGTCTTTGTTTGAAATTTAATCCATCCTGTATGACGCCAAATTCAAACCGGAGTAAGGTATTGACAGCCGTACGTTTGATCCGTTTGGTCATGATGCCACCAGGCAGGATAGCATTGATATGAAACCCCCGGACGGCATATTCCCGCGCCAGATCGCGGGTTAGCGTGATTACGCCGACCTTGGACAGGGAATATTGGACCAGGTCCTTTTTAAAGGGCATGATGGCCTCGATGGAGCCTATGTTGACGATGTGGCCACCCACCTTCCAGTTGTGGCGGATGAAATGCTGACACATCCAGAGCACTGAATTCAGATTGAGATCCATGATGCGTTGTAATTCGGCCTCGGTCAATTCCATAAAAGGAAGGAAAGGATAAATACCGGCATTGTTAACCAGATTATGGACAGGCGTATCTCCCAACTGGTCCCACAGCAGATCAATGGATGCCTTCTGTTCCAGGTCGGTCGTGAAGGTTTGGACTTCGGTGTTGAATTCCGCCAGTTGCTTTTTCAGTTTGCCGAGATTGCCGGCATGGATGTCAACCAAAATCAGGTCACTGCCTGCTTCGGCAAATCGCAATGCGATGGCCTTGCCAATTCCGCTTGCTGCCCCTGTGATCAGGGTGCGCTGGCCAGTAAGTGATAAAAGTTCCTGATGTGATTTCATTGGATCTGGTTTAGATTAAATCTAGGGTGCAGTTCAACCACCTCTAATGATAAAACCAGGATGGTTAGTGGGAAGTTTATGGTTCCAGGCATGAATATTAGACGATGTTTCATGGTGGATGAGTCAATGAAAAATTCTAAATTAATTTGATGGAAATAAACGGTCAGCAATGAAGCCAATCGTCCAAATATCCCTTGATCTTACCAATATTGATGAGGCATTGGAAACGGCTGCCATGGCCCTTCGTGCCGGGGTGGATTGGCTGGAGGCAGGTACCCCGTTAATCCTGGCGGAAGGATTGCATGGTGTACGCAAGCTGCGTGAAGCGTTTCCTGAAATCCCAATCGTCGCGGATCTTAAGACCATGGATGGTGGCTATCTGGAGGCCGAAATGATGGCAAAAGCCGGGGCCACCCATGTCGTGGTCATGGCCCGGGCCCATGAAGAAACCATCAAATGCGTGGTGCAAGCCGGCCGGGGTTATGGAGTCAAGGTGATGGGAGACAATTTGGGTTGTCCCGATATGGTCGCTGCTGCGCGATGGCTGGAAGAACTGGGTTGCGATTATGTGGTGCATCA
The DNA here is from genome assembly GCA_020636135.1 of Lewinellaceae bacterium. Lineage (NCBI taxonomy): Bacteria > Pseudomonadati > Bacteroidota > Saprospiria > Saprospirales > Lewinellaceae > Lewinellaceae bacterium. The sequence continues at coordinate 374,674 of JACJYK010000001.1, forward strand.
TATCGGCTACGATGAGCGCCGGGGCATTGCCGCCCGGGGATTGCGGATGCCCAGCCCGCTGGATCAGCTTCGTGAGGTTGTTCAGGCGGTGCGGATCCCGGTCCAGGCGGTAGGTGGACTGTCGTTGGAACAGGCTATCCGCTGTCCGGAATACGGAGCTCCACTGGTCGTGCTGGGTGCTCCCCTCACCATTGATGCCGATGCATTTAGGACGGCTGACGGGAACCTGGAAGTATCATTAAGGCTGATCTGTGAGAAGGTACATGGATATGAGGTTTGAGAAACAGAGGTAGAAGAGGTAAAAAAGGTAAAAGAAGTAGAAGAGGTAGCAGAAGTAAAAGAGGTAGCAGAGGTAGAAGAGGTAAAAGAAGTAGCAGAAGTAGCAGCAGAAGAACAGTTGGCAGAGGTGGACTGGTCTAATAATCCGATATTAAATTAGTTGGATATCAATTATATACACATGAAGAATTTGTAGTATGAAATCAGCAGCGGTAGTCAATTATGCCCCTGAACCCGGGTCGGTGGAAATCCGTGAACTCCCGACACCGGATTTCGGAGAAGAGGATGTGTTGCTTGAGGTGGCCAATGTGGGAGTCTGTGGCAGTGACTTACATCAATGGACGGCAGATCACAGCTGGCCGGTGAATTATCCGGTCGTCCTCGGCCATGAATTTGGTGGCCATATCGTTGCTCTGGGCAAGCGGGTGTCCGGATGGAAAGAAGGAGACCGGGTGGTGAGTGAAACGGCAGCCGTGATCGATCCGAATAACCCGATGTCGCGGCAGGGACTGTATAACCTGGACCCGACGCGGAAAGGCTTCGGTTACGGAGTCCATGGAGCGATGACCCGCTATGTTTCGGTGCCTGCCCGCTGTTTGCACCGTGTTCCGGAGGGATTGGCGTTTGAACAGGCCTGCCTGACCGAGCCCTGCAGTGTTGCCTACAATGCGATGGTTGGAAACACCAGGCTGAAGCCGGGAGACCGGGTAATCGTGATTGGCCCGGGCACCATCGGTATCCTGTGTGCTGCGGTAGCCAGGTTGTGTGGCGCAGAAGTGGCCATCGTAGGACTGGAAACAGATCGCAACCGGTTGGACATTGCCCGGAAATATGGATGCGAACCGATCATCAGAGATGCAAAAAAATGGGCTATGGAGCGTGATGGCCTGGGAGCCGATGTGGTGGTGGATGCAGCGGGAGCCAGCGCAACGTTGCAATCAGCCATGCAATGGGTGCGCCCCAATGGGCAGATCACCAAGGTAGGATGGGGCCCACAACCCTTGCAATTTTCATTGGATCCTATTGTGCAGAAAAATGTCACCCTGCAGGGCAGTTTCAGTCACAACTGGCCTGTTTGGGAAAGGGTATTGGCTTTGTTAGCCGGAGGGCAGTTGGATGTAAAACCGATTATTGGCGGGGTGTGGCCGGTAACCGAATGGCAGGAAGCATTTGAAATGATGCATAAGGGTGAAGTGGTGAAAAGCGTGCTGAAGCCGGTATGAGGCTAAGTTTCAATTAATTATAATTTTGGATTTTCTTTTCGGATAAGGTCAAACTTATTTGTCCGACTCCATCTTTACATTTGTTTTTCGTGATTGATGGCTTCTGAAATTGATCGGATAACATTCCGTGTAGAGTAAATAAAATCATTTATACTTCCACAAAATGAATTTGTGTGATTTTCAATTTCAATTTATGTTGTGACACGGGAAATGTAATTGGGTTATTTGGTGGATACAAATTGAAGAAAAGTAGCTGGAACTTTATTTCTCTGTCACCACTATATTACCGGCAGGGCAGGTCAATCGACATTTCAACATTTTATCAATCCGATCGACTTCTCTGCTTTCTATCACCTCGACTTACTTCTCTACTTTTTGTCATCTCGACCGACTTCCCTACTTTTTGTCATCTCGACCGACCGGAGGGAGTGGAGAGATCTAAAGAAAGTATGGATGGATCTGGTTTAGATTTCTCGACTACGTCCTCGTACCTCGTCCTCCGCTCGAAATGACATTGAGTTATTACGTAGATGCAAATAGATCAAGTTACCCGGATTCTGATCGATCGCTCATACCAAATATCCTAAATGCTTCTTTTCGTACTTTTAAATTGGAATGAAAGATTAATTAATAGTAAGAACAATCCCATGCGATTAAAAGATAAAGTCATCCTCATCACCGGAAGTACGACCGGGATTGGCAAGGCCATCGCGAAACGGTGTGTAGCCGAAGGTGCAAAAGTAATCGTTCACGGATTGGAGCAAGAACTGGGTGAGGCAACCGTGCAGGAGATAGGTGCGGAACATGCCGTTTTATACATCGAAGATTTATCGGTAGCAGGATGCGCTGACCGGCTGGTCGCTCAGGCTATTTCCCATTTTGGTCAGCTGGATGCGGTGGTGAATAATGCCGCTGCCGTGGTTTCGTCCAACCTGCAGACCACGGACCTTGCTCTATTCCGGCAGGTGCTGGAAGTCAATACGTTAGCTCCTTTTGCCTTGATACAGGCAGCTTTGCCTTACTTGAGCCGGTCGAAAGGATGTGTTCTGAACATCGGTTCCGTGAATGCCTACAGTGGAGAACCTAACCTGTTAGCCTATAGTGTATCCAAAGGCGCATTGATGACCCTGACCCGAAATTTAGGCGATACCCTCCACCGGGAAAGTCATGTGCGCGTCAATCAGATCAACCCGGGCTGGGTGCTTACCGAGAAGGAAATTCAGCGCAAAAGAGCGCATGGTTTGGATGACGACTGGTACAAAGACCTGCCGCCAGTCTTCGCTCCCGCTGGCCGCATCCTTTTTCCCGAAGAAATAGCGGCTGCTGCCGTTTATTGGCTTTCCGACGAAAGTGGCCCCATCAGCGGGCAGGTTGTGGACCTGGAACAGCATCCGTTCATCGGAAGGAATCCGCCTAAAGATGATACGACCATTCCCGCCAATAAATAAGTTTTTATGCCCCGTTTAGCAGTTTTCCCCAAAGCATTTATGCAAGCCCTATGTAAAGACGGTACGCTGACCGTATCCGAGTGGATTGAAATGGCGGTACAGCTGGATATCGATGGCCTGGAGTGGTACGCCGGATTTCTGGAAATGCAGGATGAAAAAAACTGGCCCCGTTTTCGCCGGCAGGTAGAGGATCATGGGAAAGTAGTCCCAATGATGTGTTGTTCTCCCGACTTTACCCACCCGGACCGGGAATTTCGTAAAAATGAGATCGGGAAACAAAAACGATGGATCGATATGACCCATGCACTCGGCGGTTCTTACTGCAGGGTGCTCTCCGGACAGCGGCGGCCTGAACTGAACATTGATCAAGGCGTCGGGCTGGCTGTGGAATGCATCGAGGCATGCCTGCCCTATGCGGCAGCGAACGGAATCACCCTGATCCTGGAGAATCATTACAAGGATGACTTCTGGGAGTATCCGGAATTTGCCCAGAAAATGGATGTGTTTTGCCGGTTGGTGGACAGCATTCAGCATCCTAATTTTGGGGTGAATTACGACCCAAGCAATACCTATTTAGCAGGTGAGGATCCCCTTGAATTGTTGTACCGCGTTTCTAACCGGGTGGTGACGATGCATGCCAGTGACCGGTATCTGAAATACGGAACGCTGGAGGATTTGCGGAATGAGGAAGGAGGTGCTGCCGGTTATGCGAAAAGATTAAGTCATGGCGAGATTGGCAAAGGTTTGAATGATTATAACGCGATTTTCCGAGAATTAAAGCGGGTTGACTTTGATGGCTGGATCAGCATCGAAGACGGTGTGGATGGCATGGACCAGCTGGAGCGCAGCGTAGCTTTTGTCCGGAGAAAGATGAAGAATTACTGGCCGGAAAATTGGCAATGAGGGCTCCTCGCCATTCACCATTTAAAATTCACCGTGCATAATTTTTTAAAAAATGTGACCAACCAGTCACAAATTAAAGTATCTTTGTGACCAGGTAGTCACTTTATGCCAAAAGAAACGTTTATCAACCTTGATCAGCAGAAGCAGGCACGATTTCTCGATGTCGCTCTGGAAGAGTTTGCCACCAATGATTTTCAGACCGCCAGCATCACCCGCATTGTCAAAGAGCTGGCCATCGCAAAAGGAAGCGTCTATCAGTATTTTGAAGACAAACTCGATCTCTGGCTGCATCTCAAGAACCATTGCGAACAGGTGAAACGGTCATACATCGAGTCGGTTAGGCGGGATGATTATCCCGATTTCTGGTCGTATTATCAGGCGGTATACACCAATGGTCTGCATTTTGATCTGGAGAATCCCCGCTGCAGCCAATTTCTCTATCGCGTGGGCTTCAAGGAATCCAGCCCGCAAGTCCAGCCATACCTGAATTCCTGGAAAGATAAGGGCACTGCGATGTTGTCCCAGTGGATCGCACTGGAACAGGCCAAGGGGACCATCCGCAGCGATTTGCAGGTGCCGATCCTGGCGCATTTTATGTTTACCATGGGATTGAGTGTGGCATCTCTGATGCATGACTTTTACGGGGTCGACTTTGATCGCAACCTCGCTGAAGGAAAACCGTTGTTCGGCCTCGAAAATGCTGCTCTCCAGGCAGCAGTGAACGATCTGATCCAGTTATTGAAAGCAGCTCTAAAACCCCAATAGTTATGATCCAGGTTTCCGACCTTTCTTTTTCTTATCCCGGCCAGACAGAGGTCGCCATTCGGGGTTTGGATTTTTCCATTGCTGCCGGCGAGATTTTCGGGTTTCTGGGGCCAAGTGGGGCTGGAAAGACCACCACCCAGAAGATCCTTTTCAAACTTTTGACCGGATATACCGGATCCGCCCTGATCGATGGGAAAGAAGTGCGGGATTGGGACATCGACTTATACCACCGGATCGGGGTGAGTTTTGAACTTCCCAATCATTACCTCAAACTAACTGCCCTGGAGAATCTCGATTTTTTTGGCGCTTTTTATCAAAAGCACTACCGCACAGCCATGGAATTGCTGGCCATGGTAGGCATGGAAAATGCTGCCAATCAGAAGGTAGGCGCTTTTTCCAAAGGCATGAAGATGCGGCTTAATTTTGTCCGTGCCCTGCAGCATGACCCGGAGATATTATTCCTGGATGAACCTACCTCCGGGATGGACCCGGCGAATGCCCATCTGATCAAAAACCTGATCCGGCAACTCCAGCAGGAGGGAAAGACCATATTCATTACCACCCACCAGATGCACGATGCACAGGAGCTGTGTGACCGGGTTGCATTTCTGGTTGATGGCCGCATACGGGCACTGGACACCCCCCAGGCCTTGCAACTGGCTTACAGTAATAAGACGGTGGAAGTACATTTCAGAGAAGGTGACCTGGTGAAATCCTACGGACTGAATGGGCTGGGTGCCAATGAGGAATTCCTGCAGGATCTGCAGCAAATGGAAATTGTAACCATCCATTCCAGGGAAGCCAGCCTGGATGCCGTCTTTATGGAAGTAACCGGAAAATCACTGGTATGAGAACATTCCTGCATTTGCTGCGCTGGGATTTCACGTTGCTTAATCGCAATCAGGTGCTGACGGTATCGGTGCTGGTCACCGCTATTTACCTGGGCTTGTTTTGGTGGTTAAAGCAATTCATGGTCGTCGATCAGTTGCTCGTCCTTGTCATATTTAATGACCCTGCCTTACTGGGGTTTTTATTCATCGGGGTGATGGTCCTGTTCGAGAAAAATGAAGGTACCCTCCAGGCCCTGGTGGTGACTCCGGTAAGAGAGGCCCACTACCTATGGTCAAAAATTATTGTTTTGACGCTCATTTCGATAATCTGTTGTTACGGATTGGTTTTGATCGTGCACGGCATTCATTTTGATTGGCTGCATTTTGGGGTCGCAGCGGCCGGGACAACCATTTTTTTCGGTTTGGTAGGATTTATTCTGGTATCCGGGGTTGAAACTTTCAATCAATACATCCTGCGATCGGTCGGATTGTTGATCCTGTTATCGCTGCCATTTCTGGGATACTTTGGCGTGATGCAGATGAATTATTTTGTTTGGGTGCCCACCTGGCCGGCTCTGGTTTTATTTACAGCAGCCTTTTCTGGCATGGTAACAGGTCAGCTACTCCTGGCCTATGGATTATTTTTCGCCTGGAACCTGGCCGCATATAAGCTGGCAATCCAGGCATTTCGCAAGAACATCAAACGCTAAGCTCATGCAACGTTTCTACCATTTTGCCCGGCAGGAATTCCGGCATATTGCCAGAGACCAGATGTTATTGGTGTTTCTATTTGCTCCGTTGATCTTGTATGCATTTGTGCGGTGGGCAGTACCGGCGCTGGAACAAGCCTTTCCGCCCATTGTCGATTATTATCCATACATCTCCATGTTTGGCGCCATGCAGACCTCGATCCTGATGGGATTTATCAGCGCATTCATCCTTCTGGAGGAAAAAGACGAACAGGTTATTCAGGCCCTGCGTATCCTGCCTTTGCGCGCAGCGACCTTCCTGTTGTACCGGTTAACAGGGGCTACCATTCTCGCCACTGGTGGCGCCTGGCTGATCATCCGCTGGGGTGGGCTGGTGCGGGTCGGTGAGTGGCAGTCACTGCTTCTGGCAATACAATTTGGATTACTGGCTCCATTGATCAGTCTGGTGGTGTCAACCTTTGCCCGCAACAAGATAGAAGGAGTGGCATATTTCAAGATCCTTGACCTGGTGATCCTGGCGCCTATCCTGACCTTTTTCTTTCCGGGTTGGATGACCCGGGTGTTGGCGCTGGTGCCGGTGTACTGGTCATTCCATGCCTATGATGCAGCGATCAAGGGGGCTTATTTTATGCTTTGGTTTGCGGCAGGATTGCTGGCATATGCCATCGCCATGGTCATGCTGGGCTATTGGTTTCGGAAAAAGGTGTGGAGGGGATTGTGAATTCTTCCACAGCAGAGTTGAATATATTTTATTTCCCATCCAGCCAACTGTTTTGTCGAACACGATCGGCTTCGGTCGTGAGAGCGTCCATAATCATTCCGGTCTGCAATTGAGGATTTTCCATCAGCTTTACTGTCTTAGTGGAAGCAGTTCCAAACCGTTCGATTTGAACCTGGATGACATCTCCCGGCTGATGATTGCGAATGATGGTTTCGGCTTCCTGAACCGAGGATATCTGCTGCCCATCGATGGTCAGGATCTGGTCTCCGGCATCCAGCCCTGCCTGATATGCCGGTGTACCAAAAGAAGCATAGCGAGAGATCAGCACCTGATGGTCGACCTGTTCCAGGGTAGCTCCCCAGTATCCCTGACCAGGATGGGCCAATGTCAGACTGATGCCGACCGTATTCAGCAAAGCCTGATAATCCGGCAATTCACTGTGATAGATGTATTGATTAAAAAAGTTACTGGCAAATGCCTCGCCGGCGTATTCGGCCAGGGTTGATTCGATGCCGGCAACGGTATAGGGAATTTCCGGTTTTCCGAATCGACCCCACATGCGGGCCATAAATCCGTCGAGGGACAGATCCCGGTCCTGATTTCGCAACGAAAGATCCAGCGCCAGACCCAGTACCTTACCATACGTATAATAGGAGATGAACGTATTGCCGAAATTGACCGGATCGATGGAGCTGGCCGCATCGGCAAAGGGTGCAAATTGACTCATTTCAACCGGAGTCCGCAATCGTCGCGCCGGACTGTTGATGACGGCATTCAACCCTCCGCTGATACCGGATATATAATCGTTTTTTGTAATAAGACCGGCCCGGCAAAGAGTAAGGTCGGTGTAGTAGCTGGTGAAGCCTTCGGCAAACCACAACTCACCGGACATATTGGCCTGTTCAAAATCAAAGGGTTCCAGTGATTTCGGTCGGATACGCTCCACATTCCAGCAATGAAAAAATTCATGGGCTACGGTACCGTAAGCACGTTCAAGGCCACTGCTGTCCAGGACGATATTCCCGCTGATGAAGGTGGAATTCCGGTGCTCCATACCGTCACCGCTGGCTTGAGGCATATAACAACAGATGAAAGTGTAGGTTCCATAGTCGTAGCCAGGCAGTTCCTGATAGACGGCTTTTTCCCGGGCCACGATTTTCGTGGCAGCAGCTTTGAATTCATCAATGACCTCCGCCTCGTTGGGGGCATGCAATACCAGCCGGAATTGATAGCTCTTGCCGTTGGATGTTTCGGTGAATGTGCGGATCTGGAAGTCACTGATCTCCGTAGGACTGTCCATAAAGTACTGCAGGTTTGGTGCGATGTAAGTCGTAGCCGACTCAGGCTTCAGCTGCGTAGCTACTTTCCAGCGCAGGTCTTCACGGAGATTAAAGGTGACCCGGATCGGCCGGTCATCCATACCCCGGGCGAAAGCAAAGGTTGCCGGCATATTAAGGTGCGCATGCGTCTCGTCAATCTGGGCATAAGTGCCATCCCCCCGGTCTCCAAACAACGTGTAAGAGAACACCACCGTACCATGATGACCGAGGACATTCCATTGATAAGGGTTTGGATGGGTTACTTCCAAAGGATGGCCGTCTCCGTCGACGGCCCTGGTAGCGTAACAATTTTTTGCAAATTCGTGAACAGCATAGCGCCCTGGTGAAGACCGGCTCATGCGTATTTCCAAAGGGCCGGCGGGCACATCACGATAGGTGACCTGCACTTCCGCCTCGTGATGAACTGCGTTCGGGAAAGAAATGACGTATTCCACAGGTGTTTGAGCGGATAGTTGCAGTGCCCCAAAGAGCATCAGACTATAGATCAATTGTTTCATAAACAGCAAATTCTTTATCCAGGATAGCTTTTCAAGATCATAAAAGTAAGGATTATTACGGGTGGCAAACCCGATATAAGCTTAACAAGCTGTCGATCTAGTTTCATGGAAGGCTTTTTATAACTTATCCCACCCAATACCCATTCCCGTCCAAAATGAATATCTGGAGGTGCGGATGATCCCAAAGGGTCTGCTAAAAATAGTCGTGTTCCCTGGGCCGTCTCCCGCCATCGGACTATTATTAATGTATACATTCAGTCTGGGGTAGGTATGACCAAGCAGCTTATAGTCGGTTGCGAAAAGTTTGGCATCGGCTTCGTTGTAAGGATAGGTCGTTTTCCAGCCTTTCATTTTTACTTCGGCCTCCGTAAAATGTATTAATGCAAAATCAGACCTGAACAGGAGATGACTGTGTGTATATTGTTCAGGATGGATGGATTGGATGAATAGAGAATCGTTGCGCACGATCCATAAATTAACATAAACGGAATCTTTTTGAATTCCATAATACCGGGTACTATCCATATTCCAGACAGGTGAACCGGGAGTTATTGATTCCGATATGTAATAACCTATATTATTGAATTCCAGAACTTTTAACTCCAGAGTGTCCCCGGTGTAGTAGAACTGCTGATCATTCGGATCCGGATAACCACTTCCGATGAGGAACAAGTAATGAAAGGTTTGACCGGTCTGCAATTGATCCAGGTCCATTTGATTAAAATCGGATGGGAATACGGGTAGGGTGTTATCAAAAAGATGGCAATGCAGTGCTGAGAAAATGCAAAGGATCAGAATGATACGCTGGCACAAGGTGAATAGGATTTAGTATAAGAACGTTCTGTTTGGCTATTTTGTCCTCGTCAGCTCAATCCAAAAAGGCAGAGCCTGAATTCAAGGCTTAAAAATAATTGCCCCATTTCTGTTTACCTGAAAAATTGCATTTCGTGCAATTGATGCTATACGTGGCTACCCAAACCTTACTTTTTGATCAGACTCAATGCAAATCCACCTCCCGGAGCCATATACACCGTGTACACATCCTCGGAAGTGACTTCCTTTTTGTCAATTTCCAGCGCCAACGGATTTTTATCCCAGTCGGCGTCCGGAGCGTCGTGGTACAGGGTGGCGGTAAACGTAGTATTCGGTGGCAGGAAGTCCAGGTCAAAGAGCGCATCCCGGAAATTCTCATCGGTAATACCTCCCACAAACCAGTTGCCGGTGCCGCGTTCTTCACGGGCAATGATCACATAATCACCGACATCTCCTTTGATCACCCGTGTTTGCTCCCAATCGACACCCACGTCCCGGATGAACTGAAAGCCTGGCTGTCCATCGTAATTTTCGGGAAGGTCACAAGCCATCTGAATCGGACTGTAGATGACAACATAAAGAGCTAATTGCTGGGCCAGGGTGGTGTTCACCTGATTATTTGGTTTATAGGGCTTCAGCTTTATGTTAAACACGCCGGGCGTGAAGTCGATCGGGCCGGCCAGCATGCGGGTAAAGGCTATGATGGAAAGATGCTGTGGCGGATTGCCCCCATCGGTGGACCAGGCATTCCATTCCTGACCTCGGAGTCCTTCACGGGAGATGATATTGGGGTAGGTACGCCGCAGGCCGGTGCCCTTGATAGGCTCATGGGCATCCACGGCAATGTGGTATTTGGCTGCAGTTTCGATGACTTTGCGGTAATGGTTGACCATCCACTGCCCATGGTGGTACTCACCTTTGGGGATGATCTTGCCCACATATCCGGTTTTTACTGAATGCAATCCCAGGGTCTGCATGAGTTGGTAGGCTGTGTCAAGCTGGTGGTCGTAAGTGCGTGGTGCAGCACTGGTCTCGTGGTGCATGATGATCTCGACACCTTTGGATTTGGCATAACGTACCACTTCCGGCAGGTCGTAGTCCGGATAAGGCGTGACGAAGTCAAAAACGCCTTCGCGGTCCTCAAATCCGATCCAATGTTCCCAGCCTACATTCCATCCTTCGACCAGCACGCCTTTCAGGTTGTTGGCGGCTGCAAAGTCGATGTAGCGTTTGGCATTGGCTGTGGTGGCACCGTGTTTGCCGGTCGGCTTCATATTTCCGATCTGATCAAAGGAATTCATGTCCTGGGTACCCGCATAGTCCCAGGTAGAGATTCCCAGGTGCATTTCCCACCAGATGCCATCGTACTTCATGGGCTTAAACCAGGAGACATCGCCGATCTTGTTGGGCTCACAGAGGTTTTCGATCAGACGCGAGGCGATCAACCCTTCTGCGTTGGGACTGATGGTGATGGTCCTCCAGGGGGTATGAAATGGTGTGGCTACCTTTGCTTTCCAGCCAAAACGGTCCGAACCGACCAGCTCGCTCATCAGCTCGTGGGTGGTCGTATCCACTTTCAGGGTCATCCCGGCATAATTGGTGAGGTCGGCTTCATGAAATGCCAGATGCGTGCCATCCGAAAGCCGCATGGTGAAAGGCGTATTGACGGCATTCTCCGGGATGTAAGTCTGCGCCAGGTTCGGGTGGTTTCTTTTTGCAATGGCATTGATCCTGGACAGTTTGGTTTCGTTGTACAGGTGTTCGTAGATGTCCCAGTCGCCGGGAATCCACCAGGTGAGCGGATCTTCGTTGAGTCTGAACTGGGTGTTTTCATCCATGACGATGAGGGTGTCCATCCCCTCCTGCTTCGGTATGTCGTACCGGAATGCCACACCGTCATTGTAGACCCGGAAATAGAGGTTGAGCAAGCGCCCGGGACTATTTTTTTCTTTAAGCTCCACTTTCAGTTCATTGCCGTGGTTCTCAACCAGATGCTGTTCTCCCCAGGGCATTTCCCAGGTCTCGTTGATCTCCTTTTCTGAGGTGCCAATGATCGCAAAGCCATCTTTGAACGCTGGCTGCTCACGAAATTCCATACCCAGCGTGGAGGGTAGGATAAGGTCTTTCTGGTGGTATCTGACACTATACTGTGGCACACCGGAAGGTTGCAGGTCGAAAGTAATGCTGATGTTTCCATCCGGAGAGGTGATGCTTGCATTTGGCTTGGTTTCCGGTTGGCATTGGGTGAGCAGGAACGCAAGAAGGATGATCCCGTAGCGCATGGTTACTGATTCAATTTTTTGGAATGATAGCAAATTAAGCAGAATCCGGCGAAAAGCCTGAAGCCAGCCATGAAAAGCGCATTTCTTACTTCAGCCAGCGGTCCCACCAGTCAAAGGCCTCTTCCTGCATGGCCGCATTGAATTGGTGCCCACCTGGATAAAATGAAGTCCGGTAATGATCAGGTGCACCAGCCTTGGCAAAAACGGCTTTCAATTGTTCATCCGACCTTTTCATTTCCGGCAGGGTATATAGCGGATCTTCTTCGCAACTCAACACCAGTGTGGCCTGGGGAGCCCGTAATCCCAGGATCTCTGGAAAGTCCAGTTCGGTCGGAAGCTGAGGTACATAGGTCATCCAGGTGTGTGTATACGATTTATTCAGAATGAAATCCCTCCAGGTCGTCATAAAGCCCACCGTTACGGAACATTTAATCCGGTCATCGAGGCCAGCCATGAAGTCGGTTCGTAAACCACCACCGGAAAGCCCCCCGCACCCCAACCGTCCGGCATCGACGTCAGGTCGTGCTGCGAGGATATCAAGTGCCACGCGGTCCTCAGCAAAGAATACCCCCGGCCAGGTCATTCCTGCGCTGAACAAGGATTTCGCCATGATGTGTTCATGTTCACCGGCCCAATGGTTGTAAGCAGCGATATTCGCCGAGTCTTCCGGATTCTCATCGGTAAGTCCGTGGCGCAGATGTTCCGGGACATCCTGCATCCACACCCGGCGGCTGGCGAAGGTAAAGGCATCGGGTACCAGGACCACATAACCTCTTTTGGCCAGCTCATTTGCCCAGGCGCGGCTTTCATAGTATTCCTGTTGATGGGCAGTCATATCCGAGTGCTGCCCGCCGGGTGTCCGGGTGATCTTGCGTATCCCGAAATATTTGTTCCCGCCATGATCGTGGAAGGCCAGAATACCAGGCAGTCGGCCCTGAACTCCATCCGGCCTGAGCAAGAGCGCTTTGGTGGGCCGGCCGTAAGGAAGCTGCCAGGACAATTCTTCGATGTGTAGCCCTTCGTAGACATAACTTTTTTCGACGGTCACAGCCGGGGTATCTCCCATGACGGGTATTCCAAGCCGGCTGACTGCCTGAGCGTGCGCTTGCTTTTTCCAGGTTTGCAGATCTTTCCATTTGTCACTGCGAAATGAGAAACCTGGCAATACGTGGTCCTGATGAGTAGCAGCCCAGGGTCCATAGGGGCCAATCAGATTGGGTTCTTCCTGCATGGTTGGAATCGGATTTGAAAAGGTTGTTGGGACGGATTCTCCAGCCGGATGGGATAATTCGTGGAATAATTGCGGCATAAAGGGCAGCAGCAGCATTCCTTTGGAAGACATCTGGATAAATTCCCGGCGCTTTGGTGCCATTGGCTGTATTTTGAATCGATAGGAAGTTAACGCAAAAACGGGAATTACAAGAGCCATTCGAAATATGCTGGCCAGGTATTGCAAATTCTGGTGAATCACCGGGATGTCAATGGGTTTTGCCCGGATTGCGTTGGGCTACAGCCTCGGAGTCAGGGTTGAAGTTTTCGTGATATCTTTTAGCAAGGATGCCCAAACATTATCCCCATGCTCAATTCTCCATGCTCCTTGCTCCATGCCCCATGCTCCAAGCCCCACGCTCCATGCCCCATGCCCCATGCTCCATGCCCCTTGCTCCATGCCCCATGCCCCATGCTCCATGCTCCTTGCCCCATGCTCCTTGCCCTAAACCACCTGCCCGCCACAACTGGACCCCAGTCCTGCCGTGCAACCGAAACAATGCTGGTCAACCACGATGGAACGGTTGGTCAGGACATCCAGATTAAATTGATTGATATGGGCCGGGGCATCCTGAATTTTCATATCCAGCATCTGGTTGAAATCACAGTCATACAGGGATCCGTCCCAGCCGATGGATAGGGTATTCCGGCACATGACACCCATGGCGGCGCCGGGATTAAAGGCATCGATCAGCTTTTGCATATAGGCTTCGTAATTTCCCGAGACGACCAGAAAATCCAGAAAGCGTGATATGGGCATATTGGTGATGACATAAAGCTTATTAAAAAGGACGCCGTGCTCGTTGATCAGGTGACGCTTGAAATCCGTCTCGAGTTCTTGCTGTGGTCCCGGCAAAATGGCCCCGGTCGGATTGTACACCAGATTCAGTTCCAGTCCGCTCCCTGCCTGTCCGTAACCCGCATCATTCAGCATCCGCATGGCCTGGATGGACTTTTCGAATACGCCGTCCCCTCTTTGCCGGTCGGTGCGCAGGGCGGTATAATGTGGCAGTGAGGATACCACCTCGACCCGGTGCCGGGCCAGAAATTGTGGCAAATCATGGTATTTGGGGTTTGCCAGAATAATCGTCAGGTTGCACCGGTCGATGATGTGTTTTCCAAGTCGCGACACTTCTTCTACAAACCAGCGAAAATGAGGATTCATTTCCGGAGCTCCTCCGGTGATGTCCACGATGGGAATGTCATGTGTAGCCAGAATATCCAGGCACTGCTGCAGGGTTTCCCGCGTCATGATCTCTTTGCGGTCCGGTCCGGCATCCACATGGCAGTGCTTGCAGGTCTGATTGCACATTTTCCCGACATTGATCTGGAAGATTTCGATGCGCGTTGGCTTTAAAGGAAGAAGACCGACATCGGCTAATCTGTCCGCAAACTGGTCCGAACGATTAGAATGCAGGTATTCCAGCTGTAGGGTGCTGATCGCAAATGGGTGTCCTGATGCTTTTAAGGATTTCATTACATCATGACTTTTTTCGCATGATTCATCATCTGGACGCCGTGAACCAGCGAGGCTCCGCTGCGGATGGCTGCAGCAACATGGACGGCTTCCATCAATTGTTCTTCGGTGCAGCCTTTTTCCAATGTATCGGTGGTGTATGCGTCAATGCAGTAGGGGCACTGGACGGTATGCGATACCGCTAAGGCGATCAGGGATTTTTCCCGGGCTGTCAGTGCGCCCTCCTTGAACACTTCGTTGTAATAGCTGAAAAACTTATCGGCCAATTCTTTATCAAATTCTCCAATCTTTCCAAACTTCGCCAAATCGGCGGGATCATAATAAGTCTCCATTTTTTGGTTTTTGTTTTAAAGAAACAATGTTTTCAGCATTTCGTTGCCAATGCCGGCGGTGGTGTAAGAGATATGTATAAAATGCGACGTTCCCAGCACGGGTGACATCAATCCGTTTTCTTTTGCATCAACCGTATTAACCCTTCCTGCGTTACCGAAGCAATGAGCTTGCCATCCCGGGTGAAGATGTTGCCCCGGGTGAATCCCCGGCTATTGCCTGCGCTGGGACTATCCACGGCGTACAGGAGCCATTCATCCATGCGAAAGTCTTCATGAAACCACATGGCGTGATCCAGACTGGCAAACATGACCTGGTCGATGCGCGCCTGTAGTTGATGAGGCATGTAGGCGGTACTGAGTAAATTATAGTCGGATGCATAGGCAAGGACTTGTTGATGGATACGGGGATCATCCGGCATGGTTTCCCGTACCCGCATCCAGATGTGCCGGAAAGGAGGCTGGGGACTGGGTGCCAGGGGATTATATCGCTCGACGGGTCTGAACTCGATGGGTTGTGGAAACTGATAGCGGCGGTAAAGGTCCGGTAATTTATCTTTGAAGGTAGCGTACCATTCCTGATCGGAAATGACATTCTCCGGCCCAGGGACATTGGGCATAGGGATCTGATGTTCAAGGCCTTTCTCCCGGGTCTGAAAAGAACAAGCCATAATGAATATGGTTTCACCTTTTTGCACAGCTGCTACCCTCCGCGTCGTGAAACTGCGTCCGTCGCGGGAACGGTCCACGTGGTATTCGATGGGTACAGTTACATCACCGGGCAAAATGAAATAGGCATGCAGGGAATGTGCCGTCCGGTCATCCGGTACCGTCCGCGAGGCAGCATGCAATGCCTGAGCCAGCACCTGACCACCAAATACACGGCCCCAGGGAGTTACAAAATTGGTCCCTACGAATAAATTGGATGAGTCCTGATCCAAATGGATGAGATCCAGCAGGGCTTGCAGTGTTCCCATTTAGCATTCCGTTTAGTTGCTGCAAAGATAAGTTATGGGACAACGACTCCGGATTTGTTCTGACTCTTAATCGTGGAATGTCCGTCGCGTGATGAATATGCCCCGATTTGGTTATTGCAACTTTTCAATTTTGCGCGACACGCTGCCTATTTCACCAAGACGGATAAACAGGATGACGAGGGAAATGATGTAACCAGGAATCAGGATGTTTTCTGCGATCCTGGCTACCGTCTGGTCGGTTCGTTTGACACGGTCTGCGTATTCTTCCGGAGGAGATTCAGCAAAATTCGTGGTGGTGTTCCAGGCAAATCCACGCGAGACCTTAAGTCCCATCGTGGCCAGATAGGTGCCCCCTTTACCAACAAAAAAGTCCAACACACGCAGACCGGGCCAGATTTTACCCAGGTCACCTTTTACATCCCGGATCATGGATATCAATAGGTCATTGATGTGGTAGAAATCGTGCTGGATGGATTCAATCGGTTGTCCTGCCGCCGTTTGTTGTGCAGATATGCCCAGATCAAGGTTGATGTGAGCATTCATGCCCAGCATCAGGTGCTGCAATACGATGGGCATCCTTCGTTTGGCAACTAAAAATGTGCGTTTCCAGCTTTCCGTACATTCCTTTCCCTGTGCATATAATTCCAGAGCTTCCAGGTAGCGGTTGGCGAAAAGGATGTCCAGGCGCTCCATCCTGGGCCCGTCATCAAATTCACCCTTTTCGATGCCTTCTTTGACCCGGATCGTGACACGGCGGTACAGAGCTGGAAAGTAACCTATACGACTGTTGTGTTTCTTAGCCCAAACCAGGATCCGGTCGAGGGAGTGAATGACTCCGGTGATCGTCGAAGCCTGCAGGTTGGTCAATTCATTGGCGTCTGGAAGCAATGGCTCTGATTTAATTACTCGATTACAAAATTCCTGGCTTTCCATTTCTTCCCGGAAATGTACCTAACTCCTCGATTTTATATCCTTCCGGATAGGTCGGTCGTCGTTTGCGGGTCCCTAACCGGGGCTTGGAGGGTTCCGGCAACATACGAACAATCCGCTTACGGATGTTCATGATGGTGAAAACCAGTTTGCGGATCCATACTGGTGGATGTCTAAATCCCATATTTTCCACCAATTGTTCATCCAGCATGGCCAGGAGGAAGGGCCGGCCCAGCGGGAACATCCATTTGGGCATATAAAATCCTAAAACAAGATCAAAGGTAGGCTTGCCGATGGTGTAGTTGTCTTCGCTGAAGCGGGCATGTTTCGCCTCATAATCTTTGCTCCATGTCTCGAATTGATCCATATCTTCCGGTAATTCACGGATCCCCATTCTTTTACCCACTTCCCGGAAAAAATAAAATCCGGATTCCTTTTCATTTTGGCGGAGAGGCCTCCATCCAAACTTGGCATTCCACCAGATGGGTTCAAAAATAAAAGTGCTGAGCACATAGAGCATATCATCGTTGGAGATGGCATAAGAGCCATGCATTTTATTCATCCGGCTAAAAGCTCTTTTAGCTCGCTCACTGTCATAGCCCTGTTCAAGAATTTCAAATAATATGAGTTCGGTATCATCGTACCTTTTTCGTGGTCGATTCGCTAGTTCACCGGTGGAGGCAGTTAGTTTGGATATGGAGGGAATGGAAAAAGTTCTGAACAAAGCAAGTTCCAACGCACGCTCGGTATCCCAGGGGAAGACATGACAAACCAGTAAATAGGCGATCTCCTGATGATCAGTCAGCGCGTTTAACGACATGATGCGCT
Source organism: Lewinellaceae bacterium (assembly GCA_020636135.1). Taxonomy (NCBI): domain Bacteria; kingdom Pseudomonadati; phylum Bacteroidota; class Saprospiria; order Saprospirales; family Lewinellaceae; species Lewinellaceae bacterium. Next base: position 392,295 of record JACJYK010000001.1, read on the forward strand.
CTGAATAGGGTTTGTTCCGTGGCAATTTCACAATTTATGGATAAAACTCTTGTAGATGGCATCCTGAATGCGGGGACGGACATTGAGGTTATAAATCCCGGTACTTAAGCGGGTAGGATAGACCCGGTTTGAGAAGAAGATGTACACCAGGTGATAGTCCGGGTCAACCCAGAAGAAGGTGCCGGTGTACCCGGAATGCCCAAAACTTGCAGGACTGGCTTCTTCACTGACAGAACTGGTCTTTGGATCGTATTCGATCAGTGGTTTGTCAAAACCCAGGCCTCTGCGGTTGCCTTCATTGCAATACTGACATCGGGTAAATTCCTGAAAAGTGGAATCCGAGATAAACCGCTGACCTCCATAGGTGCCGAATTGCAGGTACATTTCGGCCAGTTTGGCGAGGTCATTTGCATTCCCGAACAGTCCCGCATTGGAAGACACCCCCCCCATCATGGCGGCATTTTCATCGTGTACGCTCCCATGTACCTGTTCATGGCGGAAGAAGGTATCATTTTCAGTCGGTACAATGCGGTCCAATGGGAAGTATTCATAAGGCCTGTGTGTTAAGGTATAGGCACCCAACGGCCGGTAAAAAGTTTTGCGGACATATTCGTCAAAAGGCAAGCCGGTCATTCGCTTGACGAACTCGGGTATCATCAGAAAGAGCAAACCGGAATAGACATATCCTGGCTTCGGATTGAATTCGGACTTCTTTATCGCCTTCACAATCTGCTTCTGATAATTTTTATACAGCCACAGGGAGTCGGTAATCCAGATGTTGTAGCGGGATGAAGAGTCCTGCTTAAAGGTATGGGCACGCCAGCTACCATTCTTCTTTTTTGCTTTTTGCCAGAAGGTGATGTAGGGTATAAGGCGGGCATTATGGGCTAATACCTCACGGAGTGGAATATCCCCTTTATTACTTCGTTTGAGGCTGGGCCAGAAATCCTGAAGAGGTGCATCTAAAGGCAGGCGTCCCTGATCATGGAATTGCATAAGACAAGGCAACCCGGCGGTAACTTTGGTGACCGAGGCAAAGTCGTAAATATCATTCCGGCTCAATGGAGTGCTTTCCGTATAGGTTTGATGGCCAAAAGCTTCATGATAAACGACATATCCATCCTTGGCAACCAATACCTGCATACCCGGAAATGCATGCGCATCGATGCTCTGCCGGGCGATGGACTGGATACTGTCGACCAGCATTGTCCGGTCCATCTGTACATAGGCAGGTGGAGCGTAGCCGAGCCGGATCACCGGCCCGCTGTTAAGACCGGTACCGGCTTTAAACGCATCATTCAGATCAAATCCCAGTTCATTTTCAACGCTTACTCCCCCGAACACCAGCTGAGCTGCTACCGCCTGCTGTTCAGGCAGATCACCTGGCGTCCAAATGACGGCGGCGACAGCCTCCGGCAGTTGTTTGCCAGTCCAGGCAGCAGCAGATCCGAATGCCAGCAAGATGGTCGGACCTTTCAGTGCAAGCTGACGGATATGTTCCAGGCTTGTCTCATCCAGGGTATTTATATTGATTGCCATGATCTGGACGGTCTGTGCCCAGGTCCGCTCGAACACATCTTTGGCTTTGACCGCGGGGTAGGGGGTCGAGGCATCCGGACCGTTTTCAATAAGTGTATAACGGGATAGGTAATCCTTGACAACCTGATCATCCAGTCCCAGTGAGAAATAACGAATCCGGGTGGATTCCAGATGCTTGATGGGTATCAGGCCACCCTCATTTCTCAATAGATAGGTCTGTTGGAGGGCTTCTTTCCATAAATTTGGGATCAGTTCAACCTGCGTGATGGCGCTGCCGGGAAGGAGTATGATCAGGAGGAATGTCCAAGCTATTAGGTAGTTAGCCTGTACTCGATTATTTTTAATCATTAATCCGTAGATGATGCGCATACGATGTATTTTTGGCTTGAGCCTGCTGATGAGTGTGGCGATCCTGAGTTGTTCTTCACCGAATATCCTGGTAAAAGGTAAGCGGAAGGAACTAAAAAAACAAATTGAACAGGATCCTATTTTTCAGGCCCAATTTACCGGATTTGCACTCTACGACCCCGTGGTGGATTCCCTTTTAGTAGATGTACAGGCACATCGCTATTTCACTCCTGCCTCCAATACCAAGATATTGACGCTCTACACCGGTTTACGGATCATGGGTGATTCCTTACCCTTGCTGAAGTATGCGTTAATCGGTGATACCATGATTATTAAAGGCACCGGGTATCCGGGTACGGAGTACGCACCCTTGCCGGAAAGCCATCAGTTGCAGGAATTCTTGCAGGCAAGCAAGAAGATCATTGCTTATGCGGATGTATTTGAGGATGATGCTTTCGGGCCGGGATGGTCCTGGGCGGATTTCCAATGGTACTATCAGGCAGAACGCAATGCGATGCCCCTGTACGGTAATGTGGTTGCTGCCAAAGGAGATTCTCTTTCCCGCCATGTAAGGATGTCCCCGTCTTATTTTTCGCAGTTGGTTTATCCGGTACCGGACACATCCTACCCTAAAGGTTTCATCTGGAGGGATCAGCAGGAGAATATTTTTTATTACAACGGCCAGCCTTTTGACAGCACCGGGTACGAACGCCAAATTCCGATGCATCTCAGCGCAGCCTTAACCAGATCGTTGCTCGGGGATCTTGCCGGCAGGCCCGTAATTGCCTGGCAGCGGCCGCTGGAGAATATGCAGTGGCAAACGCTATATACGGAAATTCCGGCCGACTCCATTTACCGCCATATGATGCAGGTCAGTGATAACTTCCTGGCGGAGCAATTGCTGCTTACCGCTTCCGGTGTGCTCACGGATACACTGCAGGCGGAGAAAGCCATCGGGTTTATGCTGAAAGAGGAATTGAAGGACTTGCCCGATCAGCCCCAGTGGGTAGATGGATCCGGGCTGAGCCGCTACAACCTCACTACGCCGGCTTCTACCGTCCGGCTTCTGAAGTATGTCTACCAGTTGAAAGGTATGACCTGGATCAAGGGCATTTTTCCGGTAGGAGGGGTGTCGGGCACCATTGAGAACTGGTATGCCGGTCCGGAAGGGAAGCCCTATGTATGGGCCAAGACCGGGAGCCTGCAAAACAATCATTGCCTGAGCGGTTTCCTGGAAGCCCGGTCCGGTAAGGTTTACATCTTCAGTTTTATGAACAATCACTTCAACGGATCCGCGAACCCCGCCCGTAGGGCCATGCAGCAAAAGCTGGAATGGATCTACTGGAATGGGTGATGAAGGGTTTTGGGGAGTGGGGGATGTGGTTTTGTGGGATTATGGTTTTGTGGTATTGTGGTATGAGGTGTTTGGTGTTTGATGTTTGGTGTGAGGTGTTTGATGATTGATGTGTGGTGTTTGGTGTGAGGTGTTTGATGTGTGGTGTTTGATGTGTGGTGTTTGAAGTACAAATAAACTAATTCAATGATTAACAGATTAACTCCAGCGTGGAGATGAGGGATTATGGTTTTTTGGTATGAGGTGTGAGGTGTTTGATGTTTGGTGTTTGATGTGTGGTGTGTGGTGTTTGAAGCACAAATAAACTAATTCAATGATTACCAGATTAACTCCAGCGTGGAAATGAGGGATTATGGTTTTTTGGTTTGGGGTGTGAGGTGTTTGGTGTTTGAAGAACAAATAAACTAATCCACTGATTAACAGATTAACTCCACATTACTCCTAATAGAGCATCATATCAAACAGCTTACGGTATTGCCTGGTGAGGGGGTTGGTATTCCCCAGGGCCTGAAACAGCGCTACACCAACTTTACGGGGCAATTCGTCCTGGAAGGACTTTTCAATGCTTACGGCATCGATGACCAGTTTGATGGCGGATTCAATATCTCCGGATTGGCAGGCAAGCTGTGCTGCGGTCATTTTTTGCCCCGCCGGCGAGCCGTCCGACAATTTTTGGGACATAAAATGAGCTAATTCACGGACGTATTGCGCGGTATCGTAGGATGGATCGGCCATACGGATATCCTCTACCAGCTGAAGGGCCCGATCGGGGTCGTCGAAGACCAGGTGCTTGGCTAGCAATGCTCTGGCTTCAATCTTTTCGGGATGCTCCAGCACATACAGGGACATCCCGGTGACAAATTCCGCATCCGGCCAGCCGATGGCTGATGCCAGCAGTGCATTCAGTTCATCCTTGCCTTCATCCGGCAGGTTCTCCTGCAGCCAGGCCTGGATCTGGCTTTTAGGCAGGGCGCCGACAAATTGTCCGATAACTTCTCCTTTCCAGAACAACTTTACATCGGGTATCGAATAAATGTTGTATTTGGTTGCGATGTCCTGATGGTCCTCTGTATTTACCTTCATAAGTTCCCAGGAACCTTTGTTTTCCTGAGCCAGCTGTTCGAGGACCGGGCCCAGTACACGACAGGGGCCACACCAGGGAGCCCAAAAGTCAACCAATACCGGCACCTCCCGGCTACGTGTTAGTATATCATCGAGTAAACTCATTCTGAATGATTATTTTCTGGAATAAAACAGGCAGCGATCTGAAAGGTTTGAGTTTGTTGAGTAACCGGAATCACCCTTCCACCAACGCTCTGCCAGCCTGGGTGAAAGCTTCCAGGTCGGTTAATAACTCTTTGGCTTGCCGGGCAATGTTTTCCAGTTCATCCACATTTTGTTCCAGTTTCTGGCGGATACTGGAAGCGACCAATACCATGTGAAAGTCCTTGCCGGACTCCAGTACCTGGGTTATTTTGGCAATACTGACCGAAGCTTTTTGATAGGTGACATCCCATTTTTTCTTTAATTTGGCATTCTTGGCCAATTCCTGCTTTCGCAGCACTTCATTGCTGATGTTGTTGCTCAGCTCATCGAGTTGTGCGAAATAAGCCTGGGAATTGGTGCCCGTTTTGTCGAAATCATCTTTCATCTTCTGGTAGCGGTCCTGAATACGGTTCCATTCCACCTCCCAATCCTTGGCGATCTTGGGAAGATCAGGGTCATCTTTGGTCAGTTTCTTCTGAGCATCTTCCAGGCTTATTACCACTTTCTCCGAAAGTTTTTGCCGGTTGTCTTCAAAATTTTCAATGGAGGATTTAAGTTGTTCGCCGGTCTTCATGGCGCCTTTGGTCACCTTCCATCGGCACTGTAAACCTGTAAACGTGATAGCCCCTGCCAGCAGGATGATCATTACAGTTGATCTTCCGGTAATTGTTCTCATAGATCTGATTTTGATGCGCAAAAATAATCCATTTACACTTTATGAAGGGTGATTTGATGTATGTCCTTCAAAGGGAAGCCGGGACCAGGTAATAAACCAGGTAATAAAAATAAAGGCATAAAAAATGCACCGGTTTCGTTTCAGTCCTAACCTGTGTATTAGTGTCATTATCCAAGAAAAGTTTTCTGGAAAGGTTTTTGTTTTATCGAAAGGATCACGACTGGCAGAAACAATCGCGTTTGGGAATCTGCCCGGATTGAATGAATAAAAAACGGCTCATCGGAGGACGAGCCGTTGCGTTTGGGATTCCAAAGGTTGCCCCGATGGGCGAACCAGCAGAATAAATAATCCTTGCATGGCACCTATTTACCAAAACCATGATGCCAGAATCCCACGTATTTCTGTTCTTTTAGGATGTAATCACAAGATGATCGTTAGGCTGTACAGTTGGAAAAAGCAATTTAACCGGTTGCATTTTCTTACCAGGGTGAAATAAAAAAGTCTGTAAACAGACTCCAACGGAGCGCCATCCACAGACTTTCTGAATACATCAAGCCTGAACCTGATGTATGTAAGCCAACTATAAATTAGCCGGCTTCACCTGTCTTAAAAAAGAGGGTCAACTACTGAAAACAGCTATCCCGGATATTTCCCTGATAGCGTCTGTATAAAGAATCCCTCTGGGCGTTAAATAACTTATATCTAAGGGCTATGAAAGCTTCAATTACCCCACGATTTCGTTCTCTCCTTGGTTGGTATTGAATGCCGCCCCATCAAATTCACAAAGATGAGCAGGTCATCCAAATCATATGCTTGAAATTATAAAATGTCGCTCAAATCGGAAAACTGATTAGATCAAAGGACTTGAATCCGGCATAAGCGGGCTTAACATTTGTATTTGTTAAATATTAACCGGCCAGATTTTTTAATATTTGATTTTCAACATATTATGACAAACTATTATTTGTTTGAACATATTTGCCGGTGAATAATTAAACCGGCCCGTCCAAATCAGCTTCAGACGGGCCGGAAATACAACTTTTTAGGGACAAAAATGCCCTTAGTTTACTTTGAGTATTTTCGTGTTTATGCTGAGATCGCCACTGTTCATCTGGATGAAGTACATACCAGGTTTCAGTTGTTTCAGATCCAGGGTTTTCGTTTGTACACCTCGAATACCTTCGAAATCCGTCTGATAATGTGATTTCCCATAGGCGTCGAATACCTCCAGGTGGACTTCCCGTTTCTGATCCAGGTTAATCTGCAGAACACTGGTTTCCGTAGCCGGGTTTGGATAAGCAACCATGCTGCAAGGTACATGACGGCGATTCATGGTCACAATGTCAGTACTCATCGGTACATCGTAGGTTCCATAGCGCATGATCTTGCGGCAATTGTTGAACGTTTCATTGACCATATGCAATGCACGGGTCAGATCCTGGTAAGAGATCTGGACCGTTTGACCAGCTAGCGCACGATTGCCCAAATCAAGAATTTCCTGTGCTGTGATCGGCCAATGATCCAGTTCATTGCTGATGGATTCAGGCAGGCACAGGGTATCCAATGTATTGGGCAGGACCGAGAAAGGGTGATCCTGGCTGCAGTCTGCGGCCTGAGCGGTGATTACGCAATAATCAAAGAAAGCCACGTGTGGCAATAATGTGTCCAGGCGCATATTCATAGACAATGTGAGTGCCTCATTTGCCAGCGCATTGGCACTGGATTTGACTTGTTGCAGCTGGATCGTTGAAGCGAAACAGTCGCTGTTGAAGCTGCCATCACCGGGTAACAACGCCTGTGGTTCGCCTTGCATGGACAGGAGTGCATACAGGCAATTGTAATGATCCCAGTCTACCGTAAAGGAACGCTCACCTTCCACACCGATGGTAATGGGTCCCGGCTTGAAGATGTTTTCCAGCCAGTAATACATCGAGGACATATCGCAGAACATACCATTGTACATCGAGTACATCCGGCTATCTACGGCACAGGCTTCCCAATTGGTACAGTTGGCGTAATATTCACAATAGGAGCCACATCCGGTGGCATCGGTAACCATCAGTCCGATGCGGGCGGAACTCAGATTGGAGCGCAGGAAGACTTCCTCCTGGTCGTTTGGGCCTTCGATTTCCCAGCCTGCGTTGTCGTAAATGGTCCACATGTAGGTGAAAGGACCTTCACCGCCCATGATTTCCGCGCGTAATGATCCTATACCGCCGCAATAGAGTGTCTGTCCCGGACGGATGGTGCACATCGGAGGCATGTAATCGATGCAGACATCCTGTACGAAATTGGCTACGTTTCCGCACTGGTCAGCAGCCGTATAAGCCAGTTCAAATTTACTGTTGAAACAATCGTACGTTACCACAGGTTCGGGTGAGACGATGGTTTGACCGGTACATTCATCGTAGAATGTCAGCGATGGGAATTTGGTATCCAGCGCCTGGGTATAGGTCATGGATTGATCACACAGATTCACTGGTACTCCGGCCAGTATCGGCGCTTGATTATCCTGCACTGAAATGACCTGAATATGCTTTGATGTGTTGCCGCACGCATCATAGGCAGTCCAGGTCCTGGTGATCCTGCTGATGATGGGACAGCCATTCAGTGGTTGTTCGGACTCCATCAATTCGGTATAGGGTTCACTACAGTTGTCCGTGGCGTCAAGCCGTGGCGCTTCAGGTACCGCGCCGCAACTTACCGTGATGTCCGCAGGAAGAGTGCCGACAAATGCCGGAGACTGATGGTCATAAATGGTGACTTGTTGGTCGCAGCTGTCCTGATTACCACAGGCATCGGTCGCTGTATAACGTATGATAACTGTACCAGTACCTGAGCAACCGTCAAATTCGCCAATCTGTTTCATCGTTACGACCGGATTGGCGTCACAATTGTCCTCCACATCAGGGTCCGTAGGAACAAATGAAACATCACAACTGATGCTGACGTTGGCAGGACAGACCAATACAGGTGGCGTATCATCGTAGATTTCAATGATTTGATCACAACTTGAACTGTTTCCTGCGCAGTCAGCGACCGACCAGGTACGGGTTATGATCCCCACACCGCAAGCATTCAGATCTTCAGAATCACTCTTGGTGGGTGATAATGAAAGTGTGCAATTGTCCGAAACAGTTGGCTGACCCGCATCCTGGAGGGAACACTCAAAGCGTGCACTTACCGGACAAGTGATGACGGGCTTGGTGGTATCCTGGATAGTAATGGTCTGCACGCAGGAAGCTGAATTCGCATTGCAGTCCACGGCTGTCCAGGTTCTGGATATCGTCCCGAGTCCACAAGGATCCAGTGATGGATCATCCGATGGTTCAAGGAGCTGAACGGTCAGGCCACAATTGTCTGAGGTTGTAGGCTCACCGGCATCTCCGACCTGGCAATTAAAGGTAATCGCTTCCGGACAGGTTATGGTAGGCGCGATCGCATCCTGAACCACAATGGTTCGGGTACAAACTGCACTGTTTCCGGCACAGTCGGTCGCTTTAAAATTGATCCGGATAGTCCCAATACCACATTTATCCAGAGACTCCTGGGGAGATCCATCCGGTCCTACGGTAGGGAATAGAGTACAATTGTCCGAGGCCGTAGCAATGCCCACATTGTTGGGATTAAAACTGCTGGCACAATCAATTGTCGTATTGGAAGGGCAGGTGATGGTGGGTGCCGTGGTATCCTGAATGGTGATCGTCTGGGTACAGCTGGACGTATTGCCGGTACAATCCATTGCCGTCCAGGTGCGCCGGATGGTTCCCAGGCCACAGTTATCCAGCAATGGACTGTCGGTAGATCCTATACTTATTTCCGCATCCGGAGTGCAATTATCGGTTGCATTCGCCGAACCGGCACTTCCGATCTGACAATTAAAGGTGGCGTTTGCCGGGCAGGTGATGACCGGAGCGGTGTTATCCCGCAGGGTTATCGTTTGAATGCAGGTCGATGAGTTGCTGTTGCAGTCCACGGCTTTCCAGGTCCTCTGTACAGACCCCAGACCACAGCCGTCGAGTGAATTGACGTCGGTAGAGGAGATGGTAATGGCGTCGGATGCCGTACAATTATCGGTTGCGGTGGCTGTCCCGGCATTTCCTTCTGAACAATCGAAGGTCACATTGGACGGGCAGGTGATGACCGGAGCGGTGTTATCCCGCAGGGTTATTGTTTGGATGCAGGTCGATGAGTTGCTGTTGCAGTCCACGGCTTTCCAGGTCCGCTGTACAAATCCCAGGCCACAGCCGTCGAGTGAATTGACGTCGGTAGAGGAGATGGTAATGGCGTTGGTTGCCGTACAATTATCGGTTGCGGTGGCTGTCCCGGCATTTCCTTCTGAACAATCGAAGGTCACATTGGACGGGCAGGTGATGACCGGAGCGGTGTTATCCCGCAGGGTTATCGTTTGGATGCAGGTCGATGAGTTGCTGTTGCAGTCCACAGCTTTCCAGGTCCTCTGTACAGACCCCAGACCACAGCCGTCGAGTGAATTGACGTCGGTAGAGGAGATGGTAATGGCGTCGGTTGCCGTACAATTATCGGTTGCGGTGGCTGTCCCGGCATTGCCTTCTGAACAATCGAAGGTCACATTGGACGGGCAGGTGATAAGCGGAGCGGTGTTATCCAGCAGAGTTATCGTTTGGATGCAGGTCGATGAGTTGTTGTTGCAGTCCACCGCTTTCCAGGTCCTCTGTACAGACCCCAGGCCACAAGCATCCAGTGAATTGACGTCGGAAGAGGAGATGGTAATGGCGTCGCTTGCCGTACAATTATCGGTTGCGGTGGCTGTCCCAGCATTTCCTTCTGAACAATCGAAGGTCACATTGGATGGGCAGGTGATGAGCGGAGCGGTGTTATCCAGCAGAGTTATCGTTTGGATGCAGGTCGATGAGTTGTTGTTGCAGTCCACCGCTTTCCAGGTCCTCTGTACAGACCCCAGGCCACAGGCATCCAGTGAGTTGACGTCGGAAGAGGAAATGGAAATGGCGTCGGTTGCCGTACAATTATCGGTCGAGGTGGCTGTCCCGGCATTGCCTTCCGAACAATCGAAGGTTACATTGGATGGGCAGGTGATGATCGGAGCGGTGTTATCCAGCAGAGTTATCGTTTGGATGCAGGTCGATGAGTTGTTGTTGCAGTCCACCGCTTTCCAGGTCCTCTGTACAGACCCCAGGCCACAGGCATCCAGTGAGTTGACGTCGGAAGAGGAAATGGAAATGGCGTCGGTTGCCGTACAATTATCGGTCGAGGTGGCTGTCCCGGCATTGCCTTCCGAACAATCGAAGGTTACATTGGATGGGCAGGTGATGATCGGAGCGGTGTTATCCCGCAGAGTTATCGTTTGGATGCAGGTCGATGAGTTGTTGTTGCAGTCCACAGCTTTCCAGGTCCGCTGTACAGACCCCAGGCCACAGCCGTCGAGTGAATTGACGTCGGAAGAGGAGATGGTAATGGCGTCGGATGCCGTACAATTATCGGTTGCGGTGGCTGTCCCGGCATTGCCTTCTGAACAATCGAAGGTCACATTGGACGGGCAGGTGATGACCGGAGCGGTGTTATCCAGCAGGGTTATCGTTTGGATGCAGGTCGATGAGTTGTTGTTGCAGTCCACGGCTTTCCAGGTCCTCTGTACAGACCCAAGACCACAGCCGTCGAGTGAATTGACGTCTAAGGAGGAGATGGTAATGGCGTCGGTTGCCGTACAATTATCGGTCGCGGTAGCTGTCCCGGCATTGCCTTCTGAACAATCGAAGGTTACATTGGATGGGCAGGTGATTAGCGGAGCGGTGTTATCCAGCAGGGTTATCGTTTGGATGCAGGTCGATGAGTTGTTGTTGCAGTCCACCGCTTTCCAGGTCCTCTGTACAGACCCCAGGCCACAGGCATCCAGTGAATTGACGTCGGAAGAGGAGATGGTAATGGCGTCGGATGCCGTACAATTATCGGTTGCGGTGGCTGTCCCGGCATTGCCTTCCGAACAATCGAAGGTTACATTGGATGGGCAGGTGATGAGCGGAGCGGTTTGGTCATTGATCACAATGGTTTGCGTTGCAATGTTAGTATTGCCGCATGCATCCGTGGCCTTGAAGGTTCTGATTACGGTGCCGGAGCAATCCGAGCCGGTTAAAGGACCGTCGCTGCAAGTAATGACGGGGACGGAACAATTGTCCGAGGCGGTAGCGCTGGTGGGATTGCATGTCGGTATGTCTGCGGAACATTGGACCGTTATATTTGCAGGGGCCGTGATGGCAGGTAATTCATTGTCTACGATCTGTATGGTTCGCTGCAGGTAAAGGATGTTTCCGCATCCATCTGTTCCTGACCAGGTTTCGAGATAGGTGCCGCAAGGTCCGTTAACACCTACTGTGATCACAGAAGTGATCGACCCGGAGATCAGGCAAGGTGTACTTTGTGCGTTCGAATAGGCTAAATTGGTCGCGGCTGGTGGCGCCTGGGAGCAATCCAATGTAATATCTGTTGGTGTGCTGACAAATGAAGGCGCCGGAGCTTTGGATACGGTTATCAACCGGGAATGGATCACATCAGGCCTTCCGCAGGGGTCCAGCAGCGTCCAGGTTTCCGTATAAGACCCGCCACACTGGTCGTGGCTGCCGAGGACGGTGCTGAGCACATTCCCTTTAATGGAACAGGTACCAGTCTGATTATTGTCATAGTTAATGGTGCTGGGAGACGGAGCAGCACCACAATCAATGGTGATGTCCGAAGGTCTGCTCGTAAAGTCGGCGGGAGGTGCAGGCAGGATTGTGATGGTTTGGGTGCATTGATCGCTGTTGGAAGATTCATCATTTACCGTCCAGGTCCGGGTGATGGTTTGTGCACACGGTACAACACCGGCGGTCTGATCGGAATTGGTTATGGTGTTCGTTCCGCATCCGTTGGTAGCGGTTGCTGTTCCGGTAGAAGCAGGATCGGTTGAGGCACCACAATCGATGGTTACATCAGAAGGACATGAGATGACCGGCGGTTGGCAGCATAAGTTAAGGTCTACTGAATGAGTTACCATTTGGCTGACCGGAGGAACGTCCGAATCGGTCACGGTTAAGGTGACATTGTATGCGGCAACTGCGGGATAGGTATGGGTGGGATTAGCCTCAGTTGAGGTTGTACCATCACCGAATTGCCACAGATAATGTAAATCACCCATTCCGCCCGTTGTCATATCGGTAAAATCTACCGAATGCAATGTGGTACCACAGGCGGATGAAAAATCCGGCACCAGTGGTGCATCTACCAGGATATCCATCATATCCCAGCATTGACCATTAGGATAGTTCGTACAGGCTGTCGAATTACTACAGGTTGCACTTGCAGCAGTTCTCCAGGCAACGATAACATTACCCAGCTGGATCAGATTGCCGCAAGTCCAGTTGATCATACCCGCGTCGATGGTTACGGTTGCGCCGTTTAGCGGTAATGGTCCGTTATAACAAAAGAGCACATCTGTTCCGGAATCCGATCCATTGATGTAAAGGTCGGCTCCAAAGCGTACGGCTGCTCTGGTTCCACTACTCGTATTGGTGATCACAATGTAAATGTGCGCTGCCACGGTCGTTCCCAGGGTGCAGGGTTCGATAGGCACTCCGTTGGCGTCACCAACATAAACTTCTGTAACCGATACATCATTCGCATTACAGGATGTTCCGCACTCACGGATGTCGGTAATCGCCAGGTCAGCCATCGCAATGGCACGTGGTGCTGTTTTTGTAGCATTTAAATTCGAAGAAAGGGAATGAGGATAGGTTGTTGGGTTATTCTTTACTCTTTCAGGCGTTATCAGGAGTCCAAGGCATAACACAACTACCGCAAGTGTGTACACTTTACGCATACTTGGTTGGTTTAAAAGCTGACTCTTATTTTGATTCGGGTGGATAGACCTTATTGAATCCCAACTTTTTAAAAGGAATCAAACGTCTCGGACGTCAATCCAACTCTGAGTAACCTTAATAGAGGGCAGAAATTTAGGAAATTTTTGGATTCAATTGTATCCCTCATCGGACGAATGAAAGCAATTTTAACTTATCTGGTGGTAATATTATTGAATATTTATATTTCAAGTCATGTTTCGAAAGGAATTGATTTACAGATATTTATAAAGTGTAAAATAAATGTTTATAGCATATTGAATCAAAGGTGCCGGAGCATCCGGAAATTGATTTGGCGATTTGGCTACCGATTTGCAACCCCTAAAGCCGAAGCAGAAAAACATTTCCCAGCATTCACAAATGCAATGTTTCCCTCGCATATTTTTCCCATGCCCATGCCGACCGGGTCATCTCATCCAGATCACGTTTCGTGTGCCAGTGCAGCACCTGTGCCGCTTTATCTACATTGGCATAGATAGCAGCAACATCGCCTGGACGGCGGTCCACCAGGCGGTAATTTAAGTTTAAACCCGTGACTTTTTCGAAGGATTGAATGACTTGTAATACCGTACTGCCCAATCCGGTGCCCAGGTTGATCACGTCGTAACCAACCGACTGCTTTCCGTCCAGTTGATGTAGTAACGCGCTTACATGTGCTTCCGCCAGATCCATGACATGAATGTAATCCCGGACGGCGGTGCCATCTGCGGTATCGTAATCACTGCCAAAAACCGCCAATTCCTTTCGTATGCCGATAGCGGTCTGGGTGATGTAGGGCATCAGGTTATTGGGTACCCCGATCGGCAGCTCGCCTATCAGGGCCGATGGGTGAGCTCCTACCGGATTAAAATAGCGCAATGATATGGCCCGCTGTACTTCACCGGCGTGTACGGCGTCCCGGATCATAATCTCATTCATTTGTTTGGTCTGCCCATAGGGAGAAGCGGCCGGCTGCAATGGAGTCTGCTCGGTGACCGGTAGAACATCAGGCTCTCCATAGACCGTAGCTGACGATGAAAAGATCAGATTGGGTATGTCGTGCCGGTGCATGGCTTCCAGCACATGAAGCATGGATACCAGATTATTCCGGTAGTACCGGGTCGGTTGGGCCACCGACTCACCGACGGCTTTCAGAGCCGCAAAATGAATGATACCGACGGCATCGCTGTGGCGGTTGAAACAATCTTTTGTTGCTTCTTCATCACAAAGATCGACAATCTCGAGGAGCGGTTTGCTTCCGGTGATACGCCTGATACGGTCTACAACTTCTGCAGAACTGTTGACCAGATTGTCCATCAGGACCACCTCAAAGCCTGCTTCCTGAAGGGCTACCGCTGTATGGGATCCGATGTAGCCGGTACCTCCGGTGGTTATGATTTTACGTTTAGTCATCTGCTGTTTACCAGAACAATGCGTACAGGGCGACCAATATGATCATAATGATGGTCGCACTGATGTTGAATGCCGGTGCGGTACGGAATAGATTCTTGGTCAGCGGAATGCCCTTCGCATCCGGTTTGCCGCGGTTCTCCAGGAAACTCAACAGTAAAATAATGCCGATGGATGCCAGACAGGTTATGAACATTTGATGCATGAAGGGTATGTTCACAAACAAAGCCGCGTCCGACCATCCGTTGGGTGCCACCTTAAAATAAAGGGCGATCGGTATCGACAGGATGACGCCCCAGATGGCAGCATTGTTGGTCGCACTACGCCAGAACAATCCGGTGAGGAACACGGCCAGAATACCGGGACTTACAACACCTGTATATTCCTGGATGAATTGGAATGCCTGGGATAAATTACCCAGAAGGGGAGCAATGATCACCGCAATGACCAGAGCAATGGCAGCCGAGATACGACCGGCATTTACGATCTGGCGGTTGGTTGCTTTTTTATTGATGTAATCGACGTAGATGTCCATGGTAAATATAGTAGCCGTGGAATTCAGCATCGAAGCCAGTGATGAGACAATGGCAGCTGCCAATGCAGCCATGACCAATCCTTTCAGACCTACCGGTACGAAAGATTTGATCAGCCAGGGCGCAGCGTTGTCGTTAATGATCTGTCCGTTCAGGCCGAGAAAATGCGGATCAACGGATTCCGGAGTTACGGCACCAGAAGCATCGGCATTGAGAACAAAGGCGATGATACCCGGAATCACCACGATCAGTGGGATCAACAATTTCAGGAAGGCAGCAAATGCAATCCCTTTTTGGGACTCGCGTAAGTCTTTGGCAGCCAGCGTCCGCTGGATGATGTATTGGTTAAAGCCCCAGTAATACAGGTTCGCAACCCACATCCCGCCGATCAATACGGCGAGTCCGGGAAGGTCCCACCACGCATCACGTCCATCCGGGGTGATGATCTCCCCTTTGTCCAGGATCATAGAAAACTTCTCCGGTACTTTTTCCAGCAGGTAACTGAAACCGTGGAAGATATTTCCGTCCGGAGTGAGCTTGCCCAATGCAATAAAAGTGGTGATAAAGCCACCGATAACCAGCAAAACAACCTGTACCACGTCTGTCCATGCAACCGCACTAAGGCCTCCCCAGAGGGAATACGCGGCTGCAAAACAAGCCAGCCCGATGACAAAAGGCATCATCATGCTGCCATCCCCGGTACCAACGATGGTATCCATGGCCTTCGCACCCAAATAGAGGACCGAGGTCAGATTGACAAAAATAAACAAGGCGATCCAGAATACCGCCAGGATGGTTTTCAGGTTGGTGGAATAGCGTTTTTCCACAAATTCCGGAATGGTATACAGTTTCTTCTCGATGAAGATCGGCAGGAAGAATTTTCCTACGACCAGCAGGGTGAGGGCCGCCATCCATTCGTAGGATGCGATCGCCAGACCGATCGCAAATCCCGAACCGGACATACCGATGAATTGTTCGGCAGAAATATTGGCGGCAATGAGTGAAGCCCCGATCGCCCACCAGGGCAATGATTTGCCGGCCAGAAAATAATCTTCGGCTCCACGCTCATGACCTTTTTTGGTCCTTGATACATAAAGTCCAATTCCGAGGATGGTAAGGCAGTAGATGGTGAACACCACAATGTCGGCTGTATGCATAATCCATTTGCTTAATAGTCCAAAGCTTGAAATTAATTTAATTTTTCAAACCTCCGGACTTCAGACCTCCGTTATTTGTGGATGATCTAAAACAGGTTGCCACCAAAAGGAAAACCGGAAGGAACACTTCCGGCTTTCATTGCTTTTTTCTCCAGTAATTACAGGGTTTTACTGCGTCATGCCTGGCGGAATCCGCACCGAGCTGAGGTCCGGAATGGCAAGTTGCATTCCAGGATGCCCGAATAGGAGGTCATTCCCCTTTCTCCCTTCTCCCTTCTCCTTTCCCCTTTCCCCTTTCTCCTTTCTCCCTGCTTATTGATTGCCCAGGATCAAAGGCAGCCCTTTGTCTCCACCACCGACGACGATGACCTTGGAGTTCGGTGAATTAGCCAGCTGTAGGGTGGCTTCGATTCCTTTGTCCTGCAGGATCTTGTCAGAAAGTGAGGCGGACAAAATACGGTTGGCCTCTGCTTTGGCTTTAGCTTCAATGATTTTACGCTCGGCTTCTTTCCGCTCTTTCTCCAGGCGGAACTCGTACTGTAAGGACTCCTGCTCGGTCTTCAGTTTTTCCTCGATGGATGACCGTACCGTCTCCGGCAGTGCTACCTCCCGGATGAGCACAGCATCCAGATTAATGTACTTAATCTTGATGGCTTCACTGGTCATATGGAAGATTTCATCCTGGATGGCTTCCCTTTTAGTGGAATACAACTCTTCAGGAAGGTATTTGCCGATCACTTCACGGGTCGCAGAACGGATCTCGGGTTTGACGATACGTTCAAGGTATTCGGGGCCGATCAGATCATGCAGATAGCCGATCATTTGCGGATCCGGAGAGAAGCGGTAACTAAGTTCCACCTTGATGGTCAGACCATTACTGGAGAGAACTTCCATCGTTTCAAACGATTCATTGATGCGCACGTCGTAAATGAACATCTTATTCCAGGGCATGACCACATGAAAGCCCTGGTCATACACGTGTTCTTTGTCGAGTCCACCGCCGAAACGACGGAATAATACGCCCCGGTTACCGGCATCAATGGTCAGGAAAGTAGTATTGGTCAGGATTACAAAAAGTAAAATAAAGCCTACCCCAAAAAGGATGAGTTTCATGGCCTTTGGGGTTTGGCCAAATAAATTGGGATCGCGTCTGTTCGTCATTTTTGAATTTTTTTTAAAAAATAATGAAAGTCAGAGGGCAATACTGCAAATATTCTATCAGCAGAAGCAAAAAAACGACTTTTGATTAAGAATTACATGTTATTGTATTTCCTGCCAGGCCTGGACGACCTGTTCCGGGCGGATCTCCATCATGCATTTGAAATGGCCTTTCGGACAATCCCCTCTTCCAAATCGTGAGCAGGGACGGCAGGGCAGGTTGGCTACTTCCACGTTCTGGAAGGGGATGGGTTCATTCCCGTAATAGGGCCAGAAGCCGTACTCGGCCAGGGTCCCTCCAAAGATGGCTACGACCGGTTTACGCAAGGCAGCAGCGATGTGCATAAACCCGGTATCGTGCGCAATAACGGCACGCGATTGTTCCACCATGGAAGCCGAGCCCATCAAACTGAAGACTCCGCAGGTGGACAGCACTTTGCCCGGATAGGCTTTCTGCAGTTCCAGGCCGGTTTCTTTTTCGGCCGGGCCACCGATCAGTACTACTTTGCCCGGTATCTGCCCGGTAATTTCAAGCAATTTCTCGATGGGCAAGCGCTTCGTGAAGTGCGCGGCGCCGATGACAAAAGCCGTATAGCCATCAGACACCAGACCAAGCTCGTTAAGGTTTATTTTTTGTTTTTCTGGAATGTAAAAGTCCAGGCCTCTTCCATCTGGCTTTACACCCAGCGAATGGGCAGCGGCCAGATACCGCTCGACGATATGATCTCCGGGCAGCCGGTTGATCTTGAAGTGTACCATCAACCATTTTGCCCAGTTTGCTTTGTGGTAACTGCTTACCGGGACCCGCCATAAAGCCATCCGGATGCGCAGGCTGCGCAGGTTTTTATGCAGGTCAAGTACGTGATCGAATTTTTCGGCCTGTAATTGGGTGATAACGGCGGGCATACCTTCCCCGATGGTCCAAATTTTGTCAACGTGCGGATTAGGCAGTAGTAAGGGTTTAAATACATCTTTGGTTATCACATGGACTTCTGCGCCAACCTGCTCTTTGAGCACGCGGAGGACCGGTGTGATCAGCACCAGATCACCCAGTGCGCTGAAGCGGATGACCAGCACTTTCTTCGGTTTATTTTTCTCCCTGCCAATGGTCTGCATAGATGCACGCAAAGTAATCAAAATAGATACCTTTACGAAGGACAGCATGTTATCGTATGGAGCTAATAAGTACCCCGCCTGAAAAAATCAGAGCGCTATTTAATGCACAAAGTGACAACCGGCAGCGCATGTCATCGTCGAGTTGGCGGGAACGCAGCCGGCGCCTGAAAGCATTGGCAAATGCCGTCCTCAAGTATCAGACAGCGATTCAGGAGGCTTTATACAATGATTTTCGAAAGCCCAGTGGCGAGACGGATATGATCGAAATCTATCCCATTCTCCATGAGATCAGGCATGCTCGCAAAAACTTGCGTGACTGGACACGACGCAGAAAGGTGCCTACTGCCTTGCCTTTTATCGGATCCAGATCTTACATATTTCCCGAGGCGAAAGGGGTTGTTCTGATCATTTCTCCGTGGAATTTTCCGGTCAATCTGTCCATCATCCCCTTAGTCAGTGCCATAGCGGCTGGTAATACAGCCATTGTTAAGCCGTCTGAAAATGTACCCCATACGGCTTTAATGCTCGAAAAAATTATTTCCGAAGTCTTTCCGCCCGAGGAGGTGGCCGTCGTTCAAGGGGGGGCAGATACTTCTGGTACGCTGATGGAATTACCGTTTCATCATGTCTTTTTCACCGGCTCTGAGCGTGTCGGTAAGCTCGTTATGAAAGCAGCTGCCGAGCATCTTACCTCCGTGACGCTGGAACTGGGCGGGAAGACACCAACCATTGTGGACGCATCCGCACATCTTCCCCAGGCGGCAAGCCGGATTGTGGCAGCGAAATTTTCCAATGCAGGTCAGATATGCATTTCTCCCGATCATTTATATGTCCACGAACAGATTTATGAGCCATTCATGCAGACCTTACAGGATGTCATCGAGTCGATGTTTGGCAAAGAGCCGGCCAACAGTTCAAGTTATGCCCGCTTGGTGAATGGTCATCAATTCCAGCGGTTGAAATCCGGAATGGAGCAAGCGGTGGGGAATGGCGCCCGCATCCGTTACGGGGGTCGGATGGATGAAGCTGAACGATACATGCAGCCTACCTTGCTCAGTGAAGTTTCTCTGGAATCCAGTCTGATGAAAGGTGAAATTTTCGGTCCGATATTGCCGGTCCACAAATACAAAGATATCGATGAGGTCATCCGTAAGATCAACAGCGACCCGAAGCCACTCACCTTATATGTTTATACCAATTCACGCGTGATCGAAGAAAAAATCCTTCGCCAAACCAACAGCGGGAATGTTTGCATCAATAACAGTGCCCTGCATTTTTACAATAGTGATTTGCCTTTCGGGGGAGTAAATACCAGTGGGATCGGAGCGAGTCACGGATACTTCGGTTTTCTGGAATTCACCAACCAGAAAGCAGTCTACGATCAGGTCTTCCGCTACAGCTTGATTGATTTGATTTTTCCACCGGCCCGGGCCTGGAAAACCTGGCTGGTCAATCTGGTGATCAGGTGGTTTTAGGGGGCGGCACGCTGTACGCTATTCGCTATTCGCTATTCGCTGTACGCTATTCGCACGAAAACACGAAAACACATTAACTCAATTCTTAGTGTACCTCAGTGCCCTTTGTGTCTTAGTGGTAAAATGCTTTACGCTGTACGCTGTAGGCATTTCGCTATTCGCACGAAAACACGAAAACACGAAAACACATTAACTCAATTCTTAGTGCTTCTTAGTGACCTATATGCCTTAGTGGTAAAATGCTTTACGCTGTACGCTGTTAGTTGTTAGCAAGGAAACATGAAAACACCTTATCAGAGATCTCTCCGTGCGCCACTTTCAGCTGGCTTAGTCGAGATGACAATTTGGTAAAAAAGCTGTTCGTTGTTTGCTGTATGCTGTTTGCAGGTAAGGAAAACACCTAAAAACGAAAACATATGAAGCCTATTCTTAGTGCTTCTTAGTGACCTATATGCCTTAGTGGTAAAATGCTTTACGCTGTACGCTATTCCCACGGAAACACGTTATACATGTCCTGTCCATTCACCATTCAACCTTCACCATTCAACCTTTCTCAAGGTCTTCCCTTCGTCTTCACCAGGTGCCTTCTTTCCAGCTCCTGTTCGATCTCTTTGAGCCGTATTTCTTTGGCTTCGAGAAGGACCATGAAGTGATAGAGCAGGTCCGCAGCCTCGCCTACAAAAAGCCGGCGGTTGCTGTCCTTGGCTTCGATGACCAGCTCGACAGCTTCCTCACCCACTTTCTGGGCGATCTTGTTGATGCCCCGGTTGAGCAGTTTATTGGTATAACTGGTGGGATCTCCTTCTTCTTTGCGCTGACGGATGATCTTGCCCAGTTTATGGAGGAAAAATTTTCTTTCGTTGATGTCTCCAAAACAGGTGTCATCACCGGTATGGCATACCGGTCCGTCCGGCTTGACGCGCATGAGTAGGGTGTCGTTGTCACAATCTACCTGGACTGACTTCAGATGCAGGAAATTTCCGCTGGTTTCACCCTTGGTCCATAGCCGGTCCTTACTGCGGCTGTAAAAGGTAACCATCTTGGTGGCGATGGTCTGTTGGAGGGCTTCTTTGTCCATATAGCCAAGCATCAGGACGGCTTCGGATTGATTATCCTGGATGATCACCGGGATGAGTCCGTCGCCCTTGGCAAAGTCCAGTTTTTCGATTGTGGCTTGATTCAACATACGCATAAAGATAATTACTTATATGATTCGCATGGTAATGCCTTGACCCGCTAAATAATTTTTTAATGAAGGTATGGGTATTTCACCAAAGTGAAAGATGCTGGCTGCAAGTCCGGCATCGGCTTTTCCGGTGGTGAACACCTGCTTAAAATGTTCCATGGTTCCCGCGCCACCGGATGCAATGATGGGAATTGGCAACAGATCCGATAGCCGCGCCGTGGCTTCCAGGGCAAATCCCTGTTTGGTTCCATCGTGGTCCATGGAGGTGAACAGGATCTCACCTGCGCCACGTTCGGTGCCTTCCCGTGCCCAGGCAAACAACTCCAGTTCGGTTGGTATGCGTCCTCCATTCAGGTGCACATACCAACCCTGCTCCATCTGTTTGGCATCGATGGCAAGGACGATACACTGGCTACCGAATTCTTTACTCAGGTCGTTGATGAGGTCGGGATTGCGTACCGCTGCAGAATTGATGGAAACCTTGTCGGCCCCTGATTCCAGGAGTACGCCAACATCTGCAACCGAGCTGATGCCTCCGCCGATCGTAAATGGAATATTCAGCTCGGCAGCCACATGACGTGCAAGCTCTGCCAGGGTCTTCCGCTTCTCATGCGTAGCGGTAATGTCCAGGAAGACCAGCTCATCAGCGCCCTGACGACTGTAAGCTGCTCCCAGTTCTACCGGGTCGCCGGCATCACGCAGGTTGACAAAGTTGATGCCTTTGACGGTGCGCCCGTCTTTGACATCGAGGCAGGGAATGATGCGTTTTGCTAACATATCAGCTGGTTTGAAGTTGGACCAGAGCGGTCAGATCGATGGTCTTTTCGTAAATGGCCTTACCGATGATGGCTCCCCGGCAACCGGCATCGTGGACGGCCATGACATCGTCAAGGTTCCTTATACCGCCGCTGGCGATCAGGTTTTGGCCTGGGAATGTATGGCATACGGAGCGGTACAATCCGGTAGCCGGCCCGGTCATGGCACCATCTTTCGATATATCGGTCACGGTAAGCCAGGTGATTCCCCGCGACTCCATATCCGCTATGTAGTCGGACAATAAGGTTGATTCCGTGGCCTGCCATCCATGGGTGGCAATGTAATTGTCACGGACATCCGCAGAAAGAATGATGCGGTCCGCGCCGAAAACCTCGATCCAGGAGGTGAATAGCTCCGGTTCGCGGTAGGCCAGACTGCCGATATTGACTTTGTCCACCCCCAGCTCAAAAAGGCGTTCCACCTCTTCGCGGTTACGAATCCCTCCGCCAAAATCGACGATGAGCCGGGTATGCTTCAGGATTCCTTCCACCTGGTTCCAGTGGATTACTTTTTTTGCTTTTGCTCCTTCCAGATCCACCAGATGCAGGTGGGTAAATCCGGCATTCTCCAGGGTTTGCGCCATAGCTACCGGATCATTGGCATAAACGGTCTCCTGACTGTAATCGCCCTGAAACAGTCGTACACATTGACCGCCCAGCATATCAATGGCAGGAAATATCAGCATGGTTTATCCTTTTACAAATTGTTCCAGAATCCGGGCGCCTACCGGGCCTGACTTTTCCGGGTGAAATTGTGTAGCCACAAAGTTGTCTTTTTGCATCGCCGCTGAAAAGGGCTCAATATAATTGCAGGTGGCTGCCGTATAGGGGCCTTGCTCGGCATAGTAGCTGTGTACAAAATAGACGTATTCTCCCTCTACGGATTCCGGCAAAAAACTTCCCGGTTCGCGGTGGATGGCATTCCAACCCATATGAGGCACCTTATGTTCGGATTGATTTTTTGGCACGAAACGTTTCACCTTCTGCGGTATGATGCCCAGGCATTCGGTATCATTTTCTTCCGAGTGCGTGCAGAGCAACTGCATACCCAGACATACGCCCAGGACCGGTTGCGTCAGGCTACGTATAACCTCATCCAATCCGTGGCGGCGCAGGTATGCCATCGTCGAACTGGCTTCTCCCACACCCGGGAAAATGACTTTATCGGCTTGCCGGATACGGTCATGATCGCCGGTAAGGGTGGCATGTACTCCCATGCGTTCCAGTGCAAAAAGGACCGAACGCACATTGCCGGCATTGTACTGAATGATGACTATATCTTTCATAACGTACCTTTTGTGGTGGGTAACGAATCATCGGCGGGGTCACGACGTATAGCCATTCGGATGGCCCGGGCAAATGCTTTGAAGATGGATTCGATCTTATGGTGTTCGTTGTCACCGGTGCACAGGATGTTCAGATTGCAAGCCGCTGTATCGGTAAAGGACTTGAAAAAATGAAAGAAGAGTTCGGTGGGTACATCACCGATCCGTTCACGGCGGAATTCAGCATCCCAAACTAACCATGGTCTCCCACCGAAATCAATGCCTACGTGGGCCAGGCTATCATCCATCGGTAAATAGAAGCCATATCGTTGTAAGCCTTTCTTGTCGCCCAACGTCTTACGGAAGGCTTCACCCAATGCCAGTGCCGTATCTTCGATCGTATGATGTTCATCCACTTCCAGATCTCCGTCGACTTTAACAGTAAGATCTATGCCGGCGTGCCTGGCGATCTGGTCCAGCATGTGATCAAAGAAACCCAGACCGGTAGCTATGACACTCTTGCCGGAGCCATCCAGGTTGAGCTGGATCAGTACATCGGTTTCTTTGGTGGTGCGGCGTATTTCGGCAGTGCGTGTTCCCAGTTTCAGAAGCCGGTAGATTGCCTCCCAGGAGCCGGTCGTCAGTGCAGTGATGGACTCCAGTGTGATATCTTTCAACACTGGATCCAGCGGCCGGATGTGGATACCCTGGCAACCCAGATTGCGTGCCAGCATCAGATCCGTCTCCCGGTCGCCGATGACAAATGAATGGCTCAGATCGTAATCACCGGAGAGATAGCCAGTCAATAAAGCAGTGCCGGGTTTGCGGGTAGGCGCATTTTCCTCTGGCAGCGTGCGGTCGATAAATATAGCATCAAAATGAATGCCTTCGCCGGATAATGCTTCAAGCATTTTTTGCTGTGCTGGCCAGAAGTCCGATTCCGGGAATGACGGCGTGCCCAGGCCATCCTGATTGGTGATCATGACCAGCTCAAAGTCCAATTCACGGGCAATGCGACCCAGCCAGGTGAATACTCCCGGGACAAAGTCCAGTTTTGCCAGGCTGTCAACCTGGAAGTCGTAGGGCTCTTTGATCAATGTTCCGTCACGGTCAATAAATAATATTTTTTTTCCCATGATCAGGCGTTTTTGAAAGCTTGAATCAATGCATCGTTTTCCAGTGCAGTACCTACCGTAATGCGCAGACACCCTTCACACAGATGTACATTGGACCGGTTGCGCACAATGATGCCTTCCTGACGCAGATGGTCATACCATTTTTTTGCATCATCCACCCGGACCAGAATAAAATTGGTGTCCGAAGGATAGACCCTTTCGACCATAGGTAGTTTTTCCAGCTCAACAGTCAGCCACTGACGCTGATCCAGGATCTTTTGGACCCACCAGTCTTTTTGGTTTTTATTGCGGATCGACTGCAGGGCTTGCTCCTGGGTATAGGTGCTTATATTATAGGGTGGTTTGACTTTATAAATGAGTTTGATGATTTCCGGTGTGGAAAAAGCCATACCCAGTCGTATCCCTGCCAGTCCCCAGGCTTTGGAGAAGGTCTGCATGATCACCAGATTGGGGTAGCGCTTGATCCAGGGAACAAATGATTTATCCGGGCAAAAGTCAATGTACGCTTCATCGATAACCACAATACCAGTAAAGGCTTCGACGATGCGGTGGACCAGATTTTGATCCAGCGCATTAGCCGTTGGGTTGTTAGGGTGGCAAAGGAACAGCAGTTTGGTCTGGGGCGTGGTTGCTTGGGCGATGGCGTCCGGTATCGGCTGGTAATCGTCGTCCAGGCTGACAGCTATCGTCTGGACATCGCAAATGTCGGCGGCAACCCGGTACATCCCATAGGTAGGATCCAATGTCATAATTTGATCGATGCCCGGTTGGCAAAAGATGCGGATCATCAGGTCAATGATCTCATCGCTGCCGTTGCCGAGGGCGATGTATTCGGCGGGAACTCCTTTGATGGCGGCAATCTTCTCCCTTACCAGAGCGTGATGTGGATCCGGATAGCGGTTCAGGCCGGTTTCGTAAGGGTTTTCATTGGCGTCCAGGTGGATTCCGCCGGTGCCTTCGAAGTCATGCCTTGCTGAGGAATAGGGTGTCAATCGCCAGATGTTTGGCCGTACCAGATTTTCCAGATTCATGATGACTGATCGTTGAGATTTTGTAATCGGATGGATACCGCGCGGGCATGAGCTTGCAGTTGCTCTGCCTCTGCCATGGCAATAATTGCCGGCCCCAGGTTTTGTAGTCCTGCCGGTGTGATTTTCTGGAAGGTTATTTTTTTCAGATAGGCGTCCAGGTTAACACCGCTGTATGAACGGGCATAACCATTGGTAGGCAAGGTATGATTGGTGCCAGAGGCATAATCTCCGGCGGATTCCGGGGTAAAATTACCGATGAACACCGAGCCCGCATTGATGATCTGACTGGCTCTCTGGTCGGCATTTTCTCCGGTAATGATTAAATGTTCAGGAGCGTATGCATTAACAAAATCAACCATGTCTTGTTCTTCCTGCAGGAGTATCGATTTGCTGTGAGCAAGTGCACCCAGGGCCAGGTCGCTCCGGGGCAGCGCGGCGCACTGGCGATCAACTTCTTCCAGGGTCGCTTCCACCAGGACTTTATCCCGGGCTACCAGCACGACCTGGGAGTCGACTCCATGTTCGGCCTGGGACAGCAGATCTGCAGCCAGGAAAGCAGGTATACTTCCGGCCCCAGCCCATACCAGCACTTCAGATGGTCCGGCCGGTAAATCGATGGCCACACCCTGTTGCTGGACCAGCTGCTTGGCGGCGGTAACATACTGGTTGCCGGGTCCGAAGATCTTATAAACCCGGGGTATGGTGGCGGTTCCATAAGCCATTGCTGCAATGGCCTGCGCACCGCCGGCTTTGAAGATCTTCCCAACACCTACTTCATGTGCCGCAACCAGCATTTCGGGGATCAGGTTACCATTTTTGTCCGGGGGTGTACAAATGATGACCTCCCTGCATCCGGCAATGCGTGCTGGAATGGCCAGCATCAGGATAGTGGAGAAGAGCGGTGCGGTGCCTCCCGGAATATACAGGCCTACTTTCTCGATGGGTACGCTCTTTTGCCAGCAGGTGACGCCGGGAGATGTCTCCAGCTGCCGTTCGGGATCTTTTTGTAATTGATGAAACCGCTCGATGTTTTTTGCGGCCGTCCGGATAGCATCCAGTAAGCCATCATCGACTTGTGCATAAGCTGCTTGGATTTCCTCTTCGGATACTGCAAGGTGGCCGAGTTCTGCACCATCAAACAGAGCTGTGAAGCGAAGGACGGCGTCGTCTCCCTCATTTCTGACCGCATCCAGGATAGGCTGTACTTTCCCGGTGATCTGCGACCAGTCCATCACCGGGCGGGTGATGAGATCCGGCCAGCGGTCTCGTGTTGGCTCATTGAATTGTCGCATCAGATGATCATTTTTTGGATGGGTACCACCAGGATTCCCTGGGCTCCTTTCGCTTTCAGTTCATGGATGATCTCCCAGAATTTATCTTCCTGGATGACGGTATGCACCGAACTCCATCCGGACATGGCCAGCGGCAATACCGTCGGACTTTTCATCCCGGGCAGGATGGCAATGATCTCTTCAAGACGCTCGTTGGGGGCGTTAAGAAGGATGTATTTGTTGCTTTGTGCTTTCAATACCGATTCCATCCGGAATACCAGCTGATCCAGGATCCGCCTCTTGGCTTCACTCATATGAGGGGTAGCCGCCAGCACCGCTTCGGATCGCAGGATCACTTCTTTCTCAACCAGATTATTCTGGAAGAGGGTGTTACCGGAACTGACCAGGTCACAGATCCCCTCGGCCAGTCCGATGGCGGGGGCTATTTCGACGGAGCCGGAGATGACATGGATCTCGGCATCCACCTGGTTTTGTTCCAGATAGTTGCGTAAGGTATTCGGGTAGGAGGTGGCTATTTTTTTGCCCTGAAAGTCGCCGATGCCGGCGTAAGGCTGGCCTTTCGGTACGGCCAGGGACAGGCGGCATTTGGCAAAGCCCAGTGGCAGGACCGTATCCAGCTGGCAGCCGGTCTCTACCAGTAAATTTTCTCCGATGATACCGATGTCGGCGACACCGTCTTCGACGTATTGGGGGATGTCCGAATTGCGCAGGTAAAGAACATCAAGCGGAAAATTCTTGGCCTGGGCGCGCAACTGGTCGCGGCCGTTGTCCACTTTGATCGAACAATCGCTGAGCAACCCGAGGGAGTCTTCCAGCAATCTTCCGGACTTTTGAATAGCAATCTTTAATCGTTCCATGGTATGGTGTTAAAATAAAAAAGGCTTACCAAGCAGTTGGCAAGCCTTTGATGTTTTTTCATAGTTGACCTTACATCATACCGCTTCACCAGCTGCCCACGGGAACAGCATATGATGATGGTGATGATGTATTGGATAATTCATGAATCCAGCTATTAATTCAGGATTTGGTGGTACCTCCCAGGGTCGAACTGGGGACACCAGGATTTTCAGTCCTGTGCTCTACCAACTGAGCTAAGGTACCATTCTTCAATCAAGCCTTACGGTACTTCACCGAAAGGGAATGCAAATTTATACTCTTTTTTATTAACCCAAAATAAACCACTGCATTTTTTGTCCTTACCGGATCAGGGTGACGGTTCCGGCTTTGTTCTGCGGAAGGCCGCCAAACAATTGATACCTTACCTGATATACATAAACCCCGGGAGGTAGTTCTTGCCCGGCAGCGGTTCCATTCCATTGCGGTGAACTGCTGCCCGAGACCGGGGCATCATAAATCAGGTTGCCCCAACGGTCATAAATCCGGAAATAAATGAAGGATTCCACGGATCCGTCGTGGACGACTTCAAACAGGTCGTTTACGGCATCCCCATTGGGTGAAAAAACATTGGGGATGAATACCCCGCCACATTCCATCAGCTGCACCTGTGTTGACCTGGTGGTGGAGACACAGCCATCAGAGACCGTTACTGCATAAATGCCGGCAGAGGTAATGGTCTGGACCGGATTCAGGCTGTCGGCAGTATTCCATCGAAATGAATTTAACCGGCCATCCTGGAGGTCTATGATCCAGGATTCGCTGGCGCAGATGGTGGTGTCTTTTGCCAGTGTAAGCTGGATAGGTTCAGGTAGACCGACTTCTATGGTGTCGGTAAATGTACACACGGTGTCCACGCGGTGCAGTGCCACCCGGTACGTTCCGGTCTGGGTGATCGGATAGGCTACGCTGGTATCCCGGCCATTCCATACGGCTGTTGCCCCCGGATAGGGAATGTTGATCGTCAGCCCTTGTTCACAGATGACGGTATCCGGTCCGAGGTCAAATGGTATCTTGCGGTCGAGGACTTCCACCTGGACCTGATCCAGTGCAAACGTATCGCAGGCATCGGGGAAATAAAGGGTGTAGGTGGTGCTCTGTGCCGGCTGGGCAATGGGATTGGGACTGAACGGGTTATTTAATCCCTGGGTTGGTTCCCAGTACACATCCTGCATGATGCCAGAAATCAGCGGTATGGCTTCTCCCGGGCAGATGACCTGGTCCTGAATGTCATTGAGGAATGTGGTATACCGCATGCAGATGCGCTGCACATTGGATGAGCCACCGGTAGCTGAAGTAAATCCCCAGAAGACATAGGGAATACCGCCGAAGATGTTGGTTACAATGTCACCCTGGTAGGACAATCGCAGGTCACAGTCCATATACACATCCAGGCGGTGCACCTGGGCATCCCAGACCACACGCACATTGTGGTACTGGCAATCTTCAATATTCGGACTGCTGGCCAGCGCCTGGACCGGACCAGCCAGCGTATTGTTCGATCCATGGTCCACATCACCGTTGCGGATGATGGCTATGTGGTCGTAAGCAGGGTCATCAAGATTGAAATTCTGCCAGGTATCGAATTCAATACCTATGGAAGGCCGTACAAATTGAAACCCTAATCCTTCACCGGCCTCACCGATGGAGGTACTGACCGGTTGGAACCCGAATACGATCCCATCGGCTCCATTGGCATCCGTACAGCCCAGAAAGATGTCCATGATCGCTTCAAAGGATTCATTCAGGTTAATCTGATTGACATTCCAGATCGAGCCGGCAACAAACATGACATCCTGAGTCAGTTCGTAACATATGCTGTCGAGCCGGCGGGCAGCGCCGTTGATTTGGAATTGAGCAGAAGATGTACGGGGAAACAGGACCAGGAACAGGAGGCCGAAATGCAATGCTTTCAGGCAGCAGAAGTGCCGCCTTATGTTGATGCTGTTCAATTTATTGATCCAATTCAATCCAAATAAATTGTTGATTTCACATGCTATTCTAAACGACGAATACCGGCCCGTGTCATATATCCGTATTGGGAATTTACAATTTACTGGGTAATATGATTCACATCCTGTCCAACTTATTGATTTCAAAAGGGGGGCTGGAAAGAAGGGGAGAGGAAGACCTGGTATGCCCTACCGGTCCTGAAAAAACACATCAATTGGTTCAAGATTGCTTCAATTGCCTTCTCCGATGCTTAAAGTCTGACTACCAATAGCAGATAGCTAATATTATTTTCACTATAATTGCATTCATATTAAATGAATTCATGATATGTTTTCCAGGCGCCTGACGGTACCGCTTGCCTTATGGATCATGATCGTGCTCTACCTTGCCTTTGTAGAAGAAAAGGAGGGCGTGATGGTATGGATCATCCCACCGGCATTGTTACTGATGGTGGTATACATCTTTACGCCTCAACTGGATTATTGGTATGTGCAGCGCTACCGGCCTACCCTGGATGAACCTTTGCGGAAGTTTTTACATCGCCTGGTGCCCTGGATAACCCGCCTGGATCCGGAAGCGCAAAAAAAACTGGAAGAACGACTGGTATTACACATGGAAGGATCCGACTTCAGCGGCATGAGCATGGATACCATCCCGGAAGAAGCGAAGGTCATGGTCAGTCTGGCGGCGGTCATTATCTCGTGGGATCAGGAGAAAGCCCTGTTATCACCCTTTGAACGCGTGGTCTTTTACAAGCATCCTTTTCCCTCACCGAATCATCAGTTTCTGCATGCCAGCGAGACCGATTTTACCGATCAGGTACAGATCTATTCCCTGGAGCAGCTGATGGCTGCCTGGATGCGGCCGGACCGGTTCCTTAACCTGGCGTATTACGAATGGGGCAGAGTATTCCAGTTTGTCTTTGATCAGAAGCAGTATCCTCCATCCTCCCCACAGCATTGGGAGGTATTGACCCGAATCTCCGGGCAGTCCCTGGACCAATGGCAAAAATTTACCGGCTTTGAAGAGCTTGATTTCTGGGGAGTGGCCACGGCCTGTTATTTTACTTTTCAGCAAAAGATGGTGGAATCGGAACCAGCGCTCTATGCTGCTATCCGGGAAGTCTATGGCTCCCCGGTGAACAGTTAGTTGCTGCGTACGATTTTCGTAATGGCGGACTCTTCCACGATACCGACCGGTCCCCGGTAGATACCTCCATCTTTCCCGATATCGACCACCTTGACGGCAATCACATTGTTTCCGGTAGCATGGAGTAAGCCATCCGGGATGGGGTATACCCTCAATTTTGAAAACGATTGACTTTCACCCAGCTCGCGTCCGTCATTGGTTTCGCCTATTTTTTGGCCGTTCAGATAGGTGACATCAAAGTCGTCGATCTTACCCAGGACCAGATAATATTTTTGATTGCTCTGGGGGGTGAAATTCAGCCGGAATGTCTTGCGATACCACCCGGTACCATCATAGGAGCGATAGCCCTGATTATCCCAGAAATTCGGCACCAGAAGGGTCTCCCATTTGGTATCGTCATAATCGGGCCGGATATAATCTGCTTGATTGCTGGTGGTGAATTTCCAGGGTCCATAAAATCCCTGTTTGACAGCAGCACTCTGTTCCTGGGCATATATCCCCGGATTGCCGCCTATAATGCCACCATCCATGGTTTCATCGTATACCCGGATTGCAATGACATTGTCACCGCTGAAATTGATCAGCTCATTGGGGATAAAATAACTACGGTCCGAATCATAAGCGGTGCGGAACCGGGGAGGAAAGGTGCCGCTTTTTCCGATCAGCGTGCCATTCAGATACGTCTCATCCACATCGTCAATAAATCCGGGTAATAATATATGGGCATCCTGGCGGATTAATTCCCGGCCATCGAAATGGACCCGGTACCAGGCATAGCCATCATAGCCATTAAAGCCCTCATTTTCCCACCGGGCAGGTACCCGGATTTTCTCCCAGTTTTTGTCGGAATAAGATGGCGAAGCCCAGTTCACGTTGTCTCCAATACTAAATTTCCAGGACTGAGAAAGGTTGATTTTCCGGGTGAGGTCCTCAGAGACGTAATTTTGGCTTTCTCCAATATTATTTTCACCAAACAACCATTCCATAAACCAATTACGTAATGGCAATTCCTCCCACCGGCTTTCTTTACCTTTTTCCTGTGCAGTAAGGGAAAATGTGGATGCCAGGATTAAGATGATCATTATTAAAAGGGTGGATTTATTTCGCTTTTGCATACCTTATTTTCAGATGGTGACAGATACGTTTCCTATTTAATCATGGAATAATTTATTCCGGGTTTTTACTATTCGTTTGATGGTACATGACGACAGAATTATTTCCCATATCAATGACAAATCCATAAGACTGCATGAGCGTGGTGCCGATGATAGCTGTTATCCTTTTCCCGGTTCTTGCTTCAATAGATTCTGCCACATTGGTGAGATCAAAGGCGTACATTGGGCAGTACAAAGGCGTTTCGCCAAATTGCAATCTGACATTTTTTACCCGGTAAAGCCGGTTATTACTTGAGCCAAGTCCCGGAACTGACCTGCTCCCATTCTGGATGGTGCTGAAGCCCAGGTATTTCCTGGATTTAATATCCAGAATGGTAATATCCGATCCGGTATCGAGTAATACCCAGGTTTTTTTATTATTAATGGTCATCTCCACTATTGGCTTGTGTTTGTAGCTTGCCTGCTGATAAACTGATGACTGGCAGAAGGTTGTTTTTTCGAATAATAAACCAAATAAAGTCAGGGTTAAGATGAATTGCATTTGCATGACGGTTGACATTTGAGTTATTGAATATTTTACATTCAAAATAAACCCGGTAATTGTTGTCAGGTGTTATGCTCAGGTAAACAAATGTCATAAGATGTCATGTAAATTTGAATCAAACCATTTTATAACCCATGCCATGCACGGTCAGTATAATTTTCGGATCATTTGGGTTTATTTCCACCTTCTGACGGAGACGTAAAATGAAATTATCGATGGTGCGGGTTGAAGGAAATTCATCGTATTGCCAGATATTTTTCAAGAGGTCGTCACGCCGTACAATCTGGTGTTTATTCTGCCATAAAAAATGCAACACTTCAAATTCCCGGTGGGACAGTTTTATTTCTTTGCCCGAAACAATGGCTACATAATTCGTAAAATCAACTTCCACGAGTCCGATGGTTTCGAAGGCTCCCGCAGTGTTTTGACCGCCAGAGGTCCGGCGTAATATGGCTTTTACGCGGGCGAGTAATTCCCGTAAACTAAAGGGTTTGACAATGTAGTCATCTGCACCCAGCTCGAGGCCAAGAACGCGGTCAATTTCTTCCCCTTTGGCGGTGAGCAGAATGACCGGTATATCATTTTTTTGCTGGCGGAGTTTGCGGCACACATCGAAGCCCGACATCTCAGGCATCATGACATCCAGGATCAGTAAATCGTAAAAATTGGAAGATATCTTGACAAGAGCTTCCTTGCCATTTGCTGCAGTATCGACCTGATAACCTTCAAATTCCAGGTTGTCGGCCAGTCCGCGGCACATTAAGGGTTCGTCATCGGTAATAAGTATTTTCGTCATTCTGTGTGCGTTATAAGCGGAAACCTAAGGGTAAAGGTGCTGCCCTGTCCAGGCCTGGATGTGACATTCACCTCACCACCATGTTCCTGCATGATGTGCTTTACCAGGCTTAGCCCGAGACCGGTGCCTTTGGTTTTTTGAGTCAGGGCATCTTCGACCCGGTAAAATTGCTCAAATATTTTCGTCTGGTTTTCCGGGCTGATACCAATCCCTTCATCCGCTACCTGACAATAGCCGTATCGATCGTTCT
Organism: Lewinellaceae bacterium; assembly: GCA_020636135.1. NCBI lineage: Bacteria > Pseudomonadati > Bacteroidota > Saprospiria > Saprospirales > Lewinellaceae > Lewinellaceae bacterium. The sequence continues at coordinate 425,618 of JACJYK010000001.1, forward strand.
TGCTGGTAGTGATATGGATCCTGCTCTTTTCTGGACTGTATTTTATGGCGTTGTCGATGAGATTGGAAAGTGCAGCCTCAAAGGCCTGGTCGTCTGCCAGGATGGGTACCGGCGCCTGGCAGAGTGTCAGTACGCAGTCAATTTCTTTTTCTTTGAAGGTATAGGTATAGGTGTCGTACAGGTCCCGGGCTATAACATTCATGTCGGCTTCTGCTTTGTGGTAGGAGGTCCGGTTGGCTTCGATACGTGCGAAGTCCAGGATGTTATTGACGAGATAAGTCAAACGTCCGGACTCGCGATGGATGACTTCGTAATAGTTTTGTTTTTTAGCTTCATTCCCTAATCTGCCCAGCATCAGGGTTTCGGCGTACATACGGATCAGTGAAAGAGGGGTTCTTATCTCATGGGAAACATTGGAGACGAAATCCGATTTGAGCTGTGCTATTTTAAGGGCTTTTTGAGCATTGCGAAATATTAAGAAAGCACCGATCAATACCGTGGTGAGAGAGAAAAAGAGGAAAGCCAGATTGGTCCGGTTTCTATTGCGAATTAATTCCGCATAACTGGTGCCTATGGATTGGATCGTCAGGTAGGTGTCCGGCAATATCCATAAAGAACGTTCGGTATACTCTTGTCCGGAATCAAACTCGCCGGTACTGTATAGGGTATTCAGGTTATTATTTTCTGGGTTTATCTGGATCACCGACAATAGATACTCGTTTTGGGATAGTTCCTGCATTTTAGGCCCCAATACCGATGCTACCCAATAATTCAAATCGAATATGAACAATGCATTATAAAGAGAGGAATCTTTGTCGAAAACCATGACGGTCATAGCGCCCTGTACAGGGTTCAGCCCGGAAATTGGCGGCATGCCGATGGCTGGCTGAATCTTCCGGAACCCGGCCTTTAAATAATTGGTCAGCCTGGTGATGGTAGAATCTTGCTCAGCATACCATTGGTCAATTTGTGCTGAGGCACCAGGATCGTGAGAGACGTAATCACTGTAGCACAAACTGTCCTGCCGGTTGGGAATGTGCCGGATGACCAACAATTGAATGGCTTCGTTGCCAAGGACCAAATCGTTTGCATTCCGAACGATGGGGTAGGTCTTATCGGCCAATTTATTGACCCACTGCTGCATCCGGTCGTCGGCATACTGATTCAGGGAAAAAAGTACCGTCTCCATTTGCTTTTCATAGATGGCCTCCGCCATTTTTTCATCCTGGCTGAGGGCACGGATCTGTACGAAAGCATAGATCAGAAAGGGGACAACGATGACCAGAAGAATGATTAATATGGTTCGCGCACTTTTGCTCACAACAGCTGCTTGAATAGGCAAAAGTAGCCTGAAAATGGATGCCCGGCAGTCCTGCATTGTAAACGTTTTTAATGAGTTGTCACGAATTGTCACCGTTTCAGCTAAAAGTCTGGTCCAATTAGCGCGGGAATGACACAAAGTGCTTTCCCAGGTGCCTTTGGCGTTGTCTCTGGGTTAAACCATGACCCAAACGGATACATATCCAGATTATTTGTATATTACCAAAGTAAATAGCTAACTGAGAATGGTTGTCTCGTATTACCAATCACCGATTGGCTGGTTGGAATTACATGCTACCGACAAGGGACTTACCCAGATTCATTTGAATTCATCTTCTGATGTAAAGGAGCCGGACGCCCCGGAGCATCCTATCCTGGTTCAGACTTTTAAGCAGCTGGATGAATATTTTACCGGTAAGAGGACACAGTTCAGCATTCCCCTGGATTTTGGGGAGGCACCCTGGTTTTATCAGGAGGTGTGGAAGACGCTGATGATCATTCCTTTTGGCAGGACCCGTTCCTATTTTGACATTGCCAAACGGCTGGGTAACCCAAAAGCCGTACGTGCGGTAGGTCAGGCCAACCACCACAATCCATTGCCCATTATCATCCCCTGCCACCGGGTCATCGGAAAGAATGGCGACTGGGGTGGTTATTCGGGGGGACTGACCATCAAGAAGTGGTTGCTGCGCATGGAAAACCCCAATCGTTTCCGTAAGCAGGGTGACTTGTTCCAGGAAGGAGTGGTGGGGTAAAATGTTGAATGTTGAATGTTGAATGGGCTGTCGAGATAGCTCATCCATTTCCGGACGCTTGGTCAGAACTACTTCTGCTACCTCTTTTACTTCTGCTACCTCTTTTACTTCTGCTACCTCTTTTACCTCTGCTACCTCTTTTACCTTTATCCCTTTCTTTAACCTCTTCTACCTTTCTTCTCAGATTTTTCGGACTTTTGCAGCGCGAAGTAAAAGCTTCGTTCAGGATTAAATAGGAATACCATGTACAGAACACATACCTGTGGCGAACTACGCATCGCTGATGTTGGAAAAGAGGTGACCCTGGCCGGCTGGGTGCAGGCGGGCAGAGACTTCGGAGGGATGACCTTTGTGGATGTCCGGGATCGTTATGGCATCACGCAGATCGTCTTCAATATGGAAGACAATGCCGCGCTATGCGAACAAGCCCGTAAGCTGGGCCGCGAATTCGTCATTCAGGTGACCGGCAAGGTGCGTGAACGGAGCGCCAAAAATCCAAACCGGGCTACCGGGGACATCGAGATCGAAGTAGCCGCACTCAACCTGCTGAACCCAAGTAAGGTGCCTCCCTTTACCATTGAAGACGACACCGATGGGGGTGACGACCTCCGGATGAAATACCGCTACCTTGACCTGCGCCGTACCCCGGTACAGCAAAACATCATCTTTCGCGCCCGGATGGGGCTGGAGACCCGGAAGTATTTGTCCGGCCAGGGCTTCCTGGAGATTGAGACGCCATTCCTGATCAAGAGTACCCCGGAAGGAGCACGTGACTTTGTGGTGCCAAGCCGCTTAAACCCCAACCAGTTTTATGCGCTGCCCCAGTCGCCGCAAACCTTCAAGCAGATCCTGATGGTGGCCGGCTTCGATCGTTATTTTCAGATCGTAAAATGTTTCCGTGATGAGGATCTGCGTGCCGACCGCCAGCCAGAGTTCACCCAGATCGACTGCGAGATGGCTTTCGTCACCCGCGAAGACATCCTGAACACCTTTGAAGGCCTGACCAAACATCTGTACCGCGAAGTCCTCGGTATCGAACTCAATACTTTCCCGCGCATGTCGTACGACGATGCGATTGCCAGGTATGGATCCGACAAACCGGACACCCGCTTCGGGATGGAGTTCGTGGAGCTCAATGAGCTGGCACAAAACCAGGGATTCCCCGTCTTCGACAGCGCAGAGCTGGTGGTGGGCATTTGTGCTCCGGGTATCGCTGACACCTATTCGAACAAAGACATCAATGCCCTGACCGACTGGGTTAAACGTCCCCAGGTCGGAGCCAAGGGCCTGGTCTACATCAAATACCAGAGTGATGGTACCATCAAATCCAGCATTGGAAAATTTTATACCGACGAACAACTGCATGCCTGGGGTGAACGCTTTGGGGCCAGGCCAGGTGACCTGGTGCTGATCCTGGCCGGAGAAGCGGAAAAAACCCGTTCACAACTGGGTGCCCTTCGCCTGGAGATGGGCGAGCGCCTGGGACTGCGGGACCCGAAAAAGGTGAATCCGCTCTGGGTAGTCGATTTTCCATTGCTCGAATGGGACGAAGATGCGCAACGTTTCTTTGCCATGCACCATCCGTTCACCTCGCCTAAAAAAGATGACATCGAGCGCATGCAGAATGGCGATTTTGCCACCTTGAAAGCCTTGCGGGCAGATGCCTATGACCTGGTTCTCAACGGTGTAGAGATCGGCGGAGGGTCGATCCGTATCCACAACCGGAACCTGCAGAGTAAAAACTTTGACCTGCTCGGATTTACCAAAGAAGAAGCGGAAGCTCAATTTGGGTTCCTGCTGGGGGCTTTCGAATACGGAGCTCCTCCTCACGGTGGGATAGCATTTGGTTTTGACCGGTTGTGTGCCGTGATGAACGGGCAGAATTCCATCCGCGACTTTATCGCTTTCCCAAAAAACAACATGGGGCGCGATATGATGATCGAAGCGCCGTCACCGATCGATCAGAAGCAGCTTGATGAACTGGCATTGCAGTTGAAGCGTAACAACCTTTCCCAGTAGGAGCGGCAGAAACTGTACCGGGTAGGGCAATTAAAATCGTACCGGACACGTTTTGGTTTGGTAGCAAGCATCATTTATATTAAGATTAGTTATTATATTTGATCTTGGTTACGCATTTTCCCTGAACACATCTTCCTATTGTAAAAATCGCGGTAACCATTAATTTTGCGCCGCTTTTTAAACCACAATGAATATGAAGAAGTGGAAATGGGCCACTTGGGCATTGAGCTTTTTAGTTATTTCTTTATTGGTATTGGCATTCACGCCAGTTCCACAGGCAGCACCGGACAACTGTTACGATGTGACCGGAGTTGTGGAGAAAGTTTACGTACCTTGTTGTGGTGACGTAGCCATAGCAATAAAAGGTGACGATCATCTGCACTACATCAATCGTGGATTGGATCAGGGAATCGATGTAACTCAGTGGGAGCAGCTCCTGCCGGGAAAAGTAGTAACCCTGAAGGTCATCCGCCGCCACTGGACACCCCTGGATCCGACATTCCACCAGCGCTCTATCGCGGCCGTATCGTTGGATAACCAGACCATTTATAACCACATTCAAAGCAAATAGTCGTAAAACATACTTCACCATTTTAATATCAGGATGCTCATAACTTCATTTATCTGGTCGGTTTTTTTGCTGGCCACACTCCCCGGAGACTATTCCTGTAAGAAAAACCTCGACACGTGGGTGCCGGAAATTGCCCATCGCCTTAGCCGTGATTCCATCTGGTACGATGCTCGTAAGGGCAGCGACTGTTCTGGGATGATGCACCGGCTATTTGACAGCCTGGAGCAAAGGTGTTCGAACTTTGATCTGCCCGGGAGGTCCTACCGGGACAGCAAAGGATTGGCCGCATATTACGCCAAAAGCAAAGCATTGGAAATTGTCAGCGATCCGCTGAAATCGGCTAAACAGATCCGCACCGGAATGCTCCTCTTTTTTAGTTATAAGCCCTCAGCCAAGGGAGATAAAATTCCTGAGGGTATCTGTCATGTAGGAATGGTAACTGGCATTCAGGAGGGTCCCGATGGGAACCGGGTGAGCGGAATTGAATTATTTCATGGCCACAGACCCGGAACGGTAGCAAGCATTTCCACTTTACGGAATGCCGGCAAATCATCCCAGGCTTACCGCAACGGGGCTCAATATTGGGTGGCTTATGCCGCCATCGACTAGATTTTTGTAGCAGGACTAATTCCGGTAGCTGTCTTTATCGATCGGTACCTTGAGCAGATCACCCAGATGATTTTCTCTTTTATCAAAGACATCCAGTCCATAGACGATCTCATTCGCCGGGATGAAGGCATAGGTGCCGAACAGGCGGTCCCAGATGGAAAAAATATTTCCGTAGTTGGTGTCGGTCAGAGGTTGCTTATAATGGTGGTGAACCCGGTGCATGGCAGGAGTCACCAGAACCAACCGCAGGATACGGTCGATGGATTCAGGTATCCGGATATTGGCATGATTGAACTGAGAACTAAATGCCGATATGCTTTGATAGATCATCACCAGCCACATCGGTGCCCCGGTTGCCAGCACGGCGAGAACAGTAAAGGTAGCCCGGAAGACCGATTCTCCCGGATGATGGCGCAAAGCCGTCGTAGTGTCCACTTTGGTGTCTGAATGGTGGATGACATGGAACTTCCACATCCAGGGCACCTGGTGCTCAATCCAATGGATCAGGTAGGCGCTGATGAGGTCCATGCTAAGCAGGGCCATTACGATGCGGACGCCGAGGGGCCAGTTGCTGACCCATTGAAATAATCCAAATCGGTGGGCCACCGACCAATCACTACCTTTAACGATCAGGAAGGCAAATCCCAGGTTGATGATCAGCGTCGTTAGTGTAAAGAAGAGATTCACACCGGCATGCCGGTATTTGTTGTACAGGATGCGGCTGATCGGGATGACTCCTTCCATTATCCAGAAAAACAATAATCCGGAGACCAGAATGATCGTCCGGTGCGAGGAAGGAATGGTGCTGAAGTAGTTGATGATTGATTCCATAAGTCCTGACTTGGAATCAAGTTAGGATAAAAAATCCATTCCGGGCGGGTCATTCTTCCGATCAATGGTTACTCAGGAAGCGGTGACTCGTCCTAAATATGTTCGTTTTATTAATTCATTAGTTTTGTAATTTGACATAAATTTTACCCCATGCGTTTTTTGAAGAAGTGGAGTCTATTTTCTTGCTTACTGGGTCTGACATTTTGCAAGGCTGTTCCTTTTGCTCCGAATCAGTATGAAGGTGATATGCTGCGATTTGGTAAAGGTGGAGGTATCACGGGTAGTGTTACTGAATTTGTCCTAAGCGATAAAGGTGTCCTTTACCGGGGCGAAGGCATGATGGACAGGACCTTCACCAAGGTCAAGTCATTACCCAGGGGGATTTTTAGCCAGATGGTCACGAATTACCAGGTATTGGGATTGGGCGAACTGGAAATCAATCAGCCTGGCGATCTGTATTTTTTTCTGGAATACCAGCATGAGGGAAAGACCCAGCGACTGGTATGGGGAGATACCCGCTATGATCCACCAAAGAATCTGCAATTGTTTTATAAAATATTGGTTGAACAAACTAAAGAATGATGCACATGAATCACCATCGTTACATTCTGATCTGCCTTTTGGCAGGTGCCTGGGTTGCCGGTTTGGCCCAGGATAAATTTCATCGGCCCATCTACCACACCGGACAGCCGGTACCGGCTCTGCAGCCGATCAGGAAGACCTGGAAAGATCCAGGCCAGGTGCGGGCTTTGCCACAGTTTCAGCCGGCAACCCTGTTCTGGCAGAATGACTACCAGATCCTATCTGCTCAATACGATAAAACCTCGCTCTTTATCGAAGCGAAAGATCAACTTTCCGGTAAGCGCAATCGCCCCGACGCGAAAGACGCACTGCAACTGCTCAGCGCGGTAGGCCTGCAGGTACCTTTCAGTGAAATAGCTACCGAAGCCGATGACCTGGGTTGGCGACACACCCATTTCCAGCAAATGTATGCCGGCTATCCGGTCTATGGCGGAGAGGTGATCATCCACCAATCCAACCAGGGGATGGTACGCATCCTCGGTCAGGTAAAAAGGGCGAAGTCTGCTGCCGGAGCCGCCACTTTTTTAGGGCCCAAATTGAATGCTGAAGCTGCAATCAAGCAGGGGTTTCAGGATGTCGGCAGGTACACGGAAGTGCTGGATCAGCTGCCCGAAATTCCCGGGTTACCCAAAGTGGAACGCCAGACCGCTAACCTGGTGGTATGGATGGAAGGAGAGCAGCCAAAGTTGGCCTGGCACCTGCAGATCGTGCCCAATTGGTACGGATCCTGGGATTATTTCATTGATGCCAATACCGGCGAGGTACTGGAAAGTCACACCAACCGTTGTACCCTTAACCACGAGTTGAATCATTCAGGTAACCACAGTCATTATGCAGCCCCGGAAGGAGACCCGCTGGACGGAGCGACCAAAGGCACGGGTAAAGACCTGGCGGGTGTGACCAGGGAAGTGAATGGTTATCAGGAAAATGGAACCTTCTACATGGTGGATGCCAGTCGTCCCATGTTTTCGACGATTGGAACTGATACCGAGCAACCGGAAGGCGTGATCTGGACATTCAATGCCCAAAACTCCAATCCGAATAAGAACTTCAATGCCGTAACGGTGACTTCTGCCACCAACACCTGGAGCGATGCCAAAGCGGTGTCTGCACACTACAACGGTAGTGTGGCTTATGAGTATTTCCGGCAGACCTTTGGCCGCAATTCGATCAATGGCCTGGGTGGAAATATTGTTTCCTTCATCAACGTGGTCGATGACGATAATTCTCAAATGGACAATGCCTTCTGGAACAATACCGCCATGTTTTACGGCAACGGTAAGGATGCCTTTAAACCATTGGCTCAGGGGCTTGATGTAGCCGGTCATGAGATGAGCCATGGGGTGATTCAGAACTCTGCCGGACTGGATTATGTCAATGAATCGGGAGCGATGAATGAATCGTTTGCAGATGTTTTCGGCGTACTGATCGATCGTGACGACTGGACCATTGGTGAAGACGTCGTGTTAACGTCGGTTTTTAAATCCGGAGCTTTGCGTAACATGCAGGATCCGCACAATGGAGGCAGCAAATTAGGCGATAATGGATGGCAGCCGGCTCATTATTCAGAACGTTATACCGGCTCGCAGGATAATGGTGGTGTACACATCAACAGTGGTATACCCAATTTTGCATTTTATAAGATCGCTTCCAAAATCGGTAAAGAAACCGCCGAACAAATTTATTACCGTGCCCTGACCAAATACCTGACCCGCAGTTCGAATTTTGTTGACCTGCGCAATGCTGTGTTGGCATCTGCGACCGATATCCAGGGTTCCAACAGTGCTTCTATCGCGATCATCAATACAGCATTTGATGAAGTTGGTATCGGTTCGACCGGTGGATCGGAGAAACCAACCGACGTCGGTGAAAACACCGGAGAAGAGTATGTTGTAATCGTCAGCAATGAAGATGGTAATTTATACCTGGCGACTACCGCTGGTGAGATCATCTCCGATGCCTTGTCGGACAACCCTCCTTTGAGCCGGCCGAGTATGACGGATGACGGAACCGTATTGGTCTATGTATCCCAGGATAATATCATGCGTTACATCAGCTTTGACTGGCAACAAGGACAATATGGTTCAGATGTGCTCGACGATCAGGTGCCCTGGCGGAACGTCGTTATTTCTAAAGATGGCAACCGGCTCGCTGCATTGACCAAAGAAGAGGATAACCTTATCTACGTGTATGATTTCAATTTGCAGCAGTTCCCGGCATTTGAGCTGACCAATCCGACCTATACAGAGGGGATTTCGACCGGCGACGTGCTGCGTGCCGACGCCATGGAATTTGACTTTACAGGAGAATACCTGGTTTACGATTGTGAAAGCCAGCTGAAAAATGCCAACGGTGCTGACGTGACCTATTGGGATATTGGATTTCTGCATGTTTTTGATGTGGCCAGCAACCAGTTTGCCGAAGGCTCTATCCAGAAGCTTTTTGCCGGATTGCCGCCGAATACCAGTGTGGGCAACCCAACCTTCTCGAAGAACTCACCCTATATCATTGCCTTTGAGCTGATTGATGAATCCAATGCCGAGCCGACTATTTATTTGCTGGGCGGTAACCTGGAAACGGGACAGGTGGACACCATTCTGGAGAATAATACCCTCAGTTATCCGAACTTCAGTACGGCGGATGACCGGCTGCTGGTTAATACGGATGTGACTGAATTATTCATCTTCACCCGGACCGATCTCTATCAGGTGCCTCTGGCGTCCGATAAAATCAGCCTGGGAGGTAACCCTTCGGAATTTTTGCAAAATGCACAGTGGGGATATTGGTTTGCTACCGGCAGCCGGGTGCTGACTAAAATCGTCAAGGAACTGGCTCCTTCCTATGCGCTGAAAGCGTACCCCAATCCGGTTACGGACCGGGTTTTGGTTAGCCTGGAGCTTGAAAAATCTGCGGAGGTAAATTATCAGTTGTTCAACCTGTACGGCCAGCAAATAGCCACCTGGCGTGAATTGGAATCGCCGGGAAAAGTTCAGCGATCATTGCAACTGCCTGAACTTGCTGCCGGAACCTACGTGTTGCGGGTGAATGTAAATGGCCAGCAGGGCATCGTTAAGCTGACGAGGTTCTGATTTGTGGTAATTAAAAGTATAATTGTGCCCTGTCAGGATCCTGGCAGGGCATTTTTTTTGACTTTATTGGTAAATAGTTCTTACTCCCGCTCGCGCTCACTTAATGCATACAATGCAAAGGTGCCCAGCCAGTGTTCTCCGGCGTAGTCGCCATCGGTAATGTTTGCCAGGCTGGTAGCCAGGTGCTCATCGGCCAGTGCTCTCAATTCGGCCGAGCGTGCCGGCAGTTTTCTGGCCAGGATGTAGAGACACCACGCACGGCTGAAATTGAGACCATCCAGGTGTACAAGTTTGCCGTCGGAGCGATCACTGACCCGGGCCGGCGTTAAACTGCCAAGATCGGGCAGGAAAGCAGAAAACCAGGTCTGAAAGGACCGTTCCGGCAAAACCTCAGCCATAAGCGCGGCTTCTTCCAGGCAGGGAGAAAGGAAATCGAACCCGCCGGGTTCCCAGCTGACTGGACAGTTTTGGTCCTGTTCAAAAAAGTACTTCGCGCGTCGCTCGATGGCATGTTGCAGGCTGGTGTCACCAACCGTCAGGGCATAATCCAGAGCCATGGTCAGCCCAAAAGCGGTATTGGGATGTTCGCCTGTCCTGACCGGGTACAGTAATTTTGGTAAAAATTCTTTATACCGGCTTACCATCAGGTCTGTCAGAGGCTGCAAATGCCTCAGCCAACGCTTGCCTTGTGGATCATCCCAGGTTTTGAGTTCTTCGGTCAGCTTGAGTAACCAGGCCCACCCATAGGTGCGTTCATAGCTGGAATTGTTCTTGTCCTCAAAGAACCTGACTTCTGCATCGATATTAGCCTCGGTGAGGTTTTGATTCAGCCGGTTTCGGATTTCCTGTGCATCCGGCATATCCGGAAATTTTTTCAGTAAGCGTACCAATGACCAGTGCCCGTGTACCGCAGAATGCCAGTCAAAACAGCCATAAAAAGCAGGATGCTGTTCGCGCGGGCCCTGGATATAACTCGAATCACCCATGGTATTACCTGGCTTATTCGGGTATTCCTGACCAATGCATTTCAGGGGTAGCTGACTCAGGCGCTCTGCTTGTTCAGATGTAAGATTCAACATAGGATTGGGTGGGGGCAACGGTTTGGTTTCAGTCGCTTTGGGTGGCTCCGGATGAACACAATTGGATAATAGGAGGACCAGGAGCAACCCTGTACTGCATATCTTTTTCATTCCGCCAATTTAAAAAAGAGGCTGGTATTATCATGTTGGAATTTCCCTCTTCTGTTGTTTCGGCTTACATCTTGTGCCTAAATGGGAGCCCAAACCTTGCCAACATCTGAAAATGGAATGCAACCCTGATAACTACCCGGGATCTGGTCGATTTTAAATACTTCTTTGCATGCGATCTCAGAAGTACAAAAACTGAATACGATCATCTGGTAGACCATTTGGAAATTATTTGGCGCACCGGATTGTTTGGCTGCATCGGCAAGCGTCTGGACGACTTTTTCGCGATCAGGGCTGGACAGGGATGTGAACTTTTTACCGAACTGCTTGTCGCTTTCTGCATCAACTTGTGCCAACCCATCCAGGAACCGCTGTTTTTCTTCGTCGGATACGATCAGATTCAGCGTATCGTCGATGGTTTGGGTTACCTGCGCATCGGTGGCACCAGGCGTTTTCGTTTTCGGTACGATGGTTTCCGCCAGTTCCGCAAGCAGGTTGGCCTGATCCATGTTCAGGGCTGCTGGTGTCCAGTCACCCAGAACGGAGGGAGTGGATTGATTACACCCGGATACCAGGGAGGCTATGCTGCCTGCCGACAAGACACCCGCCAATATCCAACCGGATTGTTGCAATGCTTCTCTTCTTGACAGGCTCATAAGTTCATTTTTTTAAGTTCGGAAACAGCATAGTCAGCAGCTCTGGCGGTTAAAGCCATGTATGTCAGTGAGGGGTTTTGACAGGCCGCAGATGCCATAGCAGCACCATCGGTGACAAAAACATTGGGAGCATCCCACACTTGATTGTGTTTGTTTAGTACTGATGTCTTTGGATCGCGGCCCATCCGGGCTGTGCCCATTTCATGGATACCCAGTCCTGGTGCACCCAGCTGGTCATAGGTGTTCACATTTTTTGCACCGGCAGCTTCCAGCATCTCGGCAGCCTGTTGCTGCATATCTTTCCGCATGCTCAGTTCATTCTCTTTGAAAGAACAATCGAATACCAGCGTCGGCATTCCCCATTTATCCCTTACTTCCCGGTTGAGGGTAACTTTATTTTCATGGTAGGGGAGGCATTCGCCAAAGCCAGTCAGACCGATTCGCCATTTGCCGGGTGTCTGGAAGGCTTCTTTGAGACCTTTGCCAACGGCCAGTTCGGCGACTGATCCGGTCCAGTCTTCACGGCTTCCGCTGCCCTGATAACCATATCCGCGCACGAAGTCTTTCATGGTGGTCTCTTTGCTCAGGTTTCGGAATCGCGGGATGTAGATACCATTTGCCCGGCGTCCTTTATAATATTGGTCACCCCATTCGTCAAATTCTCCGGTAGCGCCGGCACGGAAGTGGTGATCCATCAGATTATGTCCTAATTCACCACTGCTGCTACCCAGTCCGTCCGGCCAGATTTCATTGGCCGAATTCATGAGGATCAGGGTCGAATTTAAGGTGGAAGCACAGAGGAAAATAATTTTAGCTGAAAACTCATGAACCTCCATGGTTTCTGCATCAATAACCCGTACTCCGGAAGCCCTTTTCTTTTTCGGATCGTAGATGATGCTTTCTACCACGGAGAAGGGACGAAGCGTCACGTTGCCCGTTGCGTAGGCGGCGGGAAGGGTTGCGGCATTACTGCTGAAATATCCTCCGTAAGGACATCCGCGTATGCACCGGTTTCGGAACTGGCAGGGTCCCCGGCCATTGTGAGCAACGGTAAGGTTGGCTGTGCGGCCGATGGTCAGGATACGGTCATTGTAATTTTTTGCGATGGATTCACGCAGGTGACGTTCCGAGCAATTGAAATCCATGGGCGGCAAAAATTGTCCGTCAGGAAGCTGAGGAAGGCCTTCCTTCATTCCGGAAATACCCGCAAAGGTCTCCACATAGTCGTACCATGACGCCATTTCATTGTAGCGCACCGGCCAATCTGATCCGTGGCCATCTTCCAGGTTTGCCGTGAAATCCTGTGGACCCCAGCGGTAACTCTGCCGGCCCCACATGATGGAACGACCTCCTACATGGTATCCGCGCATCCAGTCAAACCGCTGGATTTCCTGATAGGGTTGTTCGTGATCTTTCACCCACCAGTGTTTGGTGGATTCACGAACCGTATAACCGGTGCGGTTTTGTTTGGGGTAGTCCCGTTCGATTTCTTCACGGGGTACACGGTCCCGGTGAGGCAGCTGATATACATTGAGCGTGGCGGTAGGATATTCCGGATGTTTTACATCCCGGCCCCGCTCAAGAATCAGGGTTTTCAAGCCTTTTTCACTGAGTTCTTTGGCAGCCCAGCCTCCACTGATCCCTGAACCTACGACGATGGCATCATACGTCGTTTCATCATTTCCTTGCGAATTGAAATACATGTTTGACTAATTTGAGGTGCCCAAATTAAGAAATTGCCAAACGGATAACTAGCAAAATTTGATTTTAACGAGAACTTAAAACTTGATATAATTAAATCACGGAAGAAGTGGAAGACCGCTTCCGGGCAATTACAAGGTTATTGGTATATTGGACAAAAACCATGTCCGGTTCCTTCACCCCTCAACAAACAAAATGGATCAAAGGCCTGGCCTATTTTTTTCTGGTCGTAGGCTTGCTCGGCTTGCTGGGGTTGATTTCCGAAGACCTCCTGGGCTATTCATTGGGTGTTAGCGGTTCTCCGGCACCATTGATCGTCATGGCATTTTGTGGAGGTGCCCTCTTATGGATGGTCCAAAGAAATGAGGAAGAGAACAAGTGACTCGAATAGGAAGGGGCCAGAAGTAAATCAGTAACGAAATTTCCGGTAATACTTAAGACCCCAACCATTAAAAGATTGATCATCACCGCATCAAACACGTCACGTTTGCCACGGGAATAAGTTTCATGAATTTGAATTTCTCATCCAGTTTGGTCCGGATGGCAAAGTTGAGGAGGATGCCGCTGCTGAGCCGGAAATCACCACCCCAGGTGAACGTCCAGCGGGAAATGGCCTGCAACCCTTCCTGGTACTGGTACCAGCCAGAGTCCAGGTCCGGAGCAAATTTGGATGCGAAGAGCTCTTCCGGTGAAAAGCCATTGGCAGAGTAATTCCCCAGGGCCTCATAGACCAGTTCTCCAAAGAAATTGAACTTATGACTGCCAAAGCGGTAACTGCTCCCCAGCATCAGGTCCCGGTTGTCACCGATCTGCTTCAGCCGGGCCACGCCACTCAATAGCCCACGGTAACCGAGCCGGTATGCTCCGTTAACCCAAATGCCAAATCCGGCTTTTTGAAAATTGAGCGTGTCAAAATCATTGTTATAGGTATAGACCCGTCCTACTGCAAGATCCAGCCCGCTGCTGTTCCAATGGTCGTAAAGGTAAGCAGCTTCCATTTCAATAAGCCGTTGCTTCTGGGCATGATGCATGTTTTTTACCTCCGATTTCAGGTTAAAGACCTGCTCTTTTAATTCCAGTTTCCATTGACGATTGGAAATGGTGTCGATCATGGACTGCAGGCTATCGATCATCTGACGGTAAGGCCATTCCATTTCTTTCAATTCACGGGCCATGGAGTCCAGCAGGACAGGATCGTCCACCGGATCCCTCTCCCGGAACAGGCTGATCTTGGCGGCGTAGGACAGGTGGTTCAACCCATCCATTTTCGCGGTACCAAGCGAGAGGCTGAGTGTAGAGAGGGTTTTCATGAAGGGGCTGGCCTCCCGGTAGGCATCCAGTCCCTTGCGGTCATAGTAAAATGCCCAGAACGGCTGGGCTTCAATGGCGAGGTCCGGTGCCAGGACATAATTTTTTATCCGCCAGTCAACTTTAAAATCCTGTACGGAACCGGGACGGCCGACCTGATCGGGTGTCACCCCCATTAAATAAAAGGCAGGGGCTGATGGAATGTAAAATTCTGCATTACGGCGTACATCTTCGGATAAATTGAATGCTTCCTGCTGGTAATCAGGGTCTTCATAATAATCCTGGGCCTGGCTTGGGATTTGAGCCAGACATAACAAATAAAGGACGTAGATTAATTGATTGGAGCGCATGATAGATTTGTTTTCGTTACTGATTACTCCAAAATTATCAAGCACTGAAAGCAACCAACCTAGACCCAGGTATAGTAATGACGTGTTTAGGAAGGGGAGGTGTGGTTTTATGGTATTGTGGTTTTATGGTATTGTGGTTTTGTGTGGGGGTATGAACTGTCTCTGCTATTGATATTCTGTAAGGTGCATGGGTGTATATTTGTTTAGAGGTTATGCTTGACTTTGAACCTGGACTCGCGAAAAGCGTATAGCATTTTACCACAAAGACACTTAGGACACCAAGGAGCACTAAGTATAGGCTTCATATGTTTTCGTGTTTAGGTTTTTTCGTTACCTGCAAACAGCATACAGCAAACAACGAACAGCTTTATACCAATTGTCATCTCGACTAAGCCAACTGCAAGTGGCGCACGGAGAGATCTCTGATAAGGTGTTTTCGTGTTTAGGTGTTTTCGTTACCTGCCAGCATACAGCAAACAACGAACAGCTTTTTTACCAATTGTCATCTCGACTAAGCCAGCTGCAAGCGGCGCACGGAGAGATCTCTGATAAGGTGTTTTCGTGTTTAGGTATTTTTGTTACCTGCAAACAGCATACAGCAAACAACGAACAGCTTTTTTACCAATTGTCATCTCGACTAAGCCAGCTGCAAGTGGCGCACGGAGAGATCTCTGATAACGTGTTTTTGTGTTTAGGTGTTTTCGTTACCTGCAAACAGCATACAGCAAACAACGAACAGCTTTTTTACCAATTGTCATCTCGACTAAGCCAGCTGCAAGCGGCGCACGGAGAGATCTCTGACAAGGTGTTTTCGTGTTTAGGTGTTTTCGTTACCTGCCAGCATACAGCAAACAACGAACAGCTTTTTTACCAATTGTCATCTCGACTAAGCCAGCTGAAAGCGGCGCACGGAGAGATCTCTGATAAGGTGTTTTCGTGTTTAGGTATTTTCGTTACCTGCGAACAGCATACAGCAAACAACGAACAGCTTTTTACCAATTGTCATCTCCTTACCGGATCTCCACCTCGTTAATACGCCGCGGGAGCCACACCTGCATGTCGGAATTACCTCGGTTGGCCCAGCTGTAATAAGGTATGGCAGTCAGGGTTCTGGGTACATCCTCCACACTGTTGCCACGATTCGCCGGGGACAGGCCACGAGCCTGGACACGAATGGCCTGGACAGGTTCTCCGGCCACCTTGTAGGGGAAGACACGGTATTGGGTACCTTCCGGCGCCCAGAAATTCCATGCCTTGCCTGGATTGTCGACACCTTCGACGCAGTAGACCAGGGGCCCTCGCTGTAACACAAATCGATCGCGATCCGCGGCTACTTCGGTCCGGCTCTCCACCTCGTGAACTACCATAGGTAACATGATCTGTACGGTATCTCCGGGATGCCACATACGGGTGATGGTAGCATATCCTTTTTCAATGGTGTAGGGAACAACTTCATCATTTACCTGAATGGTGATGATATCATCACCTTCCTGTGCATAATGATATAATCCTTCCGGAACCGGTGTGCCGGTAGCCCAGCCCGGTATGCGGATCTTGAGGCTATGGCTTACCGGTTTTGCAGGCTCAATACTTATCCGGGTCATGCCCTGCCAGGGGTATTGTGTCTGCTGCCCGATTGTTACATTAACCTGGCCAGTTTTCACTGCTGTTTCGGAACCGATGAACAACTGGATGTACCAGGCCTGCTCATCGGCAGCATAGATGTAGTCGCCCAGTGACGATACGAGCCGGGCAATATTGGATGGACAGCAGGCGGTGCCGAACCATTCCCGCCGGCTGTGCTGCCCATGTGAAGCAAGCGGATTGCCATAGAAAAAGTGGTCACCACTCAGGCTTAATCCGTCCAGCGCCCCATTGTAAAGACTGCGCTCCAATACGTCCATATAGCGGGATTCACCGGTGAGCGCTGTCATGCGCTGGTTCCAGAAAACCATGCCCACACTGGCACATGTTTCGCAATAGGCATCTTCATTGGGCAATTCATAGTCAACGCCAAATCCTTCATTGCGCCCGGAGGAGCCGATTCCGCCAGTCACATACAGATTCCGACCAACTACATCTTCCCAGACCAGATTCATCGCTTTCTGGTAACCGGTATCTCCGGTCATCGCACCTACGTCTGCAGCACCGGTATAAAGGTACATGGCTCGTACCGCATGACCAGTGATCTCTTTCTGGTCTTTCACCGGCACCGCATCCTGGGCATAAGCCGGATCATTCCATTGGTCCCAGATCTTGCCTTTGCCATTGCCATGTCCGCGTTGATCCAGAAAATATTGAGCTAATTGGATATATCGTTGTTCACCGGTTGTTTTTGCCAGCTTTACCAGGGCTAATTCAATCTCTTCGTGACCAGTGACCCATGGACGTTGAGCTTGCCGGAAGGTACGGTCTATGTGATCCGCCAGCCGGATGGCTACATCCAGCAATTTGCGCTTTCCGGTTGCCTGGTAATAAGCTACTGCTGCTTCCATCAGATGCCCGGCACAGTAGGCTTCGTGTTTTTCCATATCCGTCCACCGTTGGTCAAGGCCAGTAAGTGAATAATAGGTATTGAGGTATCCGTCCGGTTCCTGTGCGGCGGCGATGATGTCAATCCAACGGTCGGCAGTGGCTTCCAGCTGGGAGTCATTGGTGTTACTGATGGCATAAGACATAGCCTCGAGGGCTTTGTAGACGTCACTGTCGTCGTAATAGATACCTTCGTGTTTCTCACCCTGGTGACGGGCGACTTTTTCGAAATTCCGGATACGTGGCGTATTTATTTCGGTTTGGTAGATGCAGGCTGCCATAGTGGCTGTTGCCACTTTTTCCTGCTTAGGGGACCAGAATGCATCCTCGATCTTTACCTGGGAAAACGGTATAAAATGCATTTTCCCGGCTTGTTGTCCGTGGGAGGTAAGACAAATAAGCAAGGCCCCCAATAACATCCAATATTTCATGACTCGATTTTCAAGTGAAATTAATGAGGACAAATGAATATCGAAAAGGAAACCGTCGGAGACTGGTTGATTAAACCAAACCTGAATCTTACAGAATCGTCATTCGGAAGGCTGATACATGGAATGGTCAATGGCTTTTGATAAACGGAATAACCTGTCGGGCCGATGAACTCCGGGTAACCAAAAAATAACATCCCGGTGGTAAATCTTCCGTATAAAAGGTGATGGAGGTGGTAGTCAATTGACCATTGCGAAGGATTTGCCCTCTTTGATCTACCAGTTGATAGTCAAGTGGTAATTGTTCAGCAGGTACTTCAAGCAGGCACTGAGTGGGGCAGGGATTCGGGTACATCCGGATAGATGACTCCGGTGCAGGATTGATAGCAGTGGTAACTGGCAGGTAGGTCAATAATAAACCAAAAGGGTTGTCGGCTATCGTGACGGGTACAGCTTCAGCATCTCCAAAATGGAACCGCAAAATTTGATCGGTCCCGATATCGGTCCAGAACAAATCATGCGTTTTGGTGTCGAGGGCCATTGCTTGGGGAGCCATTGGACTATAGCCAAATTCCAGTAAGGTATCCTGGTTAAGGCCCTGGTAGTCCATCGTAATGATAGAGCTTGGGGACTGAAGTGCGATGTACAATCGACGATTCATCTCATCAACCAGATAACTGCCCAGGAATCCATTGTTCACAACCAGCGTATCCTCGGTTTGGGTTTCCAGATCGTATCGAATGGTGTAGGTCAGTCCCAAATGACTGTTGCCGTAGAAGAGCATACCTGCTCTGGTGTCCAGCGCAAACGACTCGGGAGCGGACGACAGGGAATATAAGGTATCAATGGATCCGTTTCCCGGGTGCAGTCTGAACAGATGAGCCTGATCCGATTCGGACCAGTAGAGGGTCTGGCTCATGGTGTCATAATGCATGGTCATGACATCCCTTACGGTGGAGTAAACCGGCTGTCGGTCCGGTTGAAATATGGAGCTCCTTTCGATGGTAGACAACATGCCTTTACGACCGCACCAGTAAAGCTCGTCATGGATGTCATCGAAGGCGATTTGTACGGGCTGCAAATAATCGTCATTCAGGAAAACACCGTGTTCAGCACTTGCTGGCCGGTACACCTGAATGGTTTGGGCAGACCGGGAGGCGATGATCAGAGCCTGCTCGGTTTGACCATAGGTTTTGGACAAACAGGCTGCTGTAAAAAACCACCAAACGAGTATTTTCCAGGGCATTGTTCTTGCTTTTGGATGTTGGCCGGAATGGTATTTCCCTTCGGACTACATCCATTTCAAGGACAAAATACTCATGAAATACAATATTTCGGGTCCCGATATTTTCCTGAGAAAGTTGAAGGAGGACCAGCGGAATCCGAAGCCCTCCTTCCATATTTGCTGATGATTACCTTTGGATGGCTGCCTGCGCTGTGCCGTTGGTGACATCATTATGAATGGCAGGCACGGTTTTCAGGAACCTGTAGATGGCATCAATTTCGCCCGGCGTAAGTCCGGAATGGGGTACCATGGGATAAGATACTGGATTGCCGTCAGGCTTAAGGCCATATTTCAACAATCTGGTAAACTGATCCGGTGTCCAGTTTCCAATTCCAGTTTCCGGGTCTGGTGTTAGATTGGAGGAATAGATGGTGTTTCCTTCCAGATCCAGCATCTTGTTACCACCACCGTAATACAGTTTCGAATTAGGCGGATTGTCGTCGTCATTGGTTGTAAAGCTTCCGGAATGACATCCATAACAGGAATACAGGTCATTGGCCAGATAACTACCCCAGACTATAGTATTTGTCGTATCCGGAAGTGGTATCGTTTCAGCAGGATATGCCTTGGGCTTAAGAATGAAATGCTTGAGAAAACGGCCTAACAGGGCATACTCGGAAACTTGTGAAGGGAGCGAAGAAGGTTGTACCTCCTCCAGGTCCGAATGCAGGTACGCGATAAGCGATTGCAGATCTTCATCGGCAACCTTGGGGAAATTCGGCATCACCCCACTGAAGTGCCCATCCTTGCGAATCCCGGTTCTGAGGTAATAATACAGCTCGCCATCGGTCCATTTGCCAATGCCATGATCCGGATCCTGGGTGATGTTTGCGCTGTAGAACTTACCAAATATTTCCGGAGCGTCCATCATCCGCTTTCCATCCATCCTGCGCGTGTCGGGATTGTAGTGACAGCCCTGACAGAGCATACTGGATATCCGGTGGCCCTCCGCGATGCGTTCGGGAGTAATTTCTACCGTGATCTCAGGAATTTTGCCTGGCTCGTAATCCGGGAGCGGACTGAACCGGACAAAAGCAACGAATAATAACACGATCACAAGAATAGCGACGATTGTATATGCGGAAATTTTTACAACTCTCTTCATAATGCAGGTTTATTGGATGTCCGGGTAATTTCAGTTTTATTGTTTCTGATAGCCGATCGATAAGGTGTAGGTGATACCACTATCGACCACCTGAAATGTGAGGGCAAATTCAGAGGAGGTGAGCTTTTGGATGGACCAGCTCTCGGCTTCACCATCTTCCACCACCGTGATGGTTTTCTTATCGGCACTCAAGGTCCAGGATGCGGTCTTGGTCTGTGGATCGGTCGGAGAACACCGGGTGCCACCCTCGTCGAATTTGACCACGTTGTTTTTCTCAAAAAGCACCAGGTCATCTTTTGCACAGCTGGGTAACTGGGCATAAATATTGGATACCTGCACTCCGGTGCCAAACCAGTCTATGGCCGGATCGACTGTCATACTGGTCATGACCCAACTTTTATTTGCTAACAGATCCTCAGGTTGAGGTACAACCGGATCTTTTTTACAGGCTGCAAAAACACTTAATAAGAGTGCCGTGAACAAAAACAATTTGGTTTTCATAATTAATCAGGTTTAGTTTGAATGAATGATCGAGGGGTAAGACGCAGGAAGGGCATTAACTGGTTAGGGGGGGTACAGAAAAAGCCGCCCGAAGTAATCAGGAAAACGATCAGTAAAGTGATTTTTCCGACCGGAGTTTAGTTCAAATCTGCTGAATGGGACGGTCGATATGGACTGGCACGAAAAATTAGAACCCGGTTTATTGGCGAATCCTGGCCAATAGGCTTGTCCGGGAACTCACCTCCAGCTTTTGATAAATGTGGTTGAGGTGTGTTTTTACAGTATTGATGGAAATAAAAAGATGATCTGCGATGGCTTGATTGGAATACCCGTCCCGGATCAGCTTTACGATATCTATTTCCCGGTCGCTTAGCAGCGATAGCAATTCTTTTTCCCAGCTGGCCAGAACTGGATTTTCATCGGTAGGGGCACTGCGCTGATGATTTGCAAAGGCAATTTCCAGGGCAGCAAAAATATCTTTCTCTGTGAATGGTTTGACAACATATCCGGCGGGAGCAGTTGCTTTTGCTTTCTCCAGCGTTCCACGGTCTGCAAATGCAGTGAGGTAGATGAAGGGAAGATGGAGATGATTGTGAATGTGCCTTCCTATGGCAATGCCTTCCTGGCCTTTCCCCAGATGGATATCGAGCAGGATTATCTCAGGATCGCATGTTCTCAGGGCTTCCATCGCTTCTTCTTCTTCATAGGCAATGCCACAAACCAGGTAACCGGAGGATTTCAAATAGCGTTGGATGGCTGCCGCGATCAGCGGGTCATCTTCAATGATCAATACTCGCAAACTCATAGCAGATCAAGATTTGGAAGTAACAATGTAAAAAGTGTTCCATCGGCTTTGCGGTAAGCAAAACGTGCGCCCAATCGCTTGCTGAACATTTTAACCAGCTCCATCCCCAAGCCATCTGCGGTGGCGGGATCAAAATTTTCCGGGATTCCAACACCATTGTCCTGTACTTCAAGTGTCCAACCCTGACCGGGGTTTTCGAAAAGCCGGATTTCTATCCGGCCTGCCCGATCTCCGGGAAATCCGTGCTTGATGGCATTGCTGATCAGCTCATTGATGACCAGTGCCAAAGGAATCATGGTGTCAATACGAACGGTCTTGTCTGGTAACTCGGTGGACCAGGAGATACGGTTCGGTTTGACCTGATAGGAATCCATCAGGCTGGCAATCAGCTTTTCAATATAGGTCTTGATATTAACACCGGTCAGATGGCCATCCTGATATAAATTCTGATGGATCAATCCCATCGACTGCACGCGGTTTCGACCTTCATTCAATGCCTGGATGGCATGTGTATCCGAGGTGTGCTGTGATTGTAAATAGAGCAGACTGGAAATAACCTGCAGGTTGTTCTTTACCCGGTGGTGAATTTCTTTAAGCAGCAGTTCGCGTTCCTGGAGTGATGCCGCCAATTCTGCATTGGTGTCGGCCAGGGTCGTTGCGGTTTGCCGGCGATTCCGGTTCAAACCATATAATAACGTAATCAGCATTATTGCACTTAATAAACCGATTCCCAGTATCCAGTCGTTGCGGAGGGCTTTAGCGATGGTCAGATCTTTGATTTGATTTTGGGTAACCAATTGATAGATTTCCTGCTCTTTTTGAGCCGTTTGATAACGTATCTGCAGTTCCTGGATCCTGGTCCTGTTTTCAACCTGTAAGATGCTGTCATCCAGCCGTTTCCATTGCTCCAAATAAAGAAGCGCCTGGCCGGGCTGGCCGGCGGCTTTATGGATCTCGTACAATTGACCAAGAAAATCGGATTTGGCCTGGTAGAAGTTATCAGACAGCTCAAGGGCTTTTTTAGCAGAGTTGGCAGCTCGTGCATATTGATGTGTTTCCTGGTACAGATCAGCAAGGTTTTCCAGCATGATCAGCATGGCCGGGTAGTTGTGTTTACTCTCGTAATAGGGCAGGATGCGTTCGATACGCCGGATGATCAGTGGTGCCGGTTCGCTGTCAAATAAAGATCCCATGTGGAATGGTTTGACGCGGTCGAGGATCTTATCGGTGCCGATATAATCCAGGTATGCTTCGATGGCTGCCGCTTGCTTTTCCGGGTTATTGGTGATGCTGGCCAGTTGAATCTTGTGCCATAGGATAAATCCGACATTCATCCGACTGTCGTACCTGGTAGCACGCTGCAGACTTTCATTCAACTCCGATTCAGCCTGATCGAACTGTTGATGTACGCGGTAGATATCCGCACGTATCTTGGCATTCTCCCAATTAGAAAATGGGGTAGCCAGGTGACTGTACAAACTGTCACTGCGCAGGGTAAGCTCGAAGGCTTTGCTATAATCCTGCAGGTAGAAGAGCGTCTTTGCTTCTTGTTTGGTGTACAATGCCAGGGTTGCGGTGTCCCTGAGGGGTGTTACGAACTCCATGGCGGTGCGAATCGATTGAAGTGCTTCTTCCGCATGACCCTGACTTAGGTAAGTTCTGGATTTTTTGTAGGCAAGCTGATGGGACAAGATAGAATCAGGGTGTGAAGTCAGGTAGTTTTGAACCATATCGAGGTAAAAAACCGCCGAATCATCCTGGAATGAAATGTTCTTTTCGGCAAGATCAAGCCACCGGAGAACATCAGGTTTGCCTTCGGCCTGGGGTAGTTGAGCAAACGACGCAAGCGGGAGTCCACACCATATGACAGCGGTCAGCAGAATAAATTTTGGATATAAACACCTTTGCAGCATAATAGTGAATCGTGTTGGTTTCACCAGTGTGATCTTCGATGATCGTGATTCGGGATTGTAATGATAATGGATGATTTTAAACTGGGCAATATTTTCACATTCCCCGGCTTGCAAAACATGGCAGGCTAGTGAGGTCGCGGTTACGCCATGCATTCTCCTGATATTCAGACAAAAAACCTTTGTTATTACGATAGAAAAGGTCTATCTTTGCGGTCCATTTTGATAAAGTAAAATAAAATCTTTAATGAATCAGTACGAAGTTACCTTTATTGTCGATCCGGTACTGTCTGATACAGAGATCAAACAGACATCGGAAAACTACGTGGATCTTCTGAAAACAGAAGGTTGCCAAATCGTACACGTAGACGAGATGGGCTTACGTCAGTTGGCCTATCCAATCAAAAAGCGTAATTCGGGTATTTATTACTGTATTGAATTCCAATCCGATTCCGGCACCATTATTGGCCGCCTGGAATTGGCTTTACGTCGTGACGAGCGCATCATGCGTTTCCTGACAACCGCCCTGGATAAATACGGTATCAAGTACAACGAAGATAAACGGAATGGCCTCATCAAAAAACGTGATAAGGCTGAGAAGAAACCGGAGAAGTCATTTGGTCAGCCGACACCTGCTCCTACCAAGCCGGAAGAGCCAGCACAACCTGCCAAGGCTCCTGAAAAGGCACCGGTAGCTGCAGTAGCTGAAGAAGAAGAATAACCAAATTCAGACCATCCAAAAATTAGCACAAAATGGCATCAAGAGACGATATTAAATTTCTTAGTAACCCCAAGATTGGGCAGAATAAGAAAAAATATTGCCGGTTCAAGAAATACGGCATCAAATACATTGATTACAAAGATCCGGACTTCCTGTTAGGCTTTATCAATGAGCAAGGAAAGATCCTGCCGCGTCGGATCACGGGTAATTCGCTGAAATACCAGCGGAAAGTAGCCACCGCGATCAAGCGGGCACGTCATTTGGCCATGCTGCCTTATGTAGCGGATTTATTGAAGTAATCGGAAAAATGTAACAGTCATGGAACTCATTTTATTAAAAGATGTAACCAATCTGGGCGATAAACACGAAGTGGTGACGGTAAAAGACGGCTATGGCCGTAATTACCTGATCCCTCAGGGCATAGCTATTGTGGCCAACTCGATGAATCGCCGTAAACTCGCAGAACTCAAACGCCGGGAAGAAGCAATCGAAACCAAGCGTTTGGATGAATATAAAGCCGTCGTCGACAAAATCGGCGGGCAGGTATTGCGCATAGCAGCCAAAGCAGGTACCTCAGGTAAAATCTTTGGAAGCGTAACCAATGTGCAATTGGCACAGGCTTTAAAAGATCAACTCGATGTGGATGTGGATCGGCATAAGATCCACTTGATTGAAGATGTGAAAATGTTGGGAACCTATACCGCTGACCTCAAATTGCATAAAGAGGTCGTGACCCAACTGGCATTCGAGGTGGTCCAGGACTAAGTTTATTCTATTTTCACACGATGAAGGCTTTCTTTCGAACCGTCGAAGGGAAGCTTTTTTTTATGTATAAGATGGTGTGTTCGACGCATCAATCAGGCGATTTGGCGATTAATTGACCAATGCATCCCCGCGTTTTGTATTTTCTCGAAGAATTTCCTTATTTCAGGGATTAACGGAAAAAACATTTCCCATGCGCGTTCCCCTCACCCGCTATCAATGGCTAAGTTGGGTACGGTCACCAGCCCTGACCCAGCAAATCGTTCAAACGGTAATTCTTGCCCTGTTTGGCCTGTATATGGCGGCTAACCTGGTATTTCTAAGCCTGTTTGCCACCAAAATCATGCAGGAGGTGTATCCTCAGGCAGACCCGGCGATAAAACTGGGAGGATTGCTGATCTATGGATTCTTTGCCGGATTATTAATGCGTATCCTGTTTCAGAAATTCCCGGCCATACACATCAAACCTTATCTACTCCTGCCCATCACAAGGAGCAATCTGATCCACTACCTGCTGCGCTCTTCACTGACCAGTTTTTTTAACTGGATACCACTTTTTATCCTGATCCCGTATTTTGTCCAGGATGTCCTGCCATCCCATTCGGCAGCGTATGCCATACACTTCTTGTTGTTTTACACAGGTTTTGTGCTCTTTAACAACTACCTCGCATTCAGCATTGATAAGCTCTTTAAGCTCAAGCCTGCAGTTGCAGCTATACCGGTAATTCTGTTGATTGGTGTGTTTATTGCTGATCACCGTGGATGGATTGCCGTATCACCCGTGCTGGAAAGCTGGTTTGCTGCCTGCATGCAGAAGGGATGGATTGCCTCATTACCATTGATCGGGGCGATAGTGCTCTATGTTTACAATTTGAAGGCTTTGGGCCGGGTTTATTTTCTGGTTGACCGGAACTCCAATCAGCCAGTCACAGAGATGAGTATACCTACCACCTGGCTTGGCAGGTTGGGTCCGACAGGCATATTGATAGGCAATGAAATCAGGATGATCTGGCGGCATAAGCGATCCCGGTCCCTGCTATACATTGCTTCCCTAATGGTGCTGTATCCACTGATATTCATGGGTAACCCGGTGATGGATTTTGTTGCCTTCAAGATATTTCTGGCCTTATTCATCACGGGCATATTTGCTTTGAACTATGGCCAGCTGATGCTGAGCTGGAACAGTCCTCATTTCGACTTTTTAGCTACCCGACAAGTCCGTATTGAGGATATCTTCCGGGCGAAATACTACACCCTGGCTGGATCCTGTGTTGTATTGTTTTTGATCACCCTGCCTTACGGATGGGTTTATCCCGATTATTTGCCGGCACACATCGCTTTATTTCTCTTTAATGTGGGCTTTTCCATTTATATCTATATGATTCTGGCAGCCTTTAACAGTAAGCGGATTGATCCTTCCAAGGGCGCCATGATGAATTACGAAGGGATATCCATCGTTCATTTTTTCATTTTATTACCCTTGTGGGGAATCCCCTTCTTGATTTATGTGGCATTTCAATTTCTGGGCGCGAATGTGCCTTTTTTAATCATTGGCGGTCTGGGAGTCATCGGAGCATTATTTCACCCCACGATTATCCATCAGGTAACCAGATTGTTTGAAAGCAGGAAATATCCCATTCTTTCGGCATTTCGGAAAAAATCATAAACGTTCGAGGTATGATCCAATTTCAGCAAGTCATTAAGAAATACGGAAATCAGGTAGTCCTGGACATTCCCGAACTGGAGATCAGGGAGGGGCAATTGTTTGGCCTGGTCGGTAATAATGGTGCCGGGAAAACCACGGCCTTCAGTCTTTTACTCGATCTGATTCCACCGGACCGGGGACAAATCCTGTCGAAAGGAGAAACGGTACAGCACCATGAAGGATGGAAGCGGTACACAACTGCATTTTTGGATGAGAGCTTTCTGATGGACTTTCTGACCCCGGAGGAATATTTTAATTTTATTGGTGAATTGTACGGCTGGGGGAAAGCGCAGGTTAACGCTTTTCTGGAGCACTACCAGCCGTTTTTTAATGATGAGGTGCTTGGCAAAAGGAAGTATATCCGCGATTTTTCGAAAGGGAATCAAAAGAAGATCGGATTGATCGGAGCGCTCATTGGCGACCCGGAAGTCATCATTCTTGATGAACCTTTTGCAAATCTGGATCCCACCACTCAGATACGATTCAAGCGCATTGTCGAAGAACTGGAGTCTACCCGAACCGTATTGATTTCCAGTCATGACCTGAATCACATCACGGAAATCTGCCGGCGCATTGTTTTGCTCAATAAAGGCAAGATCGAGAAGGATATACAGGTATCGCCTTCAACCTTGCAGGAGCTGGAGGACTATTTTGCAGGATAGTTCGTGGATCGTGATCTTGTCAAAAAAATATTAATCCTGAATAAAATAAAAGGGCGGCTATGCATGAAGCAGTTGCCGCCCAATTGTCAAATCGTAGACGAAAATGATCTATTCTATCCGGATAAACTGGCCGTACATGATGTAGGCATTGACCCGAACGATGACGTAGTATGGACCAGGAGTCCATCCTTCGGTATTGATCTGCAGTTCTTTTGCACCTTTTTGCATCGGAACTGTCTTCTTGTATACCGGAATGCCCTGACCGTTAACGATTTGTATGCTTCCCTCCTCGGTGGAGATTGGAATTTCAAATGCCAGCTTCACCAGGTTGACAGTCGGGTTCGGATAAGCCGTGATCTTTCCAACTGTCGTATTGATTTCAACTGGTGCCTCGGTTAGCTCCTCACCTTCAGGTGTGGTAATCGAGTTGGTGACGGACCATGAGGTCACGATGCGGCATTCGTCAAATCCATCGTTGATGAACCCAAGTGCATCGGTGATATCACCTAATCCTACACCTACATTTTCACCCCCTAACGCCCGGCTGGCCAGATCAAACAATTGGCTGATGGTAAATCCGGTTCCCAATTTCTGCAATACTGCTGTAGAGAAACAGAATGTTTGTTCGGTACCGGGAACTGGATAGGCATTGCCGTTAGCGCCACAGTTGCTGGATGAAGCGGTTGTCATGCAATTGCCCATTATTTGAGTGCTTCCAAGGTTACCATCCAGGCGCATATTGAGTGCCAGGGTAATGGCTTGGGATACCAGAGTATTCTTACTGGTAGCCACACCTTTGCTGGTTCTGGTACTAAAGTTGAAGGAACCGCAACTTCCATTGCCGCTATTCAACGCGACCGATGGTCCACCTCCGCCTAACAATCCGATGATACAAGCTACGTCATTAGAATTTAAGGTAAATGACCGACCTGGTTTGCCCAGAACAATTGGACCAGAAGCCATAAGATCAGTGATCAGTGGCGTGGTTTGGCGACCATCACAATAGCGGCCTCTGTCATTACCATAAAAGCCTTGCGTTAATGTACATCCACCACCTAAATCCGAGGTTGGGGCGTCGGCTTCAACGGTACAAGTTGAGCTACATCCATTTTGATCGGTTACTGTAAGCTCGAGTATCAGATGATCGCTTCCTGCATCCAGGTTTACAGTCGAACTGTTGCCCCCGGAAGTGATGTTCCAATTACCAGACAAAATGGTCCATTCGTATTGCATGGGATCCATACCACCGGTAACATCTGCCATAAAGGTATTGCTGGCTAGAGTGCTGATCTCGTTAGGTGCGATGATCGAACAGACCGGTGAGCTACCCTCGATGCACACATCTCGTGTAAAGGTGGTTTGGTTGCCACAGTTATCCGTAAATACATAGGTCAGGATGTATTTACCAGCTTCGCAATCCCAGTTAATTTCAGGGACATCTACCGTAATATCCGGACTGCAGTTATCGGTTGCTGTCAAACTCCAATTGTTATTGAAGAATGATTCAAAAGTCATCGGTGTAATGCACTCCACATTTGGTGGATTGACCACAACTGGTGGTTCGTGGTCGGCAGGTACAGAAATCTTTTGGGTTACTGATGCCTGATTGCCACACTTATCCGTTGCGGTCGTAGTCCGGTAAATGGTCACTCCACAACTTGAGGATTGCTCGGTACAACCCAGATTGAGATTGAAGTCAGAATTTACACCATTGCGATGATAAGTATTACCATTGTAAACAATGTCGCCATAGTATGTAAACCATCCTGACATGCCGTATGTATAGGTAAATACATTCGCATTCTCCCCGACCTGGAATCCGTAATAGTAGTTGGATGGATTATGGGTCAAGGACAGTTGAGATCCAGCGTAGGCACGAATGCCTGTAAAAGTATTGGCCTTACTGTCGTCCATTTCATAATAGGTCCAATCCAGGTAATTGTTTCCGGCAATACCGGAATTTTTATACCCGCGTCCCATAGCGCTCCACTCTTCCCAGTTGGAACCATTGCGCATCCAGATGTCAAATTCCCAGGCAAGCTGATCATTATTCACATTGGATACTGTTCCATAGAAATGAGCGGTACCATCGGCAAATTGGTCGAATCCACCTTGCTCTACGTGGAAGAGGAGACTGGAAGCTCCCGGCATATTCTGGAACCAGCCAATTCTGGGATCACTTTCATTGGACCAGTCCATATTCACCAGATCACAGTGGCTGCCACCTTCTGTTACCATGCTATCCTGGTAAGTTACTGTGACATTGCCATCACAGTTATCAACAACTGTAAGCGGAGTGAAATCTGGAATGGGCTGTCCGCAAGAAAGTATAATATCACCAGTATTTCCAATGAAAATCGGAGCTTCATCGTCCAATACTGTAATGTTCTGGGTGACAATCTCAGATTGATTTCCACAGGCATCCTCTGCATACCATGACTTACTCATCATATATCCACAGTCAATTTCCGATCTGACTTCTAATCCCTCGATAAGTTGTGGAGTACCACAGTTATCTTCTGCTACTGGAGCATCCCAAGACCAATCCTCATTGCAGGAATATGACTTATCCTGTAAAGCACTAATGGTTGGAGGTGTATTGTCAGGATCCCTCGTAATGGTCTGGGTCACCGTTGCCTGATTGCCACAATGGTCAGTAGCAATCGTAGTTCTGATGACTGTGGTCCCACAAGAATTATTGCTATTGGTACAACCCAGATTAAGGTTGAAGTCAGAGTTGATACCGGTGCGATGATAAGTCTTGCCATTGTAAATGATGTCTCCGTTGTAGGTAAACCACCCGGACATGCCGTAGGTAAATGTAAACACATTGGCATTCTCCCCGACCTGGAATCCGTAATAGTAGTTGGATGGATTATGGGTCAAGGACAGGTGAGAACCTGTGTAGGCACGAATACCGGTGAAGGTATTGGCCTTGCTGTCATCCATTTCGTAATAGGTCCAATCGAGGTAATTGTTACCGGCAATTCCGGAATTTTTATACCCGCGACCCATAGCACTCCACTCATCCCAGGTGGAGCCGTTGCGCATCCAGATGTCAAATTCCCAGGCAAGCTGATCGTTGTTTACATTGGATACTGTTCCATAGAAATGAGCGGTACCATCGGCAAATTGGTCGAATCCACCTTGCTCTACGTGGAAGAGGAGACTGGAAGCTCCCGGCATATTCTGGAACCATCCGATCCGTGGATCACTTTCATTGGACCAATCCATGTTAACGAGATCACAGTGACTTCCTTCTTCAGTAACCACACTGTCCTTATACGTGACAATTACATTATTATCACAGTTATCAACTGCCGTAAGTGGTGTGAACTCCGGGATGGCCTGACCACAGGAAAGAATAATATCCTTTGTGTCGCCAATGAAAACCGGAGGCTCGTTGTCCTCGACCGTAATGGTCTGGGTGACAATGTCGGACTGATTACCACAGGCATCCACCGCATACCAGGATTTTGATACCTGATAACCACATTCCGTATTGGTACGGGTTTCCACACCTTCGATCATATCCGGAGTTCCACATTCATCCTGAGCTACAGGCGTATCCCAGGTCCAACCTTCATCGCAACTGAAGAATTTATCTTCTAATGCAGAAATGGAAGGCTTGGTATGGTCTGAGATGGTTATGGACTGAGACATAGAGGTGGTATTGCCACAGGCATCCGTAGCAGTCCAGGTACGCAGGATCGTGGTGGTACAACCGGTGCTGTTTTCAGTGCAACCGAGATTCAAGTTAAAGTCAGAGTTGATGCTGTTGCGCTGATACTCGTGGTTGTTATATACGATGGTACCTGAATAGTTAAACCACCCGGACATTCCGTATGTATTGGTAAACACATTCGCATTCTGACCTACCTGGAATCCATAATAGTAGTTACCCGGATTATGAGTCAGATTTAAAACCGACCCATCGTATGAACGCAACCCGGTCAATGTATTGGATTTGGAATCATCCATTTCATAATAGGTCCAATCCAGGTAATTGTTTCCAGCTATGCCTGCATCTTTGTAACCGCGACCCAGGGCGCTCCAAGCATCCCAATTGGAACCGTTACGCATCCAGATATCAAATTCCCAGGCCAATTCACTGTTGTTGATGTTGGATACAACACCATAGAAGTGTGCAGTTCCATCACCAAATTGCTCGAAATTGCCACTTTCAACATTAAACAGGTTGGAACTTGCACCTGGCATGTTCTGGAACCATCCGATACGCGGAGCTTCTTCCTGAGGACGATCCATATTGACAATGGTACAACCTTGGTTCTCAGTCGTCGTTGTCTCTTCAGTCATGGTGACTTTGACTTCGCTGCAGTCATCGACAGCATTTACCTTAGTACTTGGAATTTCCTCGATACACGATAACGTCAAATCTTTTGGTACATCAATGAATGTTGGAGCTGTTTCATCGATGACCGTAATGGTTTGAGTTACAGGACCGGATTCGTTTCCACAATTATCCTTTGCTATCCAGGTCTTGGTGATCTGATATCCACATTCAACCTTCGTGGTCTCCGTCTTACCTTCAACAAGTGAAACGCTGCTGCAATCATCGGAGACTTCAGGTTTGTCCCACTGCCAGTTTTCATTACAACTTACGGTCTTGTCCTCCACAGGATTAATTACAGGTGCCGTTTCGTCGATGTAATAGATGTGCTGGGTCACCGGTTTGGTTTGACCTCCACAATCACTTACAGCATACCACGATTTTGTCAGTACATACCCACAATCCAGGTCTTCACGTACGACTTCACCTTCGATAATTTCATAATCTACCGGACAATCGACATTAACTTCCGGTTTGCCGAATTCAGGCTTGTCGTCTTGAGGTGGATTAACCGATTCACAAGAAGCAGGACCACAAATCTCAATGGTTGAAACCCTTCTTCCGTATTTGATGCTGGTGGAAATTTTACCAAGTTCAGGGCTTCCATCCACACATATCACATAGGTTTTGGATTTCCCTTTCTTAATGCCTTCATCCCACTTACATCCAAAAGCTTGAGTGGTGGGATCTGGTTTCGAAATTCGGGCTTCACCGCCAATACACGTTGCACAATCCATCATATCCAGGTCGCCAATCATGGAATGGCTGATTTCCGGATCAATGTTACTATGAATGGTGTAGGTGTAACAGGTTTGGTTACTTTCCTTATCGTATTCGTAACCTTCAAACGTGATGGAGTGGCCATCTACTGTGTAATAAACCGTTGTTTCCTCACAGGAAGCAGGTTCCGTTCCGCCTGGTGAATTGTTCACATCGGTACATGACAGATAGATATCTTTTGGTGGTACCAACGTGATGCTGGAAGTATTGTCAACCGTTATGGTCTGAGATACTACATTGGATTGATTTCCACATGCGTCAACAGCATACCATGTTTTTGTCAAAATATAGCCACAGGAAGATGGCTCTTCAGTAACCGGTCCCTCCATTAATGTAACTGAGCTGCAGTTATCACTGGCAAACGGTTTGTCCCAGATGACTTCATCATTACAGGACAAGAATTTGTCTTTTAGCTCCGTAATTTTCGGAGAGAGATCGTCGATGACTGTTATACGCTGTTCCATAGTCATGGGCTCTCCACAATCCATAGTTGCTGTGTAAGTTCTGATCAACATTTCACCACATTCCAAAGGTTGAATTTCTTCTACCATACGGACTGTCGATTGGCTACAGCCAATTGTTTTAACAGTTGGCGCCAGCGGCATAGGATCACTACAGCTGATGGTAATGTCCGTAAGTTTGGTGTCAAATGTTGGGGTGCCTCCATTTTCAACTGTGACGTACTGAGTAACTTCAGGAGATTTATTTCCACAATCATCAATTGCATACCAGGTTTTTGACAATTGGTATCCACAAGCCAAGCCAATCGAATCTACTTTTCCTTCAATTAAGGTTGCTTTGCTGCAATTATCTTCTGCTTGTGGTATGCTCCATGCCCAAGTTTCGCAGGTCACAGTAATATCATCCAGTTTGGTGATACTAGGTGCTTCGGTATCGATGACGGTTACGGTCTGTGCTACGGGCTCGGACTGGTTACCACACTCGTCGGTGGCGGTCCAGGTACGGGTGAGGGTATAGCCGCAGGCGAGGTCTTCGCGAACGGGCTCGGAACCTACCGGATTGAGGCCTTCTTCACAGTTATCATCGACGGTGGGTTGATCCCAGGTCCAGTTGTCGTCACAGGTTACGGTTTTATCTTCCGGTTGTGAGAGTACCGGTGCTTCGGTATCGATGACGGTTACGGTCTGTGCTACGGGCTCGGACTGGTTACCACACTCGTCGGTGGCGGTCCAGGTACGGGTGAGGGTATAGCCGCAGGCGAGGTCTTCGCGAACGGGCTCGGAACCTACCGGATTGAGACCTTCTTCGCAGTTGTCATCGACGGTGGGTTGATCCCATGTCCAGGTGTCGTCACAGGTTACGGTTTTATCTTCGGGTTGTGAGAGTACCGGCGCTTCGGTATCGATGACGGTTACGGTCTGTGATACGGGTTCGGACTGGTTGCCACACTCATCGGTTGCGGTCCAGGTACGGGTGAGGGTATAGCCGCAGGCGAGGTCTTCGCGAACGGGCTCGGAACCTACCGGATTGAGACCTTCTTCACAGTTATCATCGACGGTGGGTTGATCCCAGGTCCAGGTGTCGTCACAGGTTACGGTTTTATCTTCCGGTTGTGAGAGTACCGGCGCTTCGGTATCGATGACGGTTACGGTCTGTGATACGGGTTCGGACTGGTTGCCACACTCATCGGTTGCGGTCCAGGTACGGGTGAGGGTATAGCCGCAGGCGAGGTCTTCGCGAACGGGCTCGGAACCTACCGGATTGAGGCCTTCTTCACAGTTATCATCGACGGTGGGTTGATCCCAGGTCCAGTTGTCGTCACAGGTTACGGTTTTATCTTCCGGTTGTGAGAGTACCGGCGCTTCGGTATCGATGACGGTTACGGTCTGTGCTACGGGCTCGGACTGGTTACCACACTCGTCGGTGGCGGTCCAGGTACGGGTGAGGGTATAGCCGCAGGCGAAGTCTTCGCGAACGGGCTCGGAACCTACCGGATTGAGACCTTCTTCGCAGTTGTCATCGACGGTGGGTTGATCCCATGTCCAGGTGTCGTCACAGGTTACGGTTTTATCTTCGGGTTGTGAGAGTACCGGCGCTTCGGTATCGATGACGGTTACGGTCTGAGATACGGGCTCGGACTGGTTACCACACTCGTCGGTGGCGGTCCAGGTACGGGTGAGGGTATAGCCGCAGGCGAGGTCTTCGCGAACGGGCTCGGAACCTACCGGATTGAGACCTTCTTCACAGTTGTCGTCGACGGTGGGTTGATCCCAGGTCCAGTTGTCGTCACAGGTTACGGTTTTATCTTCCGGTTGTGAGAGTACCGGCGCTTCGGTATCGATGACGGTTACGGTCTGTGCTACGAGCTCGGACTGGTTACCACACTCGTCGGTGGCGGTCCAGGTACGGGTGAGGGTATAGCCGCAGGCGAGGTCTTCGCGAACGGGCTCGGAACCTACCGGATTGAGACCTTCTTCGCAGTTGTCATCGACGGTGGGTTGATCCCATGTCCAGGTGTCGTCACAGGTTACGGTTTTATCTTCGGGTTGTGAGAGTACCGGCGCTTCGGTATCGATGACGGTTACGGTCTGTGATACGGGTTCGGACTGGTTGCCACACTCATCGGTTGCGGTCCAGGTACGGGTGAGGGTATAGCCGCAGGCGAGGTCTTCGCGAACGGGCTCGGAACCTACCGGATTGAGACCTTCTTCACAGTTATCATCGACGGTGGGTTGATCCCATGTCCAGTTGTCGTCGCAGGTTACGGTTTTATCTTCCGGTTGTGAGAGTACCGGCGCTTCGGTATCGATGACGGTTACGGTCTGCGATACGGGCTCGGACTGGTTACCACACTCGTCGGTGGCGGTCCAGGTACGGGTGAGGGTATAGCCGCAGGCGAGGTCTTCGCGAACGGGCTCGGAACCTACCGGATTGAGACCTTCTTCACAGTTGTCGTCGACGGTGGGTTCATCCCATGTCCAGTTGTCGTCGCAGGTTACGGTTTTATCTTCCGGTTGTGAGAGTACCGGTGCTTCGGTATCGATGACGGTTACGGTCTGCGATACGGGCTCGGACTGGTTACCACACTCGTCGGTGGCGGTCCAGGTACGGGTGAGGGTATAGCCGCAGGCGAGGTCTTCGCGAACGGGCTCGGAACCTACCGGATTGAGACCTTCTTCACAGTTATCATCGACGGTGGGTTCATCCCATGTCCAGTTGTCGTCGCAGGTTACGGTTTTATCTTCCGGTTGTGAGAGTACCGGTGCTTCGGTATCGATGACGGTTACGGTCTGCGATACGGGCTCGGACTGGTTACCACACTCGTCGGTGGCGGTCCAGGTACGGGTGAGGGTATAGCCGCAGGCGAGGTCTTCGCGAACGGGCTCAGAACCTACCGGATTGAGGCCTTCTTCGCAGTTGTCATCGACGGAGGGTTCATCCCATGTCCAGTTGTCGTCGCAGGCTACGGTTTTGTCGGCCGGTTGTGAGAGTACCGGCGCTTCGGTATCGATGACGGTTACGGTCTGCGATACGGGCTCGGACTGGTTACCACACTCGTCGGTGGCGGTCCAGGTACGGGTGAGGGTATAGCCGCAGGCGAGGTCTTCGCGAACGGGCTCAGAACCTACCGGATTGAGGCCTTCTTCGCAGTTGTCATCGACGGAGGGTTCATCCCATGTCCAGTTGTCGTCGCAGGCTACGGTTTTGTCGGCCGGTTGTGAGAGTACCGGTGCTTCGGTATCGATGACGGTTACGGTCTGAGATACGGGCTCGGACTGGTTACCACACTCGTCGGTGGCGGTCCAGGTACGGGTGAGGGTATAGCCGCAGGCGAGGTCTTCGCGAACGGGCTCGGAACCTACCGGATTGAGGCCTTCTTCGCAGTTATCATCGACGGTGGGTTGATCCCATGTCCAGTTGTCGTCGCAGGTTACGGTTTTATCTTCGGGTTGTGAGAGTACCGGTGCTTCGGTATCGATGACGGTTACGGTCTGAGAAACGGGCTCGGACTGGTTACCACACTCGTCGGTGGCGGTCCAGGTACGGGTGAGGGTATAGCCGCAGGCGAGGTCTTCGCGAACGGGCTCGGAACCTACCGGATTGAGACCTTCTTCGCAGTTGTCGTCGACGGTGGGTTGATCCCATGTCCAGTTGTCGTCGCAGGTTACGGTTTTATCTTCCGGTTGTGAGAGTACCGGTGCTTCGGTATCGATGACGGTTACGGTCTGAGAAACGGGCTCGGACTGGTTACCACACTCGTCGGTGGCGGTCCAGGTACGGGTGAGGGTATAGCCGCAGGCGAGGTCTTCGCGAACGGGCTCGGAACCTACCGGATTGAGACCTTCTTCACAGTTATCATCGACGGTGGGTTGATCCCATGTCCAGTTGTCGTCGCAGGTTACGGTTTTATCTTCCGGTTGTGAGAGTACCGGTGCTTCGGTATCGATGACGGTTACGGTCTGTGCTACGGGCTCGGACTGGTTACCACACTCGTCGGTGGCGGTCCAGGTACGGGTGAGGGTATAGCCGCAGGCGAGGTCTTCGCGAACGGGCTCGGAACCTACCGGATTGAGACCTTCTTCACAGTTGTCGTCGACGGTGGGTTGATCCCATGTCCAGTTGTCGTCACAGGTTACGGTTTTATCTTCCGGTTGTGAGAGTACCGGTGCTTCGGTATCGATGACGGTTACGGTCTGAGATACGGGCTCGGACTGGTTACCACACTCGTCGGTTGCGGTCCAGGTACGGGTGAGGGTATAGCCGCAGGCGAGGTCTTCGCGAACGGGCTCGGAACCTACCGGATTGAGGCCTTCTTCACAGTTATCATCGACGGTGGGTTGATCCCAGGTCCAGTTGTCGTCACAGGTTACGGTTTTATCTTCCGGTTGTGAGAGTACCGGTGCTTCGGTATCGATGACGGTTACGGTCTGTGCTACGGGCTCGGACTGGTTACCACACTCGTCGGTGGCGGTCCAGGTACGGGTGAGGGTATAACCGCAGGCGAGGTCTTCGCGAACGGGCTCGGAACCTACCGGATTGAGACCTTCTTCGCAGTTGTCATCGACGGTGGGTTGATCCCATGTCCAGGTGTCGTCACAGGTTACGGTTTTATCTTCGGGTTGTGAGAGTACCGGTGCTTCGGTATCGATGACGGTTACGGTCTGTGATACGGGTTCGGACTGGTTGCCACACTCATCGGTTGCGGTCCAGGTACGGGTGAGGGTATAGCCGCAGGCGAGGTCTTCGCGAACGGGCTCGGAACCTACCGGATTGAGACCTTCTTCACAGTTATCATCGACGGTGGGTTGATCCCATGTCCAGGTGTCGTCACAGGTTACGGTTTTATCTTCGGGTTGTGAGAGTACCGGCGCTTCGGTATCGATGACGGTTACGGTCTGTGATACGGGTTCGGACTGGTTGCCACACTCATCGGTTGCGGTCCAGGTACGGGTGTGGTATAGCCGCAGGCGAGGTCTTCGCGAACGGGCTCGGAACCTACCGGATTGAGACCTTCTTCACAGTTATCATCGACGGTGGGTTGATCCCAGGTCCAGGTGTCGTCACAGGTTACGGTTTTATCTTCCGGTTGTGAGAGTACCGGCGCTTCGGTATCGATGACGGTTACGGTCTGAGAAACGGGCTCGGACTGGTTACCACACTCGTCGGTGGCGGTCCAGGTACGGGTGAGGGTATAGCCGCAGGCGAGGTCTTCGCGAACGGGCTCGGAACCTACCGGATTGAGACCTTCTTCACAGTTGTCGTCGACGGTGGGTTGATCCCATGTCCAGTTGTCGTCACAGGTTACGGTTTTATCTTCCGGTTGTGAGAGTACCGGTGCTTCGGTATCGATGACGGTTACGG
The DNA here is from genome assembly GCA_020636135.1 of Lewinellaceae bacterium. Classification (NCBI taxonomy): domain Bacteria; kingdom Pseudomonadati; phylum Bacteroidota; class Saprospiria; order Saprospirales; family Lewinellaceae; species Lewinellaceae bacterium. The sequence continues at coordinate 463,966 of JACJYK010000001.1, forward strand.
TCTGAGATACGGGCTCGGACTGGTTGCCACACTCGTCGGTGGCGGTCCAGGTACGGGTGAGGGTATAGCCGCAGGCGAGGTCTTCGCGAACGGGCTCGGAACCTACCGGATTGAGGCCTTCTTCGCAGTTGTCGTCGACGGTGGGTTGATCCCATGTCCAGTTGTCGTCACAGGTTACGGTTTTATCTTCCGGTTGTGAGAGTACCGGCGCTTCGGTATCGATGACGGTTACGGTCTGCGATACGGGCTCGGACTGGTTACCACACTCGTCGGTGGCGGTCCAGGTACGGGTGAGGGTATAGCCGCAGGCGAGGTCTTCGCGAACGGGCTCGGAACCTACCGGATTGAGACCTTCTTCACAGTTATCATCGACGGTGGGTTCATCCCATGTCCAGTTGTCGTCGCAGGTTACGGTTTTATCTTCCGGTTGTGAGAGTACCGGTGCTTCGGTATCGATGACGGTTACGGTCTGCGATACGGGCTCGGACTGGTTACCACACTCGTCGGTGGCGGTCCAGGTACGGGTGAGGGTATAGCCGCAGGCGAGGTCTTCGCGAACGGGCTCGGAACCTACCGGATTGAGACCTTCTTCGCAGTTGTCGTCGACGGTGGGTTCATCCCATGTCCAGTTGTCGTCGCAGGTTACGGTTTTATCTTCCGGTTGTGAGAGTACCGGTGCTTCGGTATCGATGACGGTTACGGTCTGCGATACGGGCTCGGACTGGTTACCACACTCGTCGGTGGCGGTCCAGGTACGGGTGAGGGTATAGCCGCAGGCGAGGTCTTCGCGAACGGGCTCAGAACCTACCGGATTGAGGCCTTCTTCGCAGTTGTCATCGACGGAGGGTTCATCCCATGTCCAGTTGTCGTCGCAGGCTACGGTTTTGTCGGCCGGTTGTGAGAGTACCGGTGCTTCGGTATCGATGACGGTTACGGTCTGAGATACGGGCTCGGACTGGTTACCACACTCGTCGGTGGCGGTCCAGGTACGGGTGAGGGTATAGCCGCAGGCGAGGTCTTCGCGAACGGGCTCGGAACCTACCGGATTGAGGCCTTCTTCGCAGTTATCATCAACGGTGGGTTGATCCCAGGTCCAGTTGTCGTCGCAGGTTACGGTTTTATCTTCGGGTTGTGAGAGTACCGGTGCTTCGGTATCGATGACGGTTACGGTCTGAGATACGGGCTCGGACTGGTTACCACACTCGTCGGTGGCGGTCCAGGTACGGGTGAGGGTATAGCCGCAGGCGAGGTCTTCGCGAACGGGCTCGGAACCTACCGGATTGAGACCTTCTTCGCAGTTGTCGTCGACGGTGGGTTGATCCCATGTCCAGTTGTCGTCACAGGTTACGGTTTTATCTTCCGGTTGTGAGAGTACCGGTGCTTCGGTATCGATGACGGTTACGGTCTGAGATACGGGCTCGGACTGGTTACCACACTCGTCGGTGGCGGTCCAGGTACGGGTGAGGGTATAGCCGCAGGCGAGGTCTTCGCGAACGGGCTCGGAACCTACCGGATTGAGACCTTCTTCACAGTTGTCGTCGACGGTGGGTTGATCCCATGTCCAGTTGTCGTCACAGGTTACGGTTTTATCTTCCGGTTGTGAGAGTACCGGTGCTTCGGTATCGATGACGGTTACGGTCTGAGATACGGGCTCGGACTGGTTACCACACTCGTCGGTGGCGGTCCAGGTACGGGTGAGGGTATAACCACAGGTCAGATTGACGCGTACGGGTTCAGAACCTACGGGTTGCAGGTTTTCTTCGCAGTTGTCATCGACGGTGGGTTCATCCCAGGTCCAGGTGTCGTCGCAGGCTACGGTTTTATCGGCTGGCTGCGAGAGTACCGGTGCTTCGTTGTCGGTGACGGTCACGGTCTGCGATACCGGATCGGACTCATTACCACAAGCGTCGGTGGCCGTCCAGGTGCGGGTTAAGGTATATCCGCAGGTCAGGTTGACGCGCACGGGCTCGGAACCGACGGGTTTGAGGTTTTCTTCGCAGTTGTCATCGACGGTGGGTTCATCCCATGTCCAGGTATCGTCGCAGGCTACGGTTCTGTCTTCGGGTTGCGATAAGACAGGCGCTTCGTCGTCGGTGACAGTAATGGTTTGAGATACGGGGTCGGACTCATTTCCACACTCGTCGGTGGCGGTCCAGGTGCGGGTGAGGGTATATCCACAGGTTTGATTGACGCGAACGGGCTCGGAACCTACCGGATTGAGACCTTCTTCACAGTTATCGTCTACGGTAGGGATGTCCCATGTCCAAGTGTCGTCGCAGGCTACGGTTCTGTCTTCGGGTTGTGAGAGTACCGGTGCTTCGGTATCGATGACGGTTACGGTCTGTGATACGGGCTCGGACTGGTTGCCACACTCGTCGGTGGCGGTCCAGGTACGGGTGAGGGTATAGCCGCAGGCGAGGTCTTCGCGAACGGGCTCGGAACCTACCGGATTGAGACCTTCTTCGCAGTTGTCGTCGACGGTGGGTTGATCCCATGTCCAGTTGTCGTCACAGGTTACGGTTTTATCTTCCGGTTGTGAGAGTACCGGTGCTTCGGTATCGATGACGGTTACGGTCTGAGATACGGGCTCGGACTGGTTACCACACTCGTCGGTGGCGGTCCAGGTACGGGTGAGGGTATAGCCGCAGGCGAGGTCTTCGCGAACGGGCTCGGAACCTACCGGATTGAGACCTTCTTCACAGTTGTCGTCGACGGTGGGTTGATCCCATGTCCAGTTGTCGTCACAGGTTACGGTTTTATCTTCCGGTTGTGAGAGTACCGGTGCTTCGGTATCGATGACGGTTACGGTCTGAGATACGGGCTCGGACTGGTTGCCACACTCGTCGGTGGCGGTCCAGGTACGGGTGAGGGTATAGCCGCAGGCGAGGTCTTCGCGAACGGGCTCGGAACCTACCGGATTGAGGCCTTCTTCGCAGTTGTCGTCGACGGTGGGTTGATCCCATGTCCAGTTGTCGTCGCAGGTTACGGTTTTATCGGCCGGCTGCGAGAGGACTGGCGCTTCGGTATCGGTGACGGTTACGGTCTGTGATACGGGCTCGGACTGGTTGCCACAAGCGTCGGTGGCGGTCCAGGTGCGGGTGAGGGTATAGCCGCAGGCGAGGTCTTCGCGAACGGGCTCGGAACCTACCGGATTGAGACCTTCTTCGCAGTTGTCGTCGACGGTGGGTTGATCCCATGTCCAGTTGTCGTCACAGGTTACGGTTTTATCTTCCGGTTGTGAGAGTACCGGTGCTTCGGTATCGATGACGGTTACGGTCTGAGATACGGGCTCGGACTGGTTACCACACTCGTCGGTGGCGGTCCAGGTACGGGTGAGGGTATAGCCGCAGGCGAGGTCTTCGCGAACGGGCTCGGAACCTACCGGATTGAGACCTTCTTCACAGTTGTCGTCGACGGTGGGTTGATCCCATGTCCAGTTGTCGTCACAGGTTACGGTTTTATCTTCCGGTTGTGAGAGTACCGGTGCTTCGGTATCGATGACGGTTACGGTCTGAGATACGGGCTCGGACTGGTTGCCACACTCGTCGGTGGCGGTCCAGGTACGGGTGAGGGTATAGCCGCAGGCGAGGTCTTCGCGAACGGGCTCGGAACCTACCGGATTGAGGCCTTCTTCGCAGTTGTCGTCGACGGTGGGTTGATCCCATGTCCAGTTGTCGTCGCAGGTTACGGTTTTATCGGCCGGCTGCGAGAGGACTGGCGCTTCGGTATCGGTGACGGTCACGGTTTGAGATACGGGGTCGGACTCATTGCCACAAGCGTCGGTGGCGGTCCAGGTGCGGGTTAAGGTATATCCGCAGGTCAGGTTGACACGTACGGGCTCGGAACCGACGGGTTTAAGGTTTTCTTCGCAGTTGTCATCGACGGTGGGTTCATCCCAGGTCCAGGTGTCGTCGCAGGCTACGGTTTTATCGGCCGGCTGCGAGAGTACCGGCGCTTCGTTGTCGGTGACGGTCACGGTTTGAGATACGGGCTCGGACTCATTACCACAAGCGTCGGTGGCGGTCCAGGTGCGGGTCAGGGTATATCCGCAGGTCAGATTGACGCGTACGGGCTCGGAGCCTACGGGTTTGAGGTTTTCTTCGCAGTTGTCATCGACGGTGGGTTCATCCCATGTCCAGGTATCGTCGCAGGCTACGGTTCTGTCTTCGGGTTGCGATAAGACAGGCGCTTCGTCGTCGGTGACAGTAATGGTTTGAGAAACGGGCTCGGACTGGTTGCCACAAGCATCGGTGGCGGTCCAGGTGCGGGTGAGGGTATATCCACAGGTTTGATTGACGCGAACGGGCTCGGAGCCGACGGGCTGGAGACCTTCTTCACAGTTATCGTCCACGGTAGGGATGTCCCATGTCCAGGTGTCGTCGCAGGCTACGGTTTTATCTTCGGGTTGCGATAGGACAGGTGCTTCGTCGTCAAGAACAGTGATGGTTTGGTAGACAGGATCTGATTCATTTCCACAAGCATCAACACCAATCCAACTCCTTGTTAATATATAACCACAAACTAAATCTTCACGCTCAATCTCGGAAGCAATTATCTGAGCATCCTCGTCGCAATTATCTTCAATTGCAGGAACATCCCAAATTAAATCATCGCCGCAATAAACAGTTTTGTCTTCAGGTTCATCAATATTCGGCTCTTCATCATCAATAATTGTGATGAACTGTTTTATTGTGTCAGAAACATTTTGACAATGATCGATAGCGACCCACGCTCTAACAAGTGTATATCCGCAAGCTGCTGGGATAGAATATACTCTAGAATCCATGATCAGATCTTCATCACACTCATCAAAGGCATTTGGGGTTTCCCATTGTGGAGTTTCAGTGCACGAAATGGTCAAATTGGTTAGTGGATCAATTATTGGAGGTTCATTATCAGTAATTGTAATGGTTTGAGTTACTAGATTGGAAGTATTGCCACAATCGTCAATTGCATACCAGGTGCGGATATAACGATATCCACATTCGAGTGCTTCCTGAATAATTTGATCACCATGGTATTCTAAGTCTTCATCACAATTGTCAACACCCATAGGTGTGGACCAAGTAATATTCTCACCACAATTTATGTTTTTATCCATCAAAGGATATAATGTAGGTGGTTGATTATCAACTACAATTACGGTCTGATAAGCAGTATCTGAAGTATTTCCACAGTTGTCGGTAGCATACCATTTCTTTGTTACCTGGTATCCACAAGCCAGGTTAACTTGAGTGCCTGTTATTTGGTGTAAAAATGCAAAAGGGTCACAGTTGTCTGTGACCATTGGCATATCAAATGTCCAGTTTTGATCGCAGTTTACTGTTTTATTTTCTAATGGTGTTAAATGTGGAGGCGTCGTATCCAGCACAGTAATTTTCTGGTGAACACTTCCGGATTTGTTTCCACAATCATCGATTGCATGCCAATACCTTATAGTTGTATAGCCACAAGATTGGTTTTGTTGCCTTGTGCTGTCTACAACCAATGTTCCAGTGGTACAATTATCACTGGTTACCGGATCATTCCAAATCAGGTTATCCTGACAATAAATGGTTTTGTCAGCAGGAGGAATAATGGAAGGGGCAGTTTGATCAAGCACATCTACTGTTTGTGACACAGTCGGAGAAGCATTATCACAATCGTCGATGGCATACCAGGTACGAATGACCCGTTGTCCGCAAGATATTGTTGAAGATTGGGTAGACACGGTTATGATCTCAAAAGAGCTGCATGAATCAGTGACAACCGGATTTCCGAAGGACCAAATTTCATCACAAGAAACAGTCTTGTTCGCAGGGGCTTGAATTGATGGGGCAACTGTATCAATTAAGGTGATCTTTTGCCAGACGGTATCAGATTGATTACCGCAGTCATCGATAGCAATCCAAGGTACTAAGACCTGGTAATAGCAATCTTTAGAAACCTGGACAGTATCAAAACGCATAAAGGTTGGTATACCACAATTGTCTGTGCCAGTCGGTTCATCATAAACCAGTTTCCGCGAACAAGAGATTGTCTTGTCCGCCGGTTTAATGATCGTTGGCGGTGTAATATCTTCCACCGTTATCGTCTGGGAACCTGTAGCAGTCCCCTGGCATTCGTCGGTGGCTATCCAGGTTCGTGTTACGGTATAAGATTGGGCACACTCGCCATTATCGTACTCATCACTGAGTGAGTCGAGTGTGAATTGGGCACACTCGCCATTAGCGGTTATGACTGGTCTTCCAAAAGTCCAGGGAACATCACAGGATACGGTGATATCATCCGGTGCAATTATTGAAATCGCCGGAACTGGATTAATGGGTGCCGTGTTTTCGGCAAAAATTTGGTTGGTTGGTTGAATAAGAAGCGAGAACAAGAATAAAATTGTAGAGACTGTTCTCATGCTCGTGGATTAATGGTTTAATAATTGGTTGCACGTTTGCAACCACTGCAATACAGTTCGAATTTGGAGGGGGGGAAAATGAGAGAACCTGAAAAACTGGGTTCCCGGACATACATCCACAAAAATCAGGCCTAATAACCCGTATCGGGTGATCTTAACAATAAATAGGTCTTTTTACAGGGAAACTGCTAAAAATGACATCGGTGACTGTTAGCTTTCAGCCATGCTTCGTGTTGTTTATAATCCGGCAAAATGCTAGCTACAATTGAGTAAAAAGCTCGAGAATGATTCATCTCGATCAAATGGGCGAGTTCATGAATAATCACATAATCCTGGACAATCTCAGGCGCAAACAAAAGCCGTGTGGAAAGATTAATGTTTCCGGTATGGCTACAGCTACCCCAGTTGCTCCGATTATGTTTTAAGCGTATGGTACCGATTGGCCGCTTAAAATGCTGTTCGTTGAGTTGCCTGACCCGCTCTGAAATACGAGGTTTTTGGTGTTGACCAATGATCCGGCTTAATAGGGTTGGAATGTGTTTATTGATAACTTCTTCCGTCGCTGTGTTAGGGATTTGAATTTTTATTTTCTTTCCGTCCTTTAAGCGGGCGGTAAACGAGACCGAATCGTGGCGCTGAAACTCCAGAATGTACGTTTGATCACCAACGATAAACTCCTGACCATCAATGTATTCTTTCTGGTAAAAGTGTGCTGCCAGGTTCGGATTGTCAGACAGTTGATTTTTTATCCAAAGATTTGCTCTTTCGATTTCACGAGATAGCTGCCCTGATCCTGTAAGGTGCGGAAATCTTAAATAGGCCCCTTTTTTACCAATTGAAAATCGAATGCTTCGTCTCCATTCCCGGACAACATGCACCGGTATTTTCCACCCATCGCTCTTCAGGAGATATGATGTGGATTTGGCTTTCATTGGATCATTTACCTGAAAATTCCTGCATGGCGTCGATCAATACCTGTACACTTTCCACGGGCATTGCATTGTATATGGATGCCCGGAAACCTCCCACAGATCGATGTCCTTTGATTCCACTGATCCCTTTGGATTTACAGAGTTGAAGGAACGCTTCTTCTTTGGAAGAGTCCTTGAGCAGAAAAGTCACATTCATCAGAGACCGGTCTTCTTTCCTCGCAGTCCCAATGAACAAAGGATTGCGATCAATTTCATCATACAATAATGCTGCCTTACGCTCATTCATCATTTTGATTGCAGACAGGCCACCTTGTTCCTTTATCCAGCGAAGTGTCAACATGGAAACATAGATCGGAAACACGGGAGGTGTATTGTAGAGGCTTTCGCCTTCTACATGGGTTTGATAGTTCAGCATCGTAGGTAATTCCCTTCCGGTCCGGTTGAGGATTTCCTTTTTGATGATCACGACGGTCACCCCTGCCGGTCCCAGGTTTTTTTGTGCACCTGCATAAACAACGTCAAAGCGGTTGATGTCGATCGGCTCACTCAAAAAATCAGAGGACATGTCCGCTACCAGAGGAATATCCGTGGCAGGTAGTTGGTGATATTGGGTCCCAAAAATGGTATTGTTCGTTGTGATGTGCAGATAGCGTGCTTCGGCCGGAATTTCATAATTAACCGGAATGTGTGAATAGTTTTCCGGTTTTGAGGTTGCAACTACTTTGATGGTACCAAATGCCTTAGCTTCCTTAATTGCTTTCGAGGACCAGGATCCGGTATCGGCATAAGCTGCTACTTCGTCGTTGGCAAGTATGTTCATGGGTACCATGAAGAATTGTGTCGATGCTCCTCCGCTGAGAAATAGGACGGCATAGGTGTCGGGAATTTGATACAGTTCCCGGATGGAAGTTTCCGTTTCTTCGATAATGGCCGTGAAATCTTTACTGCGGTGGGAAATTTCAAGAATTGACAACCCAGAATTGTTCAGGTTGAGCACTCCCTGTGCAGCTTGCTCCATAACAGATTGTGGTAAAATAGCAGGTCCGGCACTAAAATTATGAATTTTCATCATATGAGATTCGGTTTTGGAAAGGCAAAAGTAATCAAATCCTGATTGTCCTGCTTCATCTTGTTGCAAGGTTCTTTTTGACCTTCTGGCCTCCCTTCGGGCCAAATTGGAGCATTTCTTACCTGTTTTTTTGATAGATGCGACAAATCTGAAAGGGTGTGCGACCAGATGGAAAGCCACGGTGCCAGATCCACACTAGGTTTGCAATATGCTTTTTAATAAAGCTTCAATCAATTCTTAAATTATTATAATTCAATGTATTATGAAATCATCAATCCTATTTGTTACACTAATAAGCCTTTGTGCTTTCACCTATTCCCCAAATCAAAAGGGACTGGCACAAGTTCGCAAAGTAGATGGCCTTGATATTTACATTTACAGCGAACCACTCGCGGATTTTGAAGAAGTATTTCAAATCACAGGTTTTTGGAACTGGGGAGAAGTCCTGGACGACCGTGCAACCCTGGAAAATGTTGTTAACACCATGGTGCGTAACACCAAGAAGAAAAATCGAAAAGCTTATGATGGTGGTGATCCAAAAGCCGAAGCGATCGTGATTTATAATAATGACCGCGCGATAGGAATCCGCTATATCGACTAAACAATCCAACAGTTAACATGCAAAATCAATCCAACATGAAAATCTTTTCATATCTATTAATAGCTCTATCCCTGATCATCATCTCGTGTAAAAAAGACAAGGTTAAGTCTTCTTCAATCGACGAATTCCGGCTATGCCAATTGGTCAACTCGGAAAAGCGATGCGACGATAACGAGAGTTCATTTGCCACTACAACTCCGCAGATCTATGCTGCGGTGACTGTCAATGATGGTAAGGACGATGATTACCTCACGTTTACCTGGACCTATGCCTCGGATCAATATGAGATCGATGAACTCACGGTTCGACTTGGGGATCTTGGAAGCGGTAAATCCATACAGGTGGCTGGTTCCTTATCGCGACCGAATGCCGGATGGCCATCGGGATCTTACGAAGTGAAAGCAGCACTGACAGGCGGCGTATCGGTAACACGAACATTTACTATTCAATAGTTCTAATACAATGCTTTATGAAATCAAGATATCTCAATAGCACAGGCACAATTATCCTGTTGATCCTTCTGGGAGCATTCTGTTCCTGTCAGGTAGGGGTACACAAAGATTTGGTAACCGGGTTGAAATACAACTATCATGGCCTTGGAGTAGAAGACATCGTGTTAACCAAAGACGGTGAGACCTACCGTGACAATCAGTTTCCGGCAGGCAGTACAGTGGTTATGAATTTTCTCGGAGTGAGCGGGTTTGAAAAGCGAGAAGGCAAAGTCTTTCCCGGATTGTCCGTTCTGGTGAAAGATGAGGCAGGAGCAGTTGTTTTACAGGCGGAGGACTTATTTAGTGAATACAGTGTGGCCGGACTTGATGCCACCCAGGCAAACGAACTTTCTTCTAATCTGACCATTGGCGATCCGATGCAACAAGGAGCACATTATTCCTGGCATATCACCATCTGGGACAAGCAGAACGATGGATTGATTGAAGCCAACATGGATTTTGCGGTCCAACCATAATCACGCAAATACCTGTTTGTCGACGATGGCCTGAGCCTCCTCTCCATTGGGTTAGGAGGCTCTTTAATAAAATTACCATATGGAATCGAAACAACCCAATGATAAAGATTTGCGAATCCAGGAATGGCTGGAAAAACTCCAATATCAAAGCTGGCAATTGGAATTACTTATATCCGGATTTTCCATTGCATTATTGCTTCGGATGTATGATCCTTTAAAAAACTTTCTGGATGACGTTTTGCTTTATGCGCCGGTCAACCCGGTTCTAAATGTCTTCTTTAATTTCATCAGTTTATTTGGCACTACAGCATGGTTCTTTTTGACAGTGAATTTAATTTTACTCGTCGTGATCAGAGGCCTCTGGATCGGAACAATTGGTTTGAGGACACTCTCATCCAAAATTAACCTGGAAAAGATGCATTTCTCTGAGGCATTTGGACAAAAACTCCAAAATAAACTACCTTCCTACGATCATTATGTCGAACAATTAGACCAGATTTGCAGCATTATTTTTGCATTTACTTTTTTGACCATACTCATTTTATTTTCATTTGGGCTTACACTTTTGGTCTTTATGACTGTAAAAGAGCTCTTTCACTATGTTTCCAATTTACTTGGATGGGATCAATTGTATGCTTTTTTACGATCTTTATGGATAATTTTTTTCTCACTCGGTGGTTTTCTGTACGCTCTGGATTTTTTCACACTTGGTTGGGTAAAAAAACGTGGATTCCTGTTTCGATTTTATTATCCAATTTATACTTTTTTTAGTCTGATAACAGCAGCTAAAGTTTACCGACCGCTCTATTATAATCTGATTGGAACACGGGGAGGAAGGATGGTTGCGTTTGCTATTTTTCCATATTTTATATTTATTTATTTTACAGTTAATGTGGACGTCTTTAAGCAACGCTATTTTTCATACCAGCTAAACGGAGGATTTCTAGCCGTACAATATTATGAAGATGAACGCACAGAAAATAAAAGGGCTGTCTCGGCTTCAATACCTTCAAGGATTGTCAGTCAACATCTAATGCCATTGTTTATCCGATATGAGCCCAAACAAGATGATCCTGCCATCGCTCTGAAATGTCCGGATTTAGTCCATGGAAGTTTGTCCCTTTTTCCGGTTTGGGCACCTGAAGAAGCTCAACAGACTGCAGAGAGGAAATTGGAATGTTTGTCCGGCCTGGTGGAATTATATATTAATGATTCTATGATTGTCAGTCCGACCTTTCATTTTTACGAGCACCCACAAACGAAAGATCCCGGCTTAACGGTTCTGCTTGATCTGGATATGTTGCCACGTGGAGAACACCGTTTGAAGGTAAATAAATATCATTTAATGGGAGAAGCAGAAGAGGTCCGCCTGATTTCGACTCCGGTGGCCCAAATACCATTTTGGATACCCTGATTATCGCAATTCTGTAGGTGGATGTCCGAAGAATTTTTTAAAACTATCGGAAAAATGAGAAAGAGATTTGTAACCCACCTGGAAAGCAATTTCCGAAATAGTTCCCGATTTATTTATGAGCATTTCTTTCGCCTTGTTGAGCCGGTAGGTGCGAATTAATTCGCTGGGACTAAGATCGGTGATGTCTTTTAATTTTCGGTGAAGCTGACTTCTGCTCATGTTGATGGTGTCGCTTAATTGATCCACACCAAAATGTTCATCATCAAGATGGGTATTGATGGCCTGCATAACCCTGCTTAGGAACTCCTTGTCCATTGACGGTAACTCCGGACCGGTTGAATCAAGTACGGAGGAGTTACGGAATTTATCCCGGAGTAATTTGCGGATAGTAAGTATATTCTGAATTCGGACTAATAACTCCTGGTGTGAAAATGGCTTGGTCATGTAGTCATCAGCACCGAATTCCAAACCAGCGATCCGATCCTTGTCAGATGCCTTTGCAGTCAGCAAAATAAATGGAATGTGATTTGTACGTTCATCCCTCCGGATATGTTGTAACAAGGTATATCCATCCATCTCTGGCATCATGACGTCACTGATGATTAAATTGGGTGTATTCTGCACAGCCTTTGCTAACCCTTCTTTTCCATTTTGGGCAATCTGGAACCGGTAATTGGGTGACAGAATTTCTCCAATGAAATATTGCAGGTCAGGATTGTCTTCGACAACAAGGATCAATGGCTTGTCAATGTCTTCAATCGCTGAGAAATAATTTACCGGGGAAATAGAGGAAGTATCACTATCGATAGCATTCAATTCAGTTGACAACTGTTCAATTTCAGCTATTTCGTCCGGTGCAAAAGCATTTTTATTTATTGGAAATGATACCTTAAATTCTGTAAAGTCGCCGGAAATGCTTTGCGCTTCAATGATTCCATGGTGTAATTCAACACATTCTTTAACCAGCGCTAGACCAATTCCTGTACTTAGTTTGGTGCTTACTTCCACCTGATAAAAACGGTCAAATATGCGATGTATGCTCTCCGGAGGAATTCCTTGCCCGTTATCTTTTATTCGAATGGAGGCGTGATCATCTTCATAGGTTAAAGATAGTTGTATGTCTCCGCCATCAGATGTAAACTTAAAAGCGTTGGAAACTAAATTGTTTATTATTTTTTCAATTTTGTCACCATCAAACCAGCTTTCATTTTGTTTGGCAGCGATTTGGATTTCGTAATTAATCTTACGGTTGTGGGCGAGCGATTCGAATGCGAAGGCAAGGCGTCTTACAAAAGTGGATAGGTCTCCGGGGCTTGCTTGCAAATGCATTTGTTTTTTCTCAAGCTTCGATAAATCCAATAGCTGATTTACCAGATTTAGTAAGCGCTCCCCATTTCGTCTAATGATGTCGAAATATCTTTCAGGCTTTGTGACCGTATTATTTTGTAATTGCTCCAACGGTGCCAACATCAGAGTGATCGGTGTTCTGAATTCATGACTTATGTTTGCAAAGAAGTTCGATTTTATATTGTCCAGTTCCCTAAGTTTTGTTTTTTCTGCTATTTCCATTTGTAAGGCATGATCTGCCTCCCTTTGCTTGCGTAGTTGACGATTTCGTAAATAGGCGATGGTGCCCATGGCTGTGAGCAGTAGCGTTACGGCAATCAGAAGGGTGTTTTTTTGCCTGTTTTTTTGTTTTTCCAGCTCCAGCTCATTTTCAGCAAGTTTCTGGTCTTTTTGGGCAGTTTGGTATTTCGTTTCTGATTCGGCCAGCTCCTTTGCATGGGAATCGTTGAAGATGGTGTCCTTTAAGTCACTAAATTTTTTATAATACTGGAGTGCTAGTTCCGGCGGTCTTTTTCTTCATACAGGTCCGCCATGTTTTCGTAGGTGTCTTTAAGGTAGGTTATATGATTAATTTCTTGTAGCCAGGTTGATGGCTTTGTCGTACCATACTGAGGCTTCATCCATTCGCCCTAAGTGTCCGGTAGCACTTCCCATATTAATGAATCGGAGATAAGACCTGGTTTAAAATTGTTTTCAGGTGAGCTAAAATGGAAATTGCATTTTGAATATAAGGTATGGCGACCTGATATTCCCCTTTCTGACCAAGTCTAGATCCGATATTCATGCTGGTATGTCCAATTCCGTTCTGATGATTGTA
>JACJYK010000001.1:3782500-3939818 GCA_020636135.1 Lewinellaceae bacterium
TTCGCCTTTCCATTACCTGCGCGATGTCAGGAAATGTCCCGCGACACGCTGATCTGGCATGCCAATGATTATTTCAACAAGAGTTTCAATCAGGCTCGTCGCAACTCTGATCTGGCCCAGATTTATGCCGATTCGTCAAAGATGCTTTATGAAGCAGCTGACGAACCGTATGGTGTGATGCGCTACGATTATCTGATGGGTGTGATTGAACGTTTCAGAGGCAATTTCCCAAAGGCCAAAGAACATTTGAATGAATTTCTGGTGGCTGCCATTGATAAAAAGGATACGCTAAAGATGGCTGACACTCATTTCCAGCTGGGTACGATACTCCAGAATCAGGGACTGCTCGATGAAGCCATCGAACACGGGTATGCATCCATACGACTCTATGAAGCAGCCGGTTATCCACAGTATACAGCTGATAGCTACACCAACCTGGGTATCATTTATCGAAAACTGAAACAATATGATTCTGCCGAACAGCAATATCGCCGTGCCCTGGAAATAGATGAAGAATTAAATGACCTTGATGGTCAGGCCGGCAACAATGCCAATTTGGGTAACCTTTTCGCCGAGCAGAGCCGCTATGAAGAAGCCATCCAGTGCTACCGGAGGGCCATGCGTTTCGACTCCTTAAACCAATCGCTGTGGGGATTGGCATATGACCACGAGGATATCGGCAACATGTACAACCATCAGGGTCATTTCCGGGAAGGGCTTAACCAGCATTTTCGGGCGCTGGGTATCCGGCGGAAGCTGCCCCACAAAAGAGAGATCGCGTTCAGCTACCAAAATATTGGCAACACTTATTTTGAATTGCTACAATATGACCGCGCCATCATCTACCTGGATTCGGCAGCTGCGATAGGACGCGACATTCAAGCATTGGAGTTACTAAGTGAAACAGCCCTGGTCAAATCGAAGATCTATGCCCAATCGGGAAACTACCGCCTGGCTTATGCATTCAACCAGGAATATACCAGCCTCCACGACACCCTCATCAATCAGGGTGTTACCGACAAAATAAACACCCTCAATGCCCAATTTGAGACCGAAATAAAAGAGAATCAGATTGCCCTGTTAAACAGTGAAAACGAATTAAAATCATCTCAATTAACTGCCAAAAAAAGACAATTAGCCGGTCTTATGATTGCGCTAGCCTTATTTGCCTTCCTAACGGCACTGGTTTACCGGCTGTACAGCAGAACAGAGTCGCAGAAAAAACTCATTTCCAAAAACCTGGATGAGAAGGAGATCCTCCTGCGGGAAATTCACCATCGCGTAAAAAACAATCTGCAATTCATATCTTCTCTGCTAAACCTCCAGACAGAACACATTGATGATGAAAAAGCTCTGAGTGCATTGCAGGAGGGCCAGGACCGCGTACAATCCATGGCACTCATCCATCAGAATCTTTACCAGGAGGACAACCTGACCGGTGTCAAAGTAAAAGACTATTTCATCAAACTCATCCGCAACCTTTTTGATTCGTACAACATTCGCAAGAATCAAATTGAATTAGAATTGGAGGTAGAAGACCTGAATCTTGACGTAGACACTGTCATTCCTATCGGGTTAATCATCAATGAACTGGTTAGCAATAGTCTGAAATATGCATTCCCGGGTAAACGACAGGGCAACATCCTGGTTAGACTTGAGGAAAGGGACGACCGACTGGAATTGAAGGTTCGTGACAATGGCAAGGGCATCAGTTCCCAGGAAATGGAACAACTGGGCAGCTCATTTGGGTATCGTCTAATCAAGGTATTCCAAAATCAATTAAATGCCGAATTGACGGTTAAAGACCAGGAAGGAATGCTGGTCGAGATAAAAATCCGGAAATACCAGAAAACCAATTAACCTGGAAGCCACCCTACCCCGAATACTATACCTAAGTCTAGCACCCGCCCTTCTGACTCCAATTAACTTGCAGTCATTCGAGAAACTTAATCCAAAAAGGATGTCGAAAAAATTAATTCTCCGGCAGGGATACACCCTACTATTCATTGGCATGTTATTCGTTTCCAACGGATTTTCCCCCTATGGATCGCCCACCTCACCAATGGTTTCAAAGGTCACCTTTCACGTGTTCTCGCAAAAAGTATATTATCAGTCCAACGCCAAGTTCGTGCTAAAACTCGCGGCCAATATAAAGACCAGTGGCACCGATGGCACCAGTACAACGGAAAGTGTAGAGGCTGTTCCCAATCCGGATATTCCACAGCCAACCGAAAGCAAAATCAATGAAGAGACCAAAAAAAATTTCTTCCAAAAATTAGTCGCCCTTTTCAAAAAAAAGGACAAAGGCGTCTTAGCCGATCCGAATGGCAATGGGGATTACAACCCCGGTGGAATATTTCCTATCACCATTATACTTACCCCCGGCGATCAGGGTCTCCCTCCAAGAAGTTTAAAAACCAGGACTTACAACTATGAAAATGTCCAGGAATTTGACAATCGGTTTTTACTGGAAGTAGAGGCTTATTTAAAAACTACTTATCCAATTGATTAATTCCTGAGTAATTGATAAATATCCATGACATTTTCTGCGTAGCAGGTCCCAAATAATAAGAACTATACTTGAGTCCAGCGGACCATCCACAACGACCTCTTTAATTTGTATTCATAAATTTTACAATTAATAATCAAACGATCATGAAATTTAATTCAAATCAATGGTTTAAGGCAGTAGCGATGATCGCTCTCCTTGTCCAGACAGTCATTCTTTCCGGACAAACAAAGCCTTCAAATTTCACAGATGCACCAACCATTAATTTTGAAGGGACCATCACCTTTAACAGGCCCATCAATAAGTATTCCATTACACTTGAATACAATTTTAATATACGATGCAGTGCGAGTGAAGGGATTACAGAAGGTCCCTCTTTTTCAGATTTTATTTCCTCATCAAATGCCGGTACTCTGGAATCAAACGAGGAAAGCGCCGTGAGCAGTGCCGCAAAATCCATATATAATGCCATTAAAAAAGCATTTTCACGCAAACCGGTTTGTGGCGTCAAAGCCGACCCAAATGGCAATGGAGACTCAAAAGACTGGGGAGATATCAGCACCATTCCAATTATCATTACCATCACGCCCAGAGCTACCGGCATCTCACTAAGTAATACTAAAACCAAAGTGTTCAGCTATAAAAATATCGACCAATTCAACACTCAATTCTTATTGGAAGTTGAAGGATTTATGAGTCAGGCATTATAATCTCAGGAATTCCATAAAGCATCCTGAAACCAACACTTATGCCAATGGCAAGGACGATCACTTCTGTACCTGAGCACAGGTCAAGCCATCCGAAAAAGCCATTTATTTACAACACCATTAATAACATAAAATGCAAAACCACGAATTATGAAATTAATTAAAAGCCTGGAATCCGGTTAATATCAAAACCGGATCATACACTCAAAAATCGCACTAAAAGCGCATTAAAGATCAACATTCAAAAAACAGAATATTCAGACTGTCAATTTCTATCATCAACTAAAATCATCAGCCATGAAAATCGTATTCAAAGCAATTATCCTGACCATCAGCACCCTGGCCTTGTTACCAATAGCCCATGCTCAGGATAAACTATACTATTCTCCGGATATTTACAAACAGATGGTTGCTGCCTATGAAAGCGCCAATCTAAAATTGGGTACAGACAAACTTTCAAAATCGGTGCGCTACGAAGTACTTAAAATGATGGCGCTTACTCCCAGCAGCAAGGCATCTAAAATAAATGCCATCGGTGCATGTGCCCTAAAAAAAGGTTACTTAAAATCATCTGAACTGGGATTGATCAACAACTTTTTAAAAATGGAAGTAGCCGGTGACTTAAGTGGTTCGCTAAAAGCAATCTCAGCTATGCGCAATTGCAAACCCAGTTCGGCCATCATGTCAGAAATTGTCAGGCAACTGAATACGGAATCTTCAGGTTCTACGCCACACACCGCAACAGAAAACGAATCTTCTCCCGCTCCGTCCGGAAATATTGACGGGAGCACGATCGATGACATAGGGGATGCGGTGGAAGATGTAATAGAAGCCGAAGGAGTTGTCTTTGGCGCTATCACAGGCGCTATAGCCGGAGCTGAAGGCGGGCCCGCGGGGGCAATTGCAGGGGCCGGAGTCGGAGCACAGATTGGAAAAGCCGTCGGAGAAGCTGCCGCATCCGTTTGGAGGGTGGTCTACAACTTTCTTTTCAAGAAGAAAGAAGATGGAGTCATTGCCGGGCCAAATGGTGAAGATTGTCAAGAACCTTTTACTCTGCCTTCTACAGAGGGGCTTCCATCACTCCCACCACCACGTAATTGATGGAAAATCCACTAATCTTTTGTCAGCAAGAGTCTGCCCGGATCTGCGGTCAGGCTCTTATGACATTTATTATGAAATCCCAGGCACCCGATTCCGGATCCGTCAGTCAGTCATGAGATGCCTATTATGAAAATTGATTTTGTATTCCCGGTGACTAACGATTTCGTTGTGACATGTCATCCAGGCCGGAAAAGCAGGATAGCCAACCGCTTCAACAATAATATTATACCTTACTTTCGAAAAAATTACAATTTCTGCACTATGACCGATGTATCCATCCTGATCATCGAAGATGAAGGAATCGTTGCCGAAGACATTGCAAGCCGGTTACGGAAATTGGGATATGAAGTAGCCGGAATCAAGAACAGCAGTGAGCAGGCATTGAATTTTTTGGCCATCCATAGTCCTGACCTCATCTTGTGCGATATCATGATCGACGGAGAACTGGATGGCATTCAGGTAGCTGAACAGATCTACAATGCCAAAAAGATACCGCTGATCTTTGTCACCGCGCTGGCAGACCGCAATACCCTGGAGCGGGCTAAAAAAGTACTTCCATACGGCTACATTGTTAAGCCGATTGATAATCACGATTTGCTAACAGCCATCGAACTGGCACTGTACAAACACAGCATGGAGCTGGAAAAACTGGCTATTACAACGGATAAGATCAATAGTATCACCAATGCTCCGGTGACCGAACGGGAATTTGAAATGCTGACCGATATTATGAAAGGTCTGACCAATGCGCAAATCAGCGAATCCAGATTCATCTCTGTCAGCACGGTGAAATTTCACATTGGTAAATTACTGGAGAAAATGGAAGTCACCAACCGGGCAGACGCCCTGCACAAGATCATTTCACTGATTACGGATACGCATTAGATTACAGACACCAAACATTTGGCACGAGCATGGAAGAAGAAAATCAGGAAAAAATTCAAATCAACCAGGCTCATCAGTTTGCAGCCTATTATTCCAAATTCTTTTTAGAACAACTGGATAAAGAACTTGACCAGTATCATCTCGGTGATCCGGAAACTTACCCGGATCCCGACGAACAAAAAGAGGGTTAGGATTGTCATTATAGTAGTAGCGGGTTTAGTTTCCGCTCAAACATGTGTCTAAAACCATGCGCATCATGAAACCCAAATCAAAATCCGACAAAAAGGCGTACCCGCATTATCCGGCCAAAGAAGATATCTATAAGCATGAGGAAAAGGTGCCGCTGGACGTATCTGGAAACCCCTTAAAGCCGTCGGTTAAACGGGCTGCCAAATCGTCGGTATCTGCTCCGGAAAATCAACTTGGAGATTCCGAGGCGGAACAAAAGGAAAACAAGCGCATATTCACCGACGCTGAGGATGATGGCTGGAATGAAGCCAATTTCGATGAGGAGCACACCGGTGACGACCTTGATGTTCCGGGCAGTGAGGAAGATGATGATCAGGAAGATATTGGTGAAGAGGACGAAGAAAACAACTACTACAGCCTGGGTGGCGACCGGCATGATGCATAATCGGGGGCTTCCAAGTATAAAATTCATATAATTTTTTTTGAGGAAAGTAATTATCTTGCTGGCTATGCAGACCATGATTTAAAGTAGGATTGGTACGCATTATAGAAAAACCTCAAAAAAACCAAAAAATGAAACTTTTACATGTCAACGCCTCTCCAAGAGGTGCGCAGTCGCGTACGTTGGAGATTAGTAAAGAATTTACCTCTACCCTAAAAGCCCGTTATCCGGATTTAGAAATCAAAGAACTGGATCTCAACAAGATCGAACTGCCCAAAGTAGTAGGTGGCGCTGTCGATGCCAAATACGCCATCATGCAAGGGGGTGCTCCCAGTGAAGATGCCAGATCTACCTGGGAGGAAATCGTGGCATTAGCCAGCGATTTTGTTAATCACGACATGTACCTGATCTCCTGTCCGATGTGGAACTTCTCCATACCCTACCGGTTGAAGCAATACATAGACATTATCATGCAGGCAGGTATCCTGTTTAACTTCACTGAAAATGGCGTGGAAGGACTCGCCAAGGGTAAAAAAATGTATTGCATTACCACACGGGGAAGCAATTATGCCAAGGGAAGTCCCATGGAGCAATTCGACTTCATTGAGCCTTACCTCCGGTCAATATTTGGTTTTGCGGGCATCTATGATATCACATTCGTAAACGCACAACCACTGGATTATGCACCCGGCATCACCCAATCCAGTATGAACCTGGCGAAACATGAAGCCCAGCAAATGGCAGCGGCCATTTAATTGCCAATAAAAGACATATTATCCCGGTGGGGTTCCGATGTACAGGCTCCACCGGATTTTTTTTACAGGCTCTCTGATCAGGTAAACAATAAGACAAGCAACTGCGCAACAAATATCCGGAAGATGGTAACGAGCGGATAGACCTGAGCATAGGATGCTATGGGTACATCCGAGTTCAAATAAGAAGTACTGAATGACAAAGCTGCCGGATCGGTATAGCCGCCGCTCATTAGCCCGGCTAACTGAAGGAAATTAAGTTTCATAAAAAAACCGCCTACCAGCACCATCAGGATCAGTGGAACAAAGGTGATCACTGAACCGTAGACCAGCCACATCCAGCCGTTGTATTGCACAAAATAGTCGTAAAAGTGTTCACCGGCATGGACACCCACCGCTGCAAAGAACAAACTGATACCCAGATCCTTCATGAAATGAATTGCACCGGTGTTGATGTAGGAGTGGATGAAACTGATGCCTCCATAGCGGCTGACGAATAGCGCCATGATCAGCGGTCCCGCAGCAAAACCCAGCCGGATGGGTACTGGCAAACTCGGGATAAGGATTGGAATCGATCCCAATAATATTCCTAAGAGCAGCCCGCCAAACAATGAAAGAAAATCCGGTTCCAGTAATTTCTTTTCCGAATTCCCGATAATCTTCTCCGCCTCATCAATAGCTTCAGGACTCCCTACCACCCGCAGTTTATCACCAAAGAACAATACCAGTGAAGGCCGTGCCAGCAATTCCCTGCCAGCCCGGTACACCCGTGTTACTTTAAGATCGTAGGTATTGTAAAGATCCAGCTCCGTCAGTTTTTTGTGCATGGCTGACTTACGGGTAACAAAAAGTGTCCTGCTGATCAGCCCAGTGCTGGTCTCGATGAATGAGTCATTGGACTCCCTTCCGACCGCCGCGATGAATTCATCTACATCTTTTTCCAGGCCTACAACCATCATCACATCCCCTTTCTGCAGATGTGTGTCCATGGTTGGGGAGAAAACATCCTTAAAACCACTGTGCTTCATGCGGGAAATAACCACCTCCTTATCCAGGTTCTTAAGCACCTGGTGCAAGGTCTGGCCTTCGATCTCCGGATTGATGATCCGGCACTTCTTATGGATCAATGGCTCCTCACGGTTAATCCGCATCATACGAAACTTCTTCAACTCCTTGTCAGGATCCACCTTTAGCAGGAGTTTGGAACCAATGATCGAAAAGATAATCCCAAAGACACCCAGCGGGTAAGTGATCGCATAGCCTATCGCCGGGTCGTTCAGTACCCGCTCCGGGTACTGTTGTCCGATTTCCGTCAATACACTCTTGGCAGCTCCCAGTCCGGGAGTATTGGTGACAGCTCCGGACATGATGCCCACCACATTTTCGATAGGAAGACCGGTGAAGCGGAATACACCATAAGCCATCAGCCCGCCCATCAGGACCATGCCTACTGCCAATAAATTGAACCGGAGCCCTTCGGCCCGGAACGAAGAAAAAAACGAGGGCCCTACCTGCAATCCAATACCATAAACAAAGAATATAAGCCCCAGGTCACGGATAAAATCAAGGATATCGGTTTCGATCCGGTATCCAAAATGACCCAGCAGCAGTCCGGTAAACATTATGGCTGCAACCCCCAACGAGATTTTGCGCACCCGGATCCGGCCGACAAATACGCCGGTGCCAATAGCCAGCATGATAACGACCAGGGACTGGATGACGCCTGGATTTTCGGACGGATAGAGCAGGTCATGGATCCAGTCAAACATAGGTTTTTTGTTTAATTCACTTCCGGACCGGCAACTTTATCTGTGATGGATATTTACTGGAATGGTGAATGGCATTCTTTGCGATCACGCCTTCCGATTCATCGAAGTTATTGCCGCCCGTATTCAAATTGCGCACAAACCTAGGAAAATTACTGCTGGATATTTCAATCCGGATGCGATGACCTTTGTCAAAATAGTTGCTGGTGGCCATCGGAGAAAGTTCCAGTTTATATACCTGGCCATCGGTCATAAATACCTCTTTGTCGTAACCTTCCCGGTAACGTGCCCGCTGGATGGTTTCATCCAGGTTGTACGCCGTACCGTCGGGATAGACATCGATCAGTTTGATGGTAAAATCACTATCCTTGGCATCGGAAGAGACATAGAGGATGGACTCAATATTTCCAGTCACTTCGACCCCTTCAGCAAGCGGATCCGTTGTGTAAACCAGGACATCCTGACGTGCCTCCACCTCGCGCTGATCCCTGGCTCCGCCCTGGATGGCATTGCCAGTACAGCACACATTGCCTCCATGAGAAGGTACAGGATTCATTGGGTCATAGACATAATGATCTGCCTGATCCTGCGCCGGTACCTGCATGGTCAGTTTGCCATCACCATACATCGTATTGGCATCGCCGCCGCTGGCCAGGTAATAGGTTTGTAGCTTGACATCCTGGGGAGGCCATGTCTCCGCGGATTGCCATTTGTTGCTCCCCATGGTATAATAGCGGACATGAGGCATTGACTTCAGCTGACCTTCATCATCACCTTTCAGCCAGTAATCAAACCAGCCGTAGATCATTCCGGAATAATCCAGACGGGCATCACCTACGGAGCGCTCGCCGACAATCGTATTCTCCGTAGCACGGGTATAACTGCAGTGTAAAGTAGGGGCAATGACCATATACTGGTTATCGCGAACCTGAGGATCCGGGGCTGTTTCGCGGACATGATTGAACAATGCGAGGTTAGGCCCAACCGACACATCATACCAGCAGGCAAACCAGAAGGAGGGTACGCCAATGTCCATATTATCATGGACCAGCCCGCCTTTGTACCAATCCGGATCATTGGGTTTGCGACGGATCATTTTATCGTAGATCTCCCTTTTACCATGAATATTCTGCAGGATATCGGTGACCGGCAGATGCGCCAGGGCCGTGTCCATGCCTACCGGTGGATTTTCCGGTGCCAGATCGTAGAACCGGCTGATCCGGATCAGGTCTTCCTGGGTAGCTCCCTCCGGAATACGCGGCTTGAATTTATCGTGCTCCACACCATAAAGCCAGGCAAAGAACAACATTTGCTCAGCACCACCGCGGTACCAGTTGCCCTGCTCATAAAATTTTCCTACCCGGCCAACACCGGCCCCGTAGGATTGCGGGACCATGGCTGCATGTGCCGGATGATCGAGGGCGGCAACCGCCATCTGCCATTCCGCAGTGGAAGAACAACCCAGTGTTCCAATCTTTCCATTGCACCAGGATTGTTTTTGCAGCCAGTCAAAGGCATCGTAACCATCGGTGAGCGGGACACCCAGGATATCCCATTCCCCCTCCGAGAAATAACGTCCCCGCTCATTCTGGATCACGTAAGCATAACCATGCTCCACGGCTTCCATAGCATTTTGCAGCGTGCGGGTATGCATTTCACCGTCGCCCCACATATTAAAATTGTAAGGCGTACGCACAAAGATCACCGGTACGGGCTGATCTGTTTTTGGTCGGTAAATGTCCGTACACAGCCGTATGCCATCACGCATGGGCATCATCACTTTTTGATCGATGACGGCTATTTCTGCTAATTGCTCATATGTTTTATCCTGAGCTTTTACTGGTAGTACCTGTATGACGCCGAGCAGTAAAAAGAGATAATAGAATCTGGACATCGTGTTTTTTTTATCGGTCTGAAAGAATATTTATACCATGTGTTGCTAGGGATGGCGATCAAACCAAGCCAGGATATGAGCCACCTTACTGACCAGATAACTTGGTCTTCCGGCGATACCATGGCCGGATTCAGGAATGCGCACCATGACTGATTCCACACCCTGCAATTGCAGTGCCCCGTAAAACTGTTCGGTTTCCGCAATGGGAGTACGGTAGTCCACCTCTCCGGTGATCAGCATGGTTGGCGTCCTGACATGACCAACCAGTGAAATCGGGGAACGGGCCATGAAGTGCTCCTGGTTCTCCCAGGGATACCCGGGGAACCAATACTTGTAGTAGTTGGCATAGTTATCAGCATACAGTGAAAAGCTATACCAGTTGATCACCGGCTTGGCCACCACGGCGGCGCGGAACCGGTTGGTCTTGCCAATACTCCAGGCCGTAGGCACTCCCCCTCCGCTGCCTCCGGTGATGTACAGCCGGTCAGGATTAACAAAACCTTTAGCCAGCATGACATCGACACCGGTCATCAGATCGTCATAGTCCTGCCCGGGATAGTTGTGATGGATCTTATTGGCAAATGCATCACCATAACTGGTCGACCCTCTGGGATTGGTGTACAGCACGACATAACCGGCGCTGGCGTAGCACTGGATCTCCATCGAAAATTGGGGACCATAAGATGAGAAAGGCCCTCCATGAATTTCCAGGATCAAAGGATACTTCTTGCTGGCATCAAAATCGGGAGGATAGACGATCCAGCCCTGGATCTGCTGCTGATCGTATGAGGAAGGATATCGGATCATCTCCACCTTTCCCAGGGACCGATAGCTGAAGAGGTCATCGTTTACATGGGTTAAGCGTTTCATGGGTTGACCAGGCTGTTTCACGGCAAGGTCGGCCGGAAATTCCGTGGAGGCCAGGGTATAAGCCACCGTGCCATTATCCGATACGCTGTAAGCGCCACCGGAGTAGGGACGCCCGATGGATAATCCTCCGATGCCGCTGACCAGTCCAGAGCGCTTCCCGTTCATGTCTATTCGCTCAACATAAGTTTCTCCTTCCGAGGTGTAGGAAATGACCAAACCGGAGGCGGTCCAGGCAACAGCTTCCACATCACGGTCAAAATCACAGGTCAGGCATTTGGTGGTAGCGTTACTTAGGGTACGCAGGTAAAGCCGGGTATTGGCATACCCTTTCAGTTCATCATCGAAGCCCAGGTAAGCCAGGAATTTACCATCCGGTGACGGCGTCGGATCGGTATCCGGACCATTACGGTCGGTGAGCATGGTCATTTCTCCGCTGGTCGCATCGATACGGTAAAGTTCAGGATCCCGGGGGTGGTTCTTGACATCGCCATGACGGTTGGAGCTGAAATAGATGGTCTTTGAATCCGGCGACCAGGTCAGAGGTCCCTGGATCTGGAAGTCTCCGGTAGTCATCTGGCGGGGAGTACCTCCGTCGATCGGCAATATAAAAAGCTGACGGTATTCATCACGCAGAAATCCAGCGCCGTCAGCACGGTACATCTGCTTGTCAATGATCTTCGCCGGTTCCGCCCATTTGGCTCCTTCCGGCTTTGGGGGTAGCTTGACATAACTGCGAGGGGTATCGGGTACGGCTATGGTCATGGCGATCCATTGGCCATCCGGTGAAATGCTTATGCTGCCGGGGCTCTTCTGAAGGTTGGTCAGCATGGCTTCGCGGTCATTGCCGAGCCAGTGCATAAACAACTGGGCACCACGTTCCTGGTTAGAAACAAAAATGATGCGGTCGCCATCCGGATGCCACATAGGCTGGCTTACACGCTGCAAGCCTGATGTAATGGGTTGTTCGTTCTGGCCATTGACATCGGTGATCCACAAATTGGCGATACCTCCGTCGGTCATGATGTCATTGCCATTCCTCACAAAGAGGATACGCTGGCCGGCAGGATCAATCGTGGGGCTGGAAATGTTCTCCAACTGAAAAATATCCATGGCTTCCAATGGAGTCTTTGTCTGACTCCAGGCGGCAGATGAAGCCATCAGGCCAGCTGAAAGAACTATAAATTTAAGGTTGAATGGCATGCAATACTGTTTTTGGTAAGACAAAATTTGGGATTGAAAATCCTCACAATCAAAGTTAATAGATCAGGTGGTCTTTACAACTTCTTGCGATACAGAGGCTGAAATATTCAATTGATGATCCTTTACTGTCCTATTGTGTTCTATAGAAGACATGAAAGTAGAATGGGTACGATCTTACCTGGGCCATCAGGCCGCCGTCTATGCCTTGTTGCCTGGCCGGACGGCGGAAGAAGGATTTCTATCCGCCGGAGGAGAAGGCTGGATTGCCCGGTGGCTGGTGGGTAAAGATGATGGACACCTGGTAGGTAAGGCCGATACTTCCCTTTTCGGCCTGGCTCAGATGGATGACCGGCTGGCCGTAGGAGGCCTCGATGCACGACTATACCTGATCGACGAACAAAATAATCAGGTACGGGCTCTCGAAAACCACCGCAAGGGTATTTACCGTTTGTACCGTAATGGTCCTGATCTCATCAGTCTGGGCGCGGACGGAAACCTGACCCGCTGGTCATCCCGGGAATGGTTGCCGGAATTCACCCTGAAAATTTCCCATCATGCGCTGCGCAGTTTCGCCCGGATGGACGAAGACAGTTTATGGGTAGGCTCCAGTGACGGAAATATTTACCTGGTCAACCTGTATAGCGGGCAGGTGTTACAGCAAATCAACGCACACGAACCCAGCGTCTTCAGCTTGGTCTATGATCCGGTACGCGAACTTCTGATCAGCGGTGGCCGCGACGCCCAGATCAAGCAGTGGGACGCCCGGACCGGGAGGCTCATCCAGGTTGTCCCGGCCCATTGGTACACCGTCAATGAATTGCTTTTACACCCGACCCAATCATTACTGGCATCTGCCAGCCGCGACCGCACCATCAAACTGTGGGATCCCGTTTCTCTGGAACTGATCAAGGTGATCGAAACACCGAAGTTTCCCGGGCACATCCGGTCGGTCAATACGCTTGCCTGGCTGGATGAAGAAACACTTTTAAGTGGCGGCGATGACCGGAGTATTATTGAATGGAAGATCAGCTATTGAATGCCCGTTCCCTTTGAATCGCATGACGAATCCTAAATTGCATCGAAATTGAAACAAAAGCCATGACAACCAATACGACCAAAGCCATTTTTCTCGTCAGCCTGCTGAGTACCATCGTTGGAGGATACCTCTATCTGGAGGATGTCCCCGGGAGCCCTACCCTGCTGACCATCGGCGTACTGAGCCAATTGGTTTTCACCATATGGGCGCTGTATGAGATCTGGTCAAAATCCAATCTGGTCCAACTGGACAAAATCGTCTGGACCGCTGCCTTTGTGGTGCTCAACGGCATTGCCGGGATCTTCTTTTATTTCGTGTACCGTGACAAGATGGTTGATTAGACGGGAGATTTGAGACGGGAGATTTGAGATTTCAGATTTGAGATTTCAGATGGTTGGTGTTAGATGTTAGTTGTTTGGGGTTTGGGGTTAGATGATAGCAAATCGACGATATTTCACTCATCACAACGGAAACACGTCAATACTTAAACGACACTGCTGCTACTTATGAAGCCTCTGCTTACTTTTGTCACTTTTCATTACATTTGCCGATAATATGTAATCATGGACCATCCAGCGATTTCCTTAGTGATTCCACTCCTCAATGAAGCCGAGTCCCTGCCGGAACTCGAAGCCTGGATCCGCAAGGTTGCCGAAGCCCACGGATTGACCTATGAGATCATTTTTATCGACGACGGCAGCACCGATGGCTCGTGGGAGGTCATCCAGCAATTGGCCAGGAAAAATGCTGCAGTCCGCGCCATTCGTTTCCGCCGCAATTACGGGAAATCAGCAGCCCTGAACACTGCCTTTCAGGCTACCACCGGAGATGTGGTGATCACCATGGACGCTGACCTGCAGGATAGTCCGGATGAAATACCCGAACTATACCGTATGATCACCGAGGATGGCTGGGATCTTGTATCGGGCTGGAAGAAAAAGCGGTACGATCCCCTTTCCAAAACCATACCGACCAAGATCTACAATGCCGTCGTTCGCAGGATGAGTGGACTCAAACTGCATGACTTCAACTGCGGCCTGAAAGCCTATCGCAGCGAGGTCGTGAAAAGCATTGAAGTGTACGGAGAAATGCACCGCTACATTCCAGTCATGGCTAAATGGGCCGGTTTCAAAAAAATAGGTGAGAAAGTCGTTCAGCATCAGGCCCGGAAATACGGGACAAGCAAGTTTGGTTTGTCGCGATTCATCAATGGTCCTTTGGATCTGATCTCCATCATTTTCGTCAGCCGTTTTGGAAAACGACCGATGCATTTGTTCGGCATGCTGGGATTTTTGTTTTTCATCATCGGTTTCTGCATCCTGCTGTATCTAAGCATATCCAAGATCTTCTGGGACACCACGCACATTGCCGACCGGCCGTTATTTTATCTGGGTATCCTGGTGCTGATCGTCGGCTCCCAGTTATTTCTTACCGGCTTTCTGGCAGAACTGATTACCCGCAATGCATCACAACGCAATGTTTATCTCATCTCCGAGAAACTCCGGGTGACGAACGAAATGAACGCCTGACTTTTGTATCATAATCAATAACTTGCGATCTGGCCAAGTTGAACTGGAATGCATTTGAAGTCATCCCTGCCTGACACACTCTTTTTATGGTTGGAACCCGGAGATAAGCCCATGCTGCCAACTTCCCTGGTCAGTCATTTAAAGACCGTAGTGCTCAACGGACCTGGAGTTGCAAAATACCGATCTTCCCTGCCCCAGCAGTATCCTTCCATCACGTGGAAGGTGCTGGCCACCGACCCGGTCGAAAGAAATTTCACATCCGACACACCCCGTTATATCTGGTGGTACCGGCCACACCTGGCCACGTATCACTGGGATCCCTACATCTTTTACCAATTGACGGACGGTCTGCATGCTGACCTGACCCTCGCTGTCGAAGAGGTTCCTGGTGAAATGCCTCATATCGCACTTAATCCATTTAACCGGTTAGTTCCGGACTCAAGTCATTTTAATGGCTGGCAGATCCTCCGCCTCGGCCTGATCTCGAAAGATCTGGTGAAAAGCCACCAGTCCGTATTGATGAGCCAGGAACTTTCAACTTCATGGCCGGCAACCTGGGATGTCGCCGGATTACCCCAGCGCAGTTTAAATCCCATTTACGATAAAAGTGCTGTATTCATTGACCGCGATGGCGTCCTGAACCACCGGCTGCCCGGTGATTATGTCAAAAAGCCAGAAGAATTTGAATGGTTGCCTAATACCTGGAAAGCGGTCCGACGTTTGAGTACGCGCTTTGATTATTTGTTCATTGTCACGAATCAGCAGGGCGTCGGAAAAGGATTGATGTCCGGAGCCGACCTCGATGTTATCCATATGCAAATGCTGGAGGAATTACAGAATTCCAAGGCAAGGGTTGACGGTATTTATCAATGTATTGGTCTTAGTTTCGAAAATCCACCCTGCCGCAAACCCAATACAGGCATGGCCTGGGAAGCAAAGGAAGCATTCCCGGATTTCAGCTGGTCCAGGTCCTGGATGGCCGGAGATACCCTCTCGGACCTAACTTTCGGCTTACGGTTGGGTATGCGCGTTGGCGCCATCATGGATCATGCCAATAGCGGGGAAGCCTTGCTGGCAGACCGTGTATGCCCGGACCTGTATGCTTTCGCCCGTTCATTTAAGAGCAACGGATAGCTTCCATTTAGGAAACTCAATTTCTTCAGAACCCATGGTCGGGGAATTGGCTGGCAACCCTATTTATGCGAAGCATTCCAATGCTTCGTGACTTCTTGTAAATTTGCCCCCGTCAAACGAGCGCATGACTTATTCGATCAAAGAGATTTATTATACCCTGCAAGGTGAAGGAGCCCAAACCGGCAGGCCGGCAGTATTCTGCCGATTCGCCGGATGCAATCTCTGGAGCGGCCGCCAGGAAGACCGTGAAAAAGCCATATGCCGTTTTTGCGATACCGATTTCTGGGGTACGGATGGGGTGCGGGGTGGCAAGTACAAGGCTCAAAAACTGGCATCGGTCATTGCCGGCCTCTGGCCGGTAGGACAACCCAACCGGTACGTCGTCTGTACCGGTGGCGAACCATTGTTGCAGTTGGATGCCGAGTTAATCGAAGCATTGCATGCTGAACAATTTGAAGTGGCGATTGAAACCAATGGGACCGTCCCGGTTCCGGAAGGGGTCGATTGGGTCTGTGTAAGCCCCAAAGCCGGCAGCGAACTGGTCGTCAGGCAGGGTAACGAACTCAAGCTCGTTTACCCGCAGCCGGGCGCTGAGCCTGAGCGCTTTGCCTATCTTGATTTCGATACCTTTTATCTTCAACCCATGGACAGCGCCCGGCGCGATGCCAATACACAGGCAGCCATTCGATATTGCAGTGAGCATCCCCAGTGGCGATTGAGCATCCAGACGCACAAGTATTTAGGCATAGACTAAATTATTCCCTTATTTTACGAATGGTTGAATTGAGGATTCAACTTTTACACATTATTAAAGAACACAATATGTCTAACACCTTTAAACTTCTTCTCTTCACCCTATTTATAGCCGGCTTACCAAAGGCAGGTCAAAGTCAAAAGCTGATCGAGGCGGTACAATTGCAGCATTCCAGCGCTGCAGAGATCAATATCCTGATCCAGCTTACCGGCGATACCACCAGAGCCTTATACGGTGTTACCTCGTACGCCATACGCTACAGCACCACCAATGCACAGGGTATGCCGGATACTGCCAGCGGGTTTGTAGCATTTCCGGATGCCGGCGAAGTTGCCTATCCCGTTCTTTTTTATCAGCATGGCACTGCGTCCAGCCGGCAGGATGTGCCTTCGCGCAACAGTGGAGAAGCGCTCCTGGCAACCATAGCCTCGTCATTGGGATACATCACCATTGCGGCAGATTATCAGGGACTGGGTGACTCGCGGGGCTTTCACCCCTATCTGCATGCCCGGTCCGAAGCCAGCTATGCCAGGGATTTATTCCTGTCCATCCTGCCCTTCATGGAACAAGAGTCGGTGAAGGCTAATCATCAGGTATTCATTACCGGCTATTCGCAGGGAGGTCATGCTGCCATGGCCTTGCACCGCGACTTACAGGAGGATCCGTTGCCCGAATCCTACGAGGTGATAGCGGCGGCTCCTATGTCCGGGCCCTATTCCGTTTCGGGCGAGATGCTCCGGCGGGTGATGAGCCAGGAACCCTACAATTATCCCGGCTATGCTATCTATACCCTGCTCGGGTACAACGCTGTCTACCACCTGTACGACAGCCTGCCCCAGGTGTTAAAAGCGCCATACATCCCGGCTGCACAGGCATTTGCCCGGGAAGAAATCAACATGAACAATCTGCACCAGCAATTATTGACCATCCTGATGCAGGAAACTGGGTCCACCGTAGCTGCAGACCTGTTTCAAGACTCCATCATCAGTGGTTTGCATGAGCCCGATAATCCGTTCCTCCTTGCCCTGGAAGCCAATGACACGTATGATTGGGCGCCGGATGTACCCACCCGGTTGGTGTATTGCATGAACGACGATCAGGTGATCTATACCAATGCATTGCTGGCTGACTCGGTGATGCAGTCCAATGGAGCCAGTGACGTAGCAGCAATCGATGTCTACCCGGAAGGTGACCATGGCGCCTGCGTATTGCCCGCAGTGAAGTACACGATAGACTTCTTCAATCAGTATCGTGAGACATCTTCACGCTATGAAACATTCTGGGATCAGGGCACCATCTACCCCAATCCGGCTCAAAGAGCTGTTACCCTGACCGGATTGCCGATGGGAAGTGTTTTAACCCTGCACAATGGGTTAGGTCAGGAGATCCTGCACCAGGCAATACCAGGTGATCGCATACAGCTCCAATTGCCGGAATTATCCAATGGGGTTTATTGGATAACCATTGCAGGCCACCAGGGTCAGGCCACTAAAAAGCTCCTGATCATGCAAAATCCATGACCATAAGGATCATGAATTATAGCAATGCCATAATGCAACCTGAAGCCGAATAAAATTCCCGGTTGCCGGAATGAACTCCTGGCAGCAATTCTTAAGATGGAGTGGATATCCCCACGAATTCCGGGGCTAGAATTGCATCCTATTCTTCGTTGAAGGGCTTCTCATTTGACCCACTTGGCTCCTGTTTGAAGAAATTTTCAAGAACTCTGATATCGAAGAAAAACAATCCATTCCGTTCGTCGATTTTCCAATTTTGCAATCTGCAATTTTCTTAAATTTCTTTAGGTATTTCAGAGTATCCCTTCAGGTGATTAAGACTACTGTCAGAACCATCCATAAAGGATATAACCTGACCTAAATGATCACCAAATAAACCAAATATGAATGCAAACCTCTTTGCCGGTCTATCCATCCTCTGTACGGTTATGGTCAATGTGCAACAAATGGATGCACAAGCCGAATCGATCGATTCGATGCTTATCCACCGTGAAATCACGAAATGGGAAGGACTGAAAACCGCCAATTTTGACCTTCACCCGGAATGGTTCATTGCAGAATTGACATCCATTGGTTATTTGCCTGACGGCAGCGTCTACAAATCGGGTGAAGAACAGACTCACGAATCCGGTTCATTACTTGAGCCTGAAAAGTATCCGCCTGCAGACTTCAAACTTTCCAGCTTCAAGGTCATCCATGCCGGCCCGCAAGTCTGTATTGTTACTTACCAGGCAGATGGTCCCCTCCAGCTCTATGCCACCACCGTCTGGCAGCTGATGGATGATGAATGGAAGACCATCTTCTATCAGGCTACCCGGTATAAGATGTAAAAGGTTAGTCAATAACAGGTACTACATCCTGACCAAGGTTTCCTGTGGCAGTGGGGATTGGTATGCGGGTAACAGTCCGGACCGGCGGAAAGGCCGCCAGTCTTTTTAAAATTCATGTTATCTTACTGCTGCCAATCAACTGTTATTAGTCCGTACATGAATCATCGACCGACTCTTGCCTTACCGCTCGTATTTATAGTGGCTGCATCCTGTTTGCTCATCAGTAGCTGTGGAAAACCGGAGAAGAAGAAACCGAATGTGCTATTCATTTCCATCGATGACTTAAGACCGGATATAGGTGTTTACGACAACCCATTGATTCATACTCCCAATCTGGATGCCCTGGCAGCCGATGGCATGGTTTTTCGGCAGGCTTACTGCCAGGCAGCGGTCTGTGCGCCTTCCCGGGCCAGCCTGATGACCGGTTTACGCCCCGACTCCACCCGGGTATGGCACCTGGGTGATAAATTCAGGGAACTCCACCCGGATATCGTTACCATGCCGCAATATTTCCACCAGTTCGGTTACCATACGGTGAACATCGGTAAGATATTCCACAACTACATGCCGGATTCTATTTCCTGGGATGAGCCGGATCTGCGTCCCGCCCAATTTGCCCGACCGGAGTGGCTGAAGCGTGATGGGGAAACGTTTTACGTAAACGAAGAAACGCAACGCAAACAAAAAATCAAGCGGGACTCACTCGTCCAGATACGGCCCAATTATTACGCCGACGGATACAACAACGGCCCTGCCTGGGAAGCCGAGGATGTCGATGACACCCTGTATTACGATGGGGCCCAGGCTGTGCTGGCGATGCGCACCCTGGACCGGCTGGCTAAACAAGACCAGCCTTTTTATCTGGGTATGGGATTCTTCCGGCCGCACCTCCCTTTTGCTGCGCCGAAAAAATACTGGGATTTGTACGATCGCAATGCCATTCCCCTGGCAACCAATCCATTCATCCCCGAGAATGCGCCAGTGATGTCGATGAATTCGATGTACGAGCTGCGGGTATATGACGGTTTCTCTTACCTCATACACCCTTCCGTATCCAATATTTCCGAAGACACCGCCCGCACTTTGAAGCACGGTTACTATGCCAGTGTCAGCTATGTGGATGCCCAGGTGGGTAAACTGATCCAGAAGTTAAAAGACCTGGGTATTTACGACAATACCATCATCATCGTGTGGGGTGATCACGGGTGGAAACTCGGTGAGCATCACTCCTGGTGCAAGCAGACCAATTATGCCGTGGATCTCCAGGTTCCGCTTATCCTGGCGAGCCCGGATCAGCCTAACCGGGGCAAGCAAACCTTTGCCCTTACCGAGCTCGTGGATTTATTTCCTTCGCTTTGTGATCTGGCCGGCATTCCCAAACCTGGCTACCTGGAAGGAACCAGTTTCGTTCCTTTATTGGAGAATCCCGATCAGCCCTGGAAGGACGCCGTTTTCAGCCAGTTCCACCGCCGGCCACGCATATCACCGGACGGAGGGCGCTACATGGGCTATTCCATCAAAACCAAAGACCACCACTACATCGAGTGGTACCAATGGAATGCGGAAACCGGTATGCGGGGTGATTCGGTCACCTGTGAATTGTACGATAGCGTGGAAGATCCGAACGAAAACGTAAACATAGCCATGAAACAACCCGCGCTTGCAGCCCGGATATCCAGAGAATTAAAAGCCGGATGGCATGGATGGAATATCCCTACACAATAAGCTGCCTATGAAATATCATCTTCCTGCCTATGCATTGGCACTCTTCCTTGTATTGGCATGCTTCAATCCGGTTAAGAGTCAGGCTCATTCTGATGGCCAGCTCTATGCAGATATCAATTATGGAGGCGATACCAATGTCTATCACCGTATGGATATTTATGTACCCGACGATGACAAAGCGATCCATCCGGTCATCATTGTCGTGTACGGCAGCGCCTTTTTTGGCAACAACCTGAAAGCCACAGGCTTTGAGACGCTGGGCCAACCATTATTGAATGCCGGTTATGCTGTGGTTGCCGTTAACCACCGGTCCAGTCGCGATGGTTTATTTCCAGCTCAAATTCACGACCTGAAAGGAGCCATCCGCTATTTACGGGCGAATGCAAATAAGTATCATGTTGACCCATCCTTTATAGGCATTACCGGCTACTCTTCCGGAGGGCACCTTTCATCCATAGCCGGCACGACTGGTAACCAGCAGTCATTTGAACTGGATGGTCGGACCATAGATCTGGAAGGTTCGATCGGTGGAAATGCCGGCTATTCCAGCAAGGTCGATGCCGTGGTGGATTGGTTCGGACCCACTGATTTCCTGATCATGGATTCCTGCGGAAGCGAGATGGTCCACAATGCCCCCGACTCACCGGAGTCCCAGCTGGTCGGCGGGGCTATCCAGGACAACCGCTCACGCTGTCAGATGGCAAACCCGGCCACGTATGTTGATAAAACAGATCCTCCTTTTCTGATCCTGCATGGTGACCAGGACCCGTTGGTTCCGTGGTGTGAAAGTGAGATTCTTTATCAGGCTTTGCTGAACGAAAATGTACCGGCAGAATTTATAAAAATTAAGGGCGGAGGTCATGGGCCCGGCGTGATTATCCCAGAGCATTTACAGCGGATGGTTGAGTTCTTCGATGTACAACGTCAGAAATAATAATGCCAACCAAAAGGACTAGTTACAGGATTTGTGATCAACGGGAAATAAGTAATCAAATTCCAAATGGTCCTCCTCCTATAGCTGAGTACTAACCACCGCCTACTTAATTATACCGGATCGTGTCCATATAAAAAGGCTTGATGCTGTCCAGTTCATACAGCGTGACCAGACACTGCGGATCGGCAGCCTGCCAGTCCAATTGCAGCGTAGCCATGTTCTTTTGCCCCAGGACAGGACCTTCCCGGTACTGATTCGGCTCATTGACTTCGGTGTACGAGTGGGTCAGCCCTGAAGCCGTCACTTCGTATAGCGGCCAGGACTGGTGGGGCAAATCTTTGCGGGCAATCTCAGTGATGTGCCGGTCACCCGATAACAGGATTACCGGATGGGAAGCCAGGCTGTCGATGAGATTCAGCAGCCGCTGATGCGCCCGGGGAAAATTAGCCCACTTCTCAAAATACTGTTCCTCCTGCAGAAACTGGTAGCCCCCGCCGATCAATGCCAGCTCCCAGGTGCTATCCTGCAATTGTTGTGCCAGCCATTGCCATTGTTCCTCACCCAGGATATCACCTTCTTCATTGACCTCATAGCGCTGAGGACCTGTCCCGGAAGGCTCGAGTGCATCCCGGAAATAGCGGGTATCCAGCAACAACACCTTCACTGGGTGACCATCGCTGTTCAAGGTATAGTCCTGGTAAATACCGGTGTGATGCCGAACCGGGGCGTCGGCTGGTATATCCAGAAAATCAAGCATCAATTCTTTACTGGTGTCTTTAAATGCAAATTCCTTGCCGCCGTCATTGATCCCAAAATCGTGGTCGTCCCAAATACCGATGATGGGCACTTGCTGCCGGAATACGGCATAATGGGGATTGCTCTTCTGCTTGTTATACATGGCAGCCATCGCAGCACGATCATCGGTATCGGCATAAATATTATCCCCCAACCAAATCCACAGATCCGGATGCAGCGATCCGATCCGGTCCCAATAATCCTGAGCCAGATTCTGCCGGTTACAGGACCCGAACGCGATGAGGTGGACATTGTCTTTTACATCCTGAACACTGGTTTCAACAGCTTCGTTAACCGGTTTGCGGCACGCAGAAGTCCATAATAAAGCAACAAGCAGGAATAGTATGGCAGCATGGACACTTCGCATCATTGGCTGATTTTGCAGCTAAAATACAAGGTGGCAGGTTGTTCGGGCTATTTGGTTGGCCAAAAAGAATTATTCTTAAGACGAATGATCCTATTGTAGCCGGGTAAACCTTGTCAGTTGCTTCATGGCATGCATCAACGTTGTGTAAACGTACCCCGGTTCACGCTGATGCCATTCCACATTGGAATTATTGACAGGGGGCTCTCCGGAGTCACTTTTCTCATAGATCCACCACAAATTTCCCCAGGAATCTTGTATCCGGGCCAGTTTCAGTCCATGGTAAAACGGGCTCACCTCTGTGATCACTTTTGCTCCGCAGGCGACTACTTTCTGCAAGGTCATTGCAGCATCCTGAACATAGACCTGCAGGAATGCCGGTGTGAACGGCCAGTCCTCCTTGGAGTCCGCTATCAGTAACATGGCATTACCTACCTGTATTTCAGCGTGTATAAGGCTTCCATCCCGGTCCAGAGTGCGGTTGGATCTGTTTTCCACGCCTTCAAATACAAAGACCGCAAAATCAATAAATTGATCGGCTCCACCTTTGATGAGAATAAAGGGATTGACTGTATTGTAATGAGGAATTTGCACGGCATCTGATTGCATAATAAATAGATATAATTCAATGCAGGGTAACGGCCTTGAATCGTCTGCCTGGTGCCAGCCGGCCCAAAACCGTTACCTTGGTTTTATTGGTCAGGATATATCCTGAATCACTGTTTACGAAGCGACTGCTGCAGCCCTGGCCCGCATCTCATCACCACTTGGCCCGTAACTTCCCGGGATCGGCACATCGAGGAGCCGAAGGTATACCCCCATCTGTGCCCGGTGATGAACGATCTGGCAAAAGGTGTGGCGGATAAACTCGAGTTTATTGCTGCGTTGCAAGATCACATCTCCCCGCCGCAACGTCCATTCGCCTTCCAGCTCATCCTCCTGAGCTTCCTTGAGTGCGTTCAGGCCGTCCTGTAACTTGGCCTCAAAGAATTCCAGTAAATCGTCGGTATTGTCGTAGGTCGTAGCCTGATAAGGGTTGTTTTCAAAGTCCAGTTCCGGTGTATTCAGGATCATGTCCACCCAACCCGGCAGTTCTGCGATGTGATTGGACAACCGTTCGATGGTCATGCTAAGCTCATGTGGCTGCCAGTCGAATTTGTCGTTGGGTATCCGCGATAGCATTTTACGGGTGGTAACCGCTTCCTGTTCCATTTCTTTTGCAAGGATTTCTAATAGTTTCATTTCTTTTTATTTTAAGTTCACTTGCAAAGAAAGGCGGATGAATGACAGCCCTATGTCAGGAGCTTTTTACTTTTTTTTGCCTGACAATCATTTTTTCTGCCATATCCACCATATGATCGATTAGTTCCGGCGGTTCCATAACCGAAGCAAATGGTGCCATTTGCATCAACCAATGCGCAATGCGGTATATGCCGCTGACCATAAATGTCATCTCAACCAGCTCCCCGGACACATGTTCCAGGATCAGTCCCTGTTTGTATTTCTCTTCCCGGAAATAATGGACAATGGACTTGTCTATCTGGACGACCACCCGGACGAGGCGTTCTTTACGTTGCAACTGTTCGAGGTAGGTCTTTAGCGTGGGGTGGTGGTGCAAATACTTCTTACCGGTATCCCGGATGATCAGGATGCGATCCAGCCGGAAGGTGCGGTAAGCCTGACGCAACTGACAGTAAGCGATCAGATACCAGTATTCATGCGAAAAATAAATGCCTACCGGTTCAATGTCCCGCTCGCTGTATTCCTGTTTTTGGATCGTGCTGTACTGAATGTGGATGACCTGTTCAGCTGCAATGCTGGCCAGGATCTTCTGGAGAATGTTATCCGGTTGATCTTCAACGCTGCCGGACCTTCGGAAACTTCGGATGGCAATGTTATCGTCGATGTTTTCCAGCGTATTCTTTTCAGGAATGCGCAGGACCGACCGGATTTTGATCATGGCGGACTGAATCTGTGCGCTGTTGTGCTGGTCGGTGGACGTTTGTGCCATTTTCTCGGCGACCAGCAGGGCCATGGCTTCTTCCTGGGTAAACATCACAGGGGGCAACCGGTATCCTTCCATAATGGAGTAGCCTACCCCTGCTTCACCATTGATAGGAACACCTGCTTCAATAAGTGCCCGGACGTCCCGGTACACCGTCCGTAAGGAGATGTCAAAACGCCGAGCGATCTCTTCTGCTTTGACCAATCGCCGGGATTGCAGATGGGTTAAGATGGCGGTAAGCCGATCGATGCGGTTCATGTGTCTCTTGTGTGATCTAAAAATACACAATCGGACACAGGATTCAAGTCAACCGAACCCAAACCTGTATCCACTGGCTTTCACCAAAGCTGTTATTGCCGGCCTTTACCCGGGTATCCTGAGCCGGGGTTTCCCGGACCTCCCCAGGGTCGCACTTCTTTGGCACGGAATGTCTCTTCTGCAGTCTGGGATCCGGTCAATTTAACGGTTTCACCTGGCTCCAGGGTGAGGACCGGAGCTATGAAGGCCCCGTCGATATTCACATGCCAGGTGTTACCCCCAAAGTCAGTGAGTGTCATTTCGTCATTGGTAATGCCCTCAATTTTACCCGCCAACATTCCTTCTTCCGGATGGGACCAGATCAATTGTTTTCGCTCCTGGATACTGGTATAATCAAACCCTGTCCGGTTAAAGGCAGATTCCAGCTTATCGCCACCACCTCCAATAAAAAATGCCGTTCCAAGCAATATGCTTAAAGCCAGATTAGTGGTGACCAGTCGCAAAGGTGAGATTTTATAGCCTCGCCAGGTATTTTTCAGACTGACGAGAGCCAGTACCAGCCCTACAATCATCAATACAATCCAAATAAATGGCAGTATGGCCAGCAACAACTCCAACCTGGAATGAGATATGTGTTTGACGAGGTTGAAATCCGCCTGCTGGATGGCATACAGGATGATGGAAAATGCCATTGCACCCAGTATAATGGATATGCCGAACAATGTCCAGATGATCCCTTCCCTCAGGCGGTAATACCACCGGGAAGTTGGTTTGAGTTGTTGCTCTTTGATTGATTGAATCATTTTATCTGCGGGGTCCATCTGTATTGGTTTTGGTCAACGATTTATTACAGAATTTAGCCATCATCTGACGCGCCCGGTTCAGCCGGGTAGCAACTGTTCCTTCCGGGATCTTCAGTACATCAGAGATCTCCTCGTAATTCATTTCCTCAAAATATTTCAACGTAACAACTTCCTGGTATTTGTCCGGTAGTGCTTGCACAGCCCGCCTCAGCCGGCTCATCCGATCCTCATCAGCATCATCATACTCCAGATCTTCAGCCAGGTCCTCCGGTAGCCGATCATCCCACGTAAGGGTATAAGTCATATCCTGACCATGCTGTTTTCTCCAGGTCGAAATGACGTGATTGTGTACGATCCGGTATAACCAGCTGGATAGTTTAAGGGATGGCTGGTACGCATTCAGGTTTTTCCAGATTTTAATGAAAGCCTCCTGAAGCAGGTCTTCGGCCTCTTCCGGAGTATAGGAAGATATCCTCTGGATGTATTGCAAAAGGCGGGGTCCATACCGCAGGTACAGGCAGGAAAAGTAGTCCACTTGTTCCAGCGACTTGCGGATTATTTCCGCATCCGATAATTCGTCACAATGTGCTCCGGAAAGGATCATGATCGAGTTCTTAACTCCTTTTTAAACCAGGGTAATAAAAAAAGAAGAAGGTAATTTGAACCTTTCAAAGTTACCTTCTTCTAAACAATATCTAAAGAACGAACATCAACCATTTCTACCATTGCGAGATCCGGGATTTCCAGCCGGTCCTTTTGGTCCGTTGTTTCCCTGATTGAGTCCTTGTCCTGTTCCGTCACATTCGCCTGTACCGAGGCCCTGGCCATTGCCATTGCCATTGAAACCGGTACCGTCGCAAAGCCCATCACAAAGGGTTCCACCCCGTTCCATGCCGCTTTCCAGAATAGCAAGGTAAGTCTCCTCATCGAGGTATTGTACCGTATAAGATGCGTCATTCCATCCCAGATTCCGTACGAATGCCCGCAGGTGATTACGGGAACCACGCATCAGTTCATTAAACACGGCAATGACATCTTCATTATCCAGGGTGGTTTTTTCCAACCATACCGCGAGGTCATTCAGGTCCAGGTCTTCGATGGTAGCGCCTACCTGCAGTGCGCTGACCAGACCACCGCCACCCTGCTCGAGCAACTGGCTGTACAATGCGGCCAAATCTTCATTTGCAAATTGTCCCGCTTCCATTCCTGCTACCGGGTCGGCCAGTTCATATTTCGTCAGCAAACATCCGATGGCATCCATGTGTTGCTGTTCGGAACGGATAATATTGGTAAATATCCGCTGGTTGTATTGCTCATTCAGGGCCATGTAAACATCACGTGCCAGTTTCTCCTCCTGCCGCATGAAGGTCAAAGCGGCAATCTCGTCTGCGCTTAATGGGTCTTTGGCATAATTTTCAGTGAGGCAGGTACAAAGTGCTTCGGCATCGATCCCTCCGCGTTGTTCCAGGGTGACCTGATCCGTGACCGGATCTGCCAGGGCTTGCTTTTCACATTGGACGAATGTAACGCCCACTGCCGCTAGCAGTATCATTCCTATTGATTTGAATTTGACTATCGATTTCATAACCTGGTGTTTTAACTATTTTCTGATTGTTATCACCAGGTACTACGCAGGCTGCGAAAATTCCTTTCACTTTTTGAAAAAATATTTTCAAATCTTTTTTCTCTGATATTTCATTCATTTACCGGGTCTGCACTTATCGCTTCAGACTCATTGAGACCCTTCTGTACGTACGCATAGAAAAGCACAAAAGAAAAACCGGCAAGGAGTGCAGCAATGGTCGGTTGTAGTCCGGCCAGCCAGTCGTACAGTCCGTGGAGAACGGCTGCGACAAGGAGCCCGGCAAGAAAGAAGGCCACCTTACGGTCTTTATTCACGGTGGATAGTCCGATGAAATAGGTGAAAATCCCCGCCCAGACGGCATGACAAAACACCAGGGATACTGAACGTAGCAATGTAACGACCATCGCGGACTGGACGCCGGATACCAATCCACCAACTCCATATTCCCTGGTGAGGGAATACGTGGAACTGATGGCATTATTACCATAATTCAGATTCTCAAAAGCAGCGAATCCCAGCCCTGAAAACAAACCAATCACCAGCAACGAACGGAGATCAATGGATGGCTTCACCCATCGGAGCACCATGATCACCGGCAGCGCCTTGCACATCTCCTCCCAGATGCCCACCTGGAATACGTACCCGATCAGTGAAACGACGGGGTTCGACTGGTCTGCCATATTCAGGTAAAAATCGGGGACGATGTAATGGTACAGGAAAAGTAAGAGCCAGATCCCAAAGATACCGGTGAAGAATAACGACCCGATTGCCCAGGTCCAGGATCCCTCATCCTGTATGACAAACTTTTTAAAGATAACCCCCCAGACCAATGCAAAAAACAAGGCAAACAGAGTGAGCTGGGCCTCTGACCGGTCGACCGTAACAATAAGCAGGGGAATCATGCCCAGCAGCGTGATGCCCCAAAAAGTAAAACTGCGTGAAAATCGGGTAAAATTAGCCTGATCCAATGGTAGGATCTCTTCCCGGAAGGAAATAGAATGGAGATCCTGGGCCACCTTTTTACCATGCTTTAAAACCTGGTCCCCGAAGTTTCCTTTGGAATTTGCCATTCCCGGGATCGTGAACGACTGCTGGCATTCACTGCATACGACGGTTCTGCTTTCCGAACTGACCTCATAAGACTGCGCATTCTTACAGTGAGGGCATTGGATCTGGAGCATTTTGCGGTGGTTTTGCTACTAATTTAGTCAGAAGAAATCAGACTGCTATCCGGAAACAATGATTTTGAATCAGGATCGACCGGTTGTCTTCCGGGATATTGTGGAGCGGTCGTCCAAAGGTTTAAGATTGCACATTAAATTTTATCTTGTCCAATAAACCGTACCAGGATGATCGACGTGGATTCCATCCGGATCAACTTTAGTCAGGATCAGCTGACCTTAATGAATATCTGCCTCGGGTTTCTCATGTTTGGTGTTGCCCTGGATATGACGATCGATGATTTCAGGCGCGTGGTCAAATTTCCAAAGAGCACCATGGTGGGTCTGATCTCACAACTGATCCTGCTGCCGATACTCACCATCCTCATCATCAAAGCCTGGGGTCCCGTGCCAAGCATAGCGCTCGGGATGTTGCTGGTTGGGGTATGCCCGGGTGGTAACATCTCCAATTTCGCCACCCATCTGGCAAGAGGCAATGCAGCACTGTCCGTGACCTTGACTTCCATCGTGACGCTGGCTGCGATCTTTGTCACTCCTTTCAGTTTCCAGGGATGGGCTCATTTTCTTCCGGAAACCCAACCCCTGCTCCAACAGATCAAGGTCAACGCCTGGGATATGGTCAAGATTATTTTTCAGTTGATCCTGGTTCCCCTCATCATCGGCATGACCATTCATTATTACCTGCCCGGATTTACTGCCCGCATCAGGGCCTGGGTCAAAAGGCTGTCCCTGCTGATCTTTTTTGGATTCATTGTATTTGCATTGTTGGGGAATATCTCGACCATAAAAAATTACCTGTACATCGTGCTGGGTCTGGTCTTCTTCCACAATTCCCTGGCTATGGTACAGGGATATTATTTTGCGAAACTAAACCGCCTGCCTGAGGCGGATGCCCGGGCCATTTCGCTGGAGACCGGTGTTCAGAACAGCGGATTAGGGCTGGTGCTGATATTCAATTTTTTTCCGGAATTAGGTGGTATGATCCTGGTCGCTGCCTGGTGGGGTGTCTATGACCTCATCTCCAGCTTTCTGGTCGCCAACTATTGGGCGCGTAAGAGGGCTCCGGAGGCAGCTTCTGAAGGATAAAAAACAAATCACCATCAGGCGAAAATTGGAATTTCCTGCGTAAAAAGTGCCATCAGGCCGACTTTCAGTTCGAATGGATTGTTCCATTTTCAGGAATAATTCCCCGGTGGATACATCCCGGCTAACCAAATGCTTAACTTTCTGCCCTAATTCGAAACGGCATGAAATTTCATTGGCTCATTATCCTGTTCCTTGGATCCGTGGTTTCACTCCAGGCCCAGCCCCGCAGTTCTTTTGCCATCCGCACCATCACGGCCGGCATTACGCTGCAACGCGCCGATGACACGACTACTTTATGGGATGCCATTCATTTCCTCCAGAAAGCCCGGGAGCAATACCAATCGGCCGGTTATGTCGTCCAGACTGTGCGGATCACAACGCAACATTTATACCTGCTGCGGCAAGGTGAACCGGAGGGGGATTTTATAGAAAAACTCATGGCCCTCGACCGCATTGC
This sequence comes from Lewinellaceae bacterium, assembly GCA_020636135.1. Lineage (NCBI taxonomy): Bacteria > Pseudomonadati > Bacteroidota > Saprospiria > Saprospirales > Lewinellaceae > Lewinellaceae bacterium. The sequence goes on from JACJYK010000001.1 coordinate 3,812,809, forward strand.
CCAAAAACAAAATATTGTCCTGGGCATGGGCTGGCTGCTTCCCGCAAATACCTATGATGCAACAGCTACCAAAATGGCTACCGACATCATTGAGCAAACCCAGACGATCAGTTTTACACTTCCCATATCAAAACGGGGAGCCGGGATCTATCCCAAATCCATCCGCTCTTCAGCAGAAATTATCCGGGCAATCGCTAAAACCTCAGAAGGCGGAGAGGGCAATTTCCGCTTTGCAGCGCTGGCCAACTGCCCGGGTGGCATTCCCTTTTTTCCTGCCGGATTTCATCAGGGAGAACACAGTTTTGCCATAGGCATGGAAACCCCGAACATTATCAGGGAGGTCTTTTCACACTGTACCTGGGAGGACGCCACCGCGGAGCTTACCAAAGCTATGGAATCCAAACTCCAGCCGGTAGAAACCATTGCCCTGGCAATCAGCCGTCAGTATGGCTGGCCTTACGATGGCATCGACACCTCGCCGGCACCCGGACTGGATGCCAGTATCGGAGAAGCCATTGAAGCCCTCACCCACGAACCTTTTGGATCCGCATCCACGCTGAGCGCCTGCAGTATGATCACCACCACCATCAAGCAACTGGATGTACGCAGGATCGGATATTGCGGTCTGATGCTTCCGGTCATTGAAGACCCCGTACTGGCGCAGCGTGCCAGTGAAAACCGGTATACGGTCCAGGATCTGCTCCTTTTCTCAGCCGTGAGTGGTACCGGGCTCGATGTGATCCCTCTGCCGGGAGAGACGACCGCCGATGAGCTGGAACGCCTCCTGCAGGATGTCGCTGCTCTGTCCCTGAAATACGAAAACAAGGCTTTGTCTGCCCGTCTGTTTCTGATCCCGGGCAAGGTAGCCGGTGAGAAAGTCACCTTCGCAAATCCCTGGCTGACCGGAGTCAGGATCATGCCCATCCGTTGATGGCTTTCAGTCTAAATCCGACTTTGCCCGGCGGGTAAACCAGGCAAATAACGGAAGTCCCAGAAGCAACAATGCACCGCCAAATAAGGCCTGAACGGGCTTCTCCACCAGCATATTGGCGACAAACCAGGTTGATATGGCAATAAAAACCAGCGGAGTTACCGGATACCAGGTGGTACGGTAGGGCCTGGGGATATCTGCCATCGTCCGGCGGAAAATGAAGATACTGATGGCGCCGAGGATCATAAAGATCCAATCCATAAAGACGACGTAGGCGATCAGGTTCTCAAAAGTCTGCCAGAATAAAACCAATACGATTGACCAGGATGACTGCAACAGGATGGCGCGCACCGGCGTGCGGTATTTCGGATGTATATAGGCTAATCCAGGAAAAAAAACCTTGCTTTTGGCCATCGCAAAATAGACCCGTGGAGCACTTAGTGTGTAGATGGAAATGGTTCCGAAAATGGACATGACAATGATCAATGCCACCAGGACACCTCCTATCTTCAGGACCGATTCGACTGCATCGGCGGCTATAGCCCCTGAGCTTGCCATGTTGCTTACCGGCAAGAGATACAGGTAAGCCAGATTGGTCAGGACATACATGGCCGTAACGATCAACGCACCGAATACCATAGCGCGGGGCACATTACGCTGTGGATTTTTAGCTTCACCAGCCAGGAAAGAAGCATGATACCATCCACCATAGGACCACAATACCCCGATCAGCGCTCCTCCAAATGCAGTAAAACTGAACTGATCGATGGCTTCATGCACGGTAGATCCGGTAAATGGGTGCTCGGTGCCCAAGGCCAGGGCAATGGCCACGATAATCAGCATCCCTATCAACTTCAGGCTGGTAAAAACATTGGACACCCATTCGCCCATTTTAACCCCCATAATATTGACGACGGTGAGCAGGATCAGAACCACCACTCCTATCCAGGGCCGAAAAGCATCCGGAAATGGCCATAAGAACTGAAGAAACCGCGCAAAGGCAACACTAAGGGCAGCCAGCGCCCCGGAAGTAACCACCGTCAGGATAACCCATCCATAGAGAAACGCGACCAGCCGCCCGTAGGCAGCCTTCAGGTAGATGAATACGCCGCCGGCATCCTGAAATAAGCCTCCCAGCTCCGCAAAGGTGAGTGCCCCGGTCAGTGAGATCACTCCTCCGACCAACCAGACCAACAAGATTAGGTGGCCATTGCCGAGGTATTGAGCTATTTCTGCCGGCGTGATAAAAATTCCGGAGCCGATGCAGGACCCCACTGCAATCATGGTTAAACTAAAAAGCGTCAGTTCTTTTTTTAAATCCGCCATGAATGTCAATCATTAAGCCAGCAAAAACGTTGTAATTTTAATGTAAACCAGGTTAGGAATTCCCGTAACCCTGATCCGTGTATGACTGCAAACTTAATAAAGCGCTTGGTCTTTTTGATTTATGGCTTGATTAGCGCCACGGTCGGTTACGTACAAAACATCAACTTCGATCTGTTGCAGGGGCAATCTACGGTCAAGATCCCTTTTGAACTCAAACACAATTTCATCATTATCGATGTCCGCCTGAATGGTATCCTGCCACTTCATTTCATATTCGATACCGGAGCCCAGTACACGCTGTTGTTCAAGAAAGAATATTCAGACATTTTGCGTATTCCCTACCTCCGCCGAATCCCCATTCTGGGAGCAGACCTCAGCCAGGAGCTCTATGCTCTGGTCGGCCAAAACATCTCGGTGGACATACCAGGGCGCATCAAGGTCCGCAAGGACATCCTGATCTTCGAAGAAGATTATTTCCAGCTGGATGAATTGACCGGAATCTTCATCGACGGTATTCTTGGGGGAGATGTTTTTAAACATTACATCACCAAGATCGATTACCGGAAGCAGATCCTAACCTTAACCCGGCCTGAGCATTTCCCTGAGCCTGGTCCTCATTATCACCGCATCCCCCTGAGACTGAAAGAAGCCAAGCCGCTGCTTGATGCTACCGTGACCCTGGAGAACAATGCCCGGGTGCCCGTATCACTACTCATGGATACGGGTTCTGGTATCCCCTTACTGATCTACGCCAATACCCACCCGAACCTGAGCATACCGGAAAAAACGATCATAGGGCAATTAGGCAAAGGGCTCGGTGGCTATCTCCTGGGGTATATGGGCCGGATCAAACAGCTGGAACTTCCCACTGACCTTCAGTTCAACAATGTCCTGGCCAGTTTCCAGCGTCTGGACTCCACCAGCCAGGCGTTCACGATAAATAACCATCGCAACGGTATCCTGGGCAACCAGGTACTGCGTCGGTTTGAAGTGATCATCGATTATCCCGACTCCATGCTGTACCTGAAGCCCACACGCACCTACAAACAAAAATTCAATTACGACCGAAGCGGCATGCTGATCTATGCCATCGGCCACAACCTGAAGGATTTTTACGTCAACACGATCATCCCCGGTAGTCCTGCAGAAGAGGCCGGCATCCGGGAGGGCGACCTGATCCTGAAAATCCGGGGCCTGCCTGCGTCACTTTTTGACCTGGCCTCCATCAATCGGATGCTGATGAAGCGGACCGGCAAGAAGATAAAGGTAACCATTGAGCGAAACGGAGTTCGAATGGAGAAGTCCTTCCGGCTCAGAGACCTGATCTAGGAACGGACCACAGCCTACTGCTCTTGGGTAGGCGTTACCCTTCCGGCTTCTTGCCTGGTCCCGCGAAACATTCCATCTGCACCTTATTATATACAGTCCTATGTTAATTTTTTCTTTGCTATTCTGTGAAAAGGTTCTATCTTTGCCCTCCGTTTAACTGGATTGTAAAAACCATCAAATTATGTACGCTATTGTGAACATTGCCGGCCAGCAATTCAAAGTTCAGGAAGGGCAGGAAATTTTTGTGCACCACCTGGGCGGAGAAGCCGGTAGTAAAGTACAATTTGACGAGGTCCTGTTGGTAGACCGTGGTGAGAAAGTAGAGGTGGGAGCACCTTTCCTGCAGGCCAAGGTAGATGCCACTGTCATTGACCACGCAAAAGGAGACAAAGTCATTGTCTTTAAAAAGAAACGCCGTAAAGGCTATCGGGTAAAAAATGGTCACCGCCAGCAGTTTACCAAGATCAAGATCAATTCCATCAACGCATAAAAGCAAACAAGCATGGCTCATAAAAAAGGAGTTGGTAGTACGGACAACGGGCGCGACAGTAAAAGCAAACGCCTGGGTGTAAAATTATTCGGCGGCCAGCTGGCCCTCGCCGGAAACATCATCGTACGTCAACGTGGAACCAAATTTCATCCCGGCAATAACGTGGGTATCGGAAGAGATCATACCTTGTTTGCTCTCTCTGATGGCACCGTCGAATTTGTTACCCGTCGTCTTGACCGGACATTTGTTAACATCATTCCTTTCGAGGAAGTAGCTGAGACTGTTGCCCCGGCAGCCAAGGTGGAAACAGCTCCTAAAGCTGAACCCAAAGCTCCCGCAGCTAAACCAGAACCTGTAGCTGCGCCCAAGGCGGAAGCCAAGGAAGAAGAAGCCTTTGACACAGAAGCAGGCAAAGCCTCTCTGTTAGGCGCCATTGGTACGGCAAGCGCCGACGACAAAGATGATCTGAAAAAGATCAAAGGCGTAGGACCGAAACTGGAGGAGATGTTGAATTCCATCGGAATCTACACGTTCGCTCAGGTCAGTAAAATGACGAAAGCAGAATACGATCTGGTTGACAACCTGATCACTGCATTCAAAGGCCGTGCAGAACGCGACGAATGGGCAGCACAAGCCAAAGAATTAATTGGCTGATTCAGCCCGGAAAGCATATCGAAAGCCGTTATCCTCCCGGATGGCGGCTTTTTTTATTGCACCTTACGTCCTTTCCAGGTATACGACCGCCCGAGGATGCTGTAAAAAGCACTGATCAACATAAACAGCGCGTGCATGGGCTGGATCCACAGGCTTTCCATAAACGGAACCGTTCGCCCTATGATACGACCCAGCATCCGCAAAAACCAGGTGTCCCAAAACCACTTTACGGCCAGTACGACGACACCAGCAACCATGAATACCGGTTTCCAGATCAATCCGGCGACCAGGAGTAACCAGGGCATCCATTCCACCAGCAACAAATACACGCCCAGGACCCAAATGCCACTATCCTGCAAAGCACGCAGCTTGGTAGCCCAGCGCTTGCGTTGTGCCAGCAACCCACGCCACGACGAAAGTGCCGGCGTGGATACGAGGGCATCCCGGTTGGCTACAAATCCGCCCCGGAAACCACGTTCTGCCAGCTGCCTGACCATAAACAGATCATCGCCGCTGGCCATGGGCTGCTGATTCCACCCCCCGGCCTGGATGGCGGCCTCTCTGGAAAGCAAAAGTGAAGCACCATTAGCCAGCATCCACCATTGTCTCTCCCATCCAAGCCAGGTGATGGCCATCATCGCGGCCATATCCCAATGTTGCAGGCGTTGAAGCCAGGCATTACCCGTCAGCACGACACCACCGGTCGCAAACTGCCATTTCTGACCAGCAGCGTACGATACCATGAGCCGGATCCATCCCGGGCCAGGTATCGTATCGGCATCGGTGCATAAGATCCATTGGGACTCAGCAGCCGTGAGGCCTGCTTGTAAAGCAGCCTTCTTCCCATCGATTGCTTCCGGTAGATTGATGACCTGGTGGATCAGGTGACCTGACTTTTGTTGCAGGAGTTTCTCTCCACCATCTGTGGAGTGATCATTGATCCACAGGCAAGCTACCTGCCACCCGGACGGAAAATCCTGGTTTTCCAGCGCTTCAACCAATACGGGGATGTGAGCAGCTTCATTGCGAAATGGGATAAGTACTGTGAGGGCAACCTGGCCGGGAGTCTCCGATGGACACCTTTGCCGAAAAGCGGGTATGATACCCATCAGATTTCCGATCAGCCACAGGTAAAGGGCTAGCGCTATCAGGCAAAAAAAGAAAACGAAGGCCAAGCTTGATCAGGATTCATTTTCAAAATAACGATCGTACGGCGAGGACTTTGGTTTCTTTTCCATTTGGGGCAAATCGAATGAATCGTGCTGATCGTCCTCCAGGATCTCATAATCAGCCAACTTCCCTTCCACCGCTTCCCGCTCGGCGCGGGACATCTGATCCACTTTGCGGTCCAGCATGGCCTTGGCAAAAAGAACAAAGGCAACAACCGGAAAGCCTACGACAGTCAGAATAACCGCAATAACCCCGACAATGGGGTTCTGCTTCAACAGGTCCCACAGCATATTGAGGTATCCGACCACCACCTTGTATCGCAGGATCAGTGTCAGGATAAACAGAATAGGTGCCACCCAACTGAGGATGGTAAATATCCCTCTGGCAATAAAAAAGAGTCCGATGACCATGAGAACCATGACAATCATACCGACCCAGAAATTGGAATTGAACTTCATTGTGATCTTTCGTTAAGAAGTGATTCTATTTAGGAGAACCTAAATTGCTTTGCCACAATTCACGATCAAGACCCTAAATTAATGGATTAATCACGGACTTCTAAGCAAAAGGCATCCACATTCCCTGCTTTCTTTTGATACAGAAGCATATTCCTTAAAACACTTTGGTCCGCCACCCGACCAAACCTCCGGTAATTGCCAACCCAGGGCAACACTTACCGGATAATCAAGTTTTCCTAATATTCTTCAAATCAATTTAAACCAATGAAAATGAAAAAGTTATTGTTTTCACCATGGTCTCTATTCACCATGTTACTATTCCTGTTTACTTCCTGTCAGAAAGACGAACTCATACCTACCAGCACTGATGATGCTCCACTGGAAACCCGCAATGGCTATTCCTCAACAAGTACCGGACAGGTATATACCATGTCCAATGATGCTGCCGGTAATGAAGTAATTGTATTCAGTCGCGATGCACGCGGATTTCTGCAGCCCTACCGCACCTACCCTACCGGCGGGAATGGTAATTCAGCAGGTCTTGGATCACAGGGAGCCATCATTGTCCATGGTCATTTCCTGTTTGTAGTTAATGCCGGATCCAATACCATCAGCTCCTTCATCATCAACGGATCCAAACTGCAACTGGTCGGCAATGTGGACTCCCGGGGCACGATGCCCATCAGCGTGACCGCCTATCAGGACATCCTGTATGTCGTCAACGCCGGTGGCGATGGTAACATAGCCGGATTTAACATCAGCCCGCACGGAGAGCTGACCTTCCTGGAAGGCTCTGTCCAGCCATTAAGCTCCGCTGGAGTTGCACCGGGGCAAATCTCGTTCAATCCCTATGGCTCCTATCTAGTCGTTTCAGAAAAGGCGTCGAATATGCTCACCGTCTATCAGGTGAATAGGACAGGAATGGCCTCAGCGCCGGACTCCTATCCTTCCGCCGGCATGACACCTTTTGGATTCGGCTTCACGCAGCAGAACCGGATCATCGTCTCCGAAGCATTTGGTGGCGCTCCCAATGGCAGTGCTATGTCCTCTTATCAGCTGGGTGTTTCCGGCGTCGTAACAACGATAACGGGTCCTGTCTATACCCATCAGACAGCAGCCTGCTGGGTAGCCGTTACCGACAATGGCAAGTACGCCTACACCACTAATTTCGGTTCCAACAACGTAAGCGGTTACCGCATCGATACCGATGGCGCCATCGAGTTGCTTAACGCATCCGGCATCACCGGTTCCACCGGCGCCGGCCCGCTGGACATGGCCATGAGCCGCAATTCCCAATACCTGTATATCCTGAATGCCAGTGATGACAACCTGACCATGTTTAAGGTTAATCATGACGGCAGCCTGACGAATCTGGGTAATATCGGTCATCTGCCCGCATCCGCAGTAGGGTTGGCAGCACGCTAAAGAGAACACACCACCTTCTTTCCAATTTTATCAATTGGTTTGAGACAGGCTAGCTCCAAAAATGGAGCTGGCCTGTTTTAATTTATGAGATGAAAGTAGTTGGTAGCCAGTAGCCAGCCATTCGGACTTGCAGAATTTGTGACTTACTGCCTGACGTCTGTTAATTTATAGCCTACTTATGAATGAATTACAGATTATTGAGCTTACTCCGGAAAATCGAAAACCCGAGTTCATCCCTTCCTAAGCTGACAGACAGAACAGGCCTTTGGTAGGCGGGCCCATTCTCCTGTACAGACAAAATGATAATAGGTTTATTGCAATCATTAAATTATTATTTGTATCATTGAAATGACTTTTGAGGTCATTATCAGGATATGAAAAGTAAGAACATACTAAGTCAATCAGCTGCCGTATTGAACCATTTTAATTCGAAGAGTCAACAGTGTTTTGAGCATATTGAAGTCTTCCAAATTCTCAATTCAAAAGATGAGAATAGTGTGTTAAAGTTATTAAGCAACATGGTAAAAAGAGGGCTTCTGATGAGACTGAAGCAGGGCTTGTACTACATCATACCCTATGAGCAAGAAGCCAGTTCTTTTATGCCTGATTGGCATTTGCTAGCTGAGCACTTAACCAAAGGGACAGATCACTACATCGGATACTACTCCGCAATGCAAATACATAACCTGATTACTCAGCCTTCTTTGAAAGAGCAAATTGTTGTAGCTAAACAACTCAAACCATCAATATTGAAAATTAGAAACGTAAGCTTTCAATTCATTTACCATAATGCCGATCACTTCTTTGGAGCTAAGAAAACCTGGATTAACAGCTTCAACAAAGTCATGTGCTCTGATCTTGAAAAAACGATTATCGACTGTTTATTTAAACCAGACTATGCAGGAGGCATCGTTGAAATAGCACGGGCAATACATACCTCAATAGACAAAATCAAATACGACCAACTGTTTGAATATGTTCAAAGATTCAGATCACAAGCTGTCATTAAGCGATTAGGGTTCCTTCTTGAAACGCTCGAAATAAACTCAGGCATTATCAAACAGCTTCAAAAAATCAAGACGGCATCTTACGTTCTTCTAGATACAGAACTTCCGAAATCTGGTAAAATGATAAGCCGTTGGAGCATCCAGCAAAATCTGGAAACTGAAACCATTAAATCTGCTATCTACACATGATTACACCAGGCGAAATACAGAACAAAGCTCGTATAGTTGGTGTAAGAGATCAGCAGATTGAGAAAGACTACATCCTTTCGTGGATTTTACAAGGTGTTTCTCAACATAAGCAACTTTCCAAAATCATTGTATTTAAAGGCGGTACTGTTCTAAAGAAGGTCTATTTCAAAGACTATCGCTTTTCGGAAGACCTTGATTTCACCTTGTCGGATAATGAGATTTCGAATGATCAAATAATTGGATGGTTTACAGAAGTCTTTGAATACTTGAGCGATGAAGCCAACATCTCACTTAGTATTATTGACAACAACGAATATGAAGATGGAGGTATTAACTTTTACATCAGTTATGTGGGGCCGCTTGGTGGTTTAGGTGCCAATAAAAGGGTCAAAGTCGACATCTCCCGAAGTGAGACGCTGGAATTTGAACCAATCATGCAAAAAGCCTTTGTTGGATACACAGATCAGAAAGACCATGAGCTGCTTTGCTATCCGTTGGAAGAAGTATTGGTAGAAAAAATGAGATCTGTAATGCAGCGCATGCAGGCTCGCGATTTTTACGACATCTGGTACCTTTTGGAAATTCATGGGTTGGTAGTCAATATTTATGTTGCAGAATTTAAAACTAAATGCGAAAGCAAAGGAATTGATCCGACTGAATTTCGCAACAAACTGGAACAGCGACTACCTCAATACAAAGGTCGTTGGCAATCTTCTATGGCAGATCAAATTAAGGATTTACCGGATTTTGGTAAAGTGGAAAGAGAGGTGATGCGACACTTTAATAAAATTGAATTGCAATGACCATCACCTAAATTGAAAATAATCCGCGAAAGTAAATGAACCATTTCAACAATAAATCAATCATTAGTGATCTTGTTTTGGCACCTGGGTTACCAAAATCTTCGATCTCGAGGCTCTTAGGGGCAATTTGAGCTTTTCTAGCCTTTCTGAACCCTCAGCCCCGCACGCGCCCCTGTGCCAGCGTCTGCACCAAAAAGATGCCCAATCCGGTCATGATCGACACATCGGCCAGATTAAAGATGCCGGTCTGGAACAGGCCGAAGTCTATGTGGAGGAAGTCTGTCACCGAACCAAAACGAATGCGGTCATATAGATTGCCGATACCACCACCGAGGATAAAGCCGGTTGCCAACACGGCTAGAAATGGCAGATCGCGGCGGCTGACCAGCCAGCCCAGGCCCCCCAGGAGTACCAGCGTGGGAAAGAGCGTAAGCAGTATAAACCGGTACGGGTCTCCCAATTGATCTCCCATGCTGAGGAAGGCGCCCGAGTTCTCTACCTTGGTCAGTGTCACGTGATTCTGAAATATGGGGATGTATTCCTGGTATTCCACATGATCACGGACCAGATGCTTCGAGACCTGGTCACAACCAATATTGCCCAGGATGATCAACAGGATGATCAGAATATGAATCCGGCGCTCACGTAACATAGATCTGAATTTTTCATTACAACATCCTGCCTGTGTCTGGAATTCCTTCCCTGCACCAATAAAAAAAGGAGGCCGGTGTCAGGACCTCCCTGGGATGTTCACATACACATCTGGCACAACAAAAATAGTCTGAATTCCTAATCCAAAACAGGTATCGTATTAGGTAACGCTGTTCCTTTTATTTGTGGTATGACCTGGCTTGATATTATGATTTTCTTAGGATTATGTTCACCTCCCTAATCTGAAATCACAATCTTCCTTATGAAATCTAACTCAGTGTGTACTCGAGCCCCATCCTATCCAGGTCTGATATGAGTTCATTACTGACATTGATTTTGGTGTCCTTGGATACGAGATCCATAGACTGTTGATTTTGATAATCCAGAATTTTCATTTTCAGCTGATGTTTGCCCTTGTGGCGCTGGCAGATGGCATCCAGTTGTGCAATAAATGCCTCATCTACCAACTGGAGTGGCAACTTGAGGACAATCGAATGCGCCAGTGAGTTGCCCAGGGTATCCAGATGTTTCACCTGGGTGATCTTCATACGAAACTCTTCGGTATCCCGCACACGGAGGTAATCTCCCTGCACGTAAACCGCCTGGCCTGGTTCCAGCCGGGCTTTATAGTCCAGGTAATCATTGCCCATCAACATGATTTCCAACAATCCATTGTAATCCTGTATGGTAAAGATCCCCCATCCGGTGCCGCGCTTACTAATGCGGTGGTCGGCACTGGTCACGAAAGCCGCCAGTTTGACCGTCTGACCTTTAAAATACTCTAGTTTATCCAGTGTACAGGTCGTAAAATTATCGACGACCAGCCGGTAATCATCCAGAGGGTGTCCACTGATAAATATCCCGGTCACCTCCTTTTCTTTGTTCAGTTTTTCCAGCAAACTCCACTCATTAGCCTTGGGAGGCTCGGGGTCCGGCATGCTAAAAACTTCATCATGGCTGAAAAGAGAAGCCTGTGTCATTTCCTGTCCCTGTTGGAAATTGGACCCGAAGCGCAGGATATGCTCCAGGAATGAATCGTATTTATCGCTGGGTGCAAAATATTGTGCCCGGTGTATTCCGGGAAACGAATCAAAGGCACCGCCCAAAACCAAACTTTCAAATGCCTTTTTATTGACAGCCCGCAGATTCAGCCGTTTAACCAGATCGATTACATCCTGGAAAGGACCATTGGCCTTGCGCTCTTCCAGAATTGCTTCTACGGGGCCTTCACCGATGCCCTTGAGGGCGGAAAGACCAAAGCGGATATCTCCTGCTTTGTTGACGATAAAATTGATATCGGATTCGTTGATATCCGGGCTCAATACCTGGATCCCCATGCGTTTGCATTCCCGCAGGAAGAAATTGATCTTGGTGATATCATTTTTGTTATGCGTCAGGACCGATGCCATAAATTCCGCCGGAAAATGCGTCTTAAGCCATGCCGTTTGGTAGGCCAGCACTGAATACGCAGCGGCATGCGAACGATTGAATCCATAGGAGGCAAATTTGGCCATGACCTGGAAGATCTCTCTGGCTTGCTCCTCCGGTACGCCCTTAGCTACTGCTCCTTCGGTAAAAATTTGCTCGTGCATCGCCATTTCCTTGGCCTTCTTCTTACCCATTGCACGTCGCAGCATGTCCGCTTTTCCAAGGCTGTAATCGGCCATGATCTGCGCGGTCTGCATGATCTGCTCCTGGTAAACCATGATGCCATAGGTAGGCTTGAGGATCTCAGCAAGCCATTCGTGGGGATATTCCACCTTCTCACGACCGTGCTTCCGGGAAATGAACGTTGGGATGTAATCCATCGGACCCGGCCGGTAAAGCGCATTCATCGCGATCAGATCCTCGATGGTGGTCGGCTTGAGTTCCTTGAGGTATTTCTGCATGCCGTCCGATTCAAACTGGAAGATGCCGATCATCTCACCCTTTTGAAACAATTCATACGTCTTCGGATCATCCAACGGAATGTCATCCGGGTTGATGCGGGCTTCTTCACCAAACCGGTTGACGATGTTTTCAATCGCATCCTTGATAATAGAAAGCGTCTTTAACCCCAGGAAATCCATCTTGAGCATCCCCGCCGACTCGACGATGCTACCGTCAAACTGGGTTACCAGCAAATCCGATTCCTTCGACGTACAGACCGGAATGTATTTTTTGATGTCATCCGGAGCAATGATGATCCCGGCGGCGTGGATACCGGTATTGCGCACTGATCCTTCCAGCTTCTGTGCCAAACGGATGGTATCGCCTACCAGGCCTTCCTCTGTCTTGAGTTCATTCAGCTTTTTGATGTTGTTGTATTCCACCGCCTGCCAGTCTGACTCCTGCTCTTTAAGCGTTTTCATCAGAATGGTCTTCAGTTTGGTATTTGGTCGCCCGGGAACCAATTTTGCAATAGAGTCCGTCTCTGGCAAGGGCAAAGCCAATACCCTGCCTACATCCCGGATCGAGGACCTGGCAGCCATGGTACCAAAGGTGACGATCTGCGCCACCTGATCCCGGCCGTATTTATTCACCACCCAATCGATGACCTGCTGTCGTCCTTCATCATCAAAGTCTATATCAATATCCGGCATGGATATCCGCTCTGGGTTAAGGAAGCGCTCAAAGAGCAGATTGTATTTGATGGGGTCAATGTTCGTAATGGTCAGGCAATAGGCGACGGCTGAACCGGCCGCCGATCCCCTTCCGGGGCCTACGGACACTCCCATTTCACGTGCGGCACGGATAAAGTCCTGCACGATGAGGAAGTAACCGTCGAAACCCATGTTTTTAATGATATTCAGCTCCAGGTCCAGACGCTCGCGAACCAGTTCACTGATCTCTCCGTAACGGATCCTGGCACCCTCATAGACCAGGTGTCGCAGGTAGCCAGGCTGGTCGGAAAAACCTTTCGGCAACGGGAAGTTGGGAAGGAGAATATCTCTTTCCAGTTGCGGCGCCTCGATCTTGTCAAAGATCTCCATGGTATGATCCAATGCCTGGGGCACATCTTTAAACAGGCGCGACATCTCCTCGCGGGATTTGAAATAGAAGTCGCTGGAAGGAAATTTAAATCGATCTTCCTCATCCATCTTGGCGTTGGTATTGACGCACAGCAGGATGTCGTGTGCCTTCCAGTCGTCTTCTTCGAGGTAGTGTGCATCGTTGGTAGCGATGACCTTGAGGTTGTACTTTTTGGCAAAGCCGAGTAAGACCTGATTGACGTCTTCCTGGCTTACTCCGGTACCATCAATGTCTTCCATGCCACGATGCCGTTGCAGCTCGATGTAGAAGTCTTCGCCCAGCAAGTCTACCCACCAACGCAGCAATTCTTCCGCTTTGTCCAGCTTGCCCTGTACAATGGCCTGAGGTATCTCGGCTCCAATGCAACAACTGGTCGCAATAATTCCTTCGTGGTGTTTGACGATCAGCTCTTTGTCAATGCGCGGGTATTTGCTGTACATTCCTTCGATAAAACCCAGGGAACACAGCTTGGACAGGTTTTCGTAACCGGTCTTGTTCTTGGCCAGCATAAGCTGATGGTAGCGCTCGTCCTTTTCCCCTTTTGACTTTAAAAAAGACTGCTGATGGCGGTCCGGTACCAGATAAAATTCACATCCGACAATTGGTTTGATGTGCCGTTTGTTGGCTTCAGCAACAAATTTAAAAGCTCCAAACATGTTGCCATGATCGGTCAGCGCCACCCCCTTCTGCCCATCTGCATGCGCTTTTTCCATCATCGCGCCGATCTCGGTGGCACCATCGAGGAGTGAAAACTGGGTATGATTGTGCAGGTGTACAAAATCTGGCATAACCGGACGCGGTTTGGGGAGAGCCTGGGGCTCACCGGATGACTATCAAAACAAAATTGCGGAAAGGGAAGGTTCCTTCGACTTTTCGCAGGAAAGATAAGGAAAAAATATATGTGTCCTGAGGTTTGTTGGAGGATCGCTGGTTAATGTTTGCTTGACGCCGTTCGCTATTCACTTTCAGCAAAACGATGCCCTGGAGTCATGACTTCATTTCAGATTATCCGATGAAAGATTTTAGATTTCTGGGCGTGACAGATGGTACCCGGTTGCCCTGAAACCATGATACCCTTATACCCTGATACCTACAACAATCCTCTTTCCTCCAGCGACGCTTGAAGCCGGTCATGATTTTGCCAGAAACGGTCCTTGATATTTTGCATGATGGTCTGAAACTCAGGATGGCTTTTCAACGGCTTAAAAATCGGTTCGCCTTCGATCAACAAAAACCAGTACTGGTAATTGTCGGATTCAGAAAATATCCGCAGCTGTTCAATAGCCGGATCGATCTGGCCCTCATAGGCATATTTGATGGCCATATTAACACTGTGGTAAATCGATTGATCGTTCTCGCAATATTCCGAGAATGCGTGGAACAGATCGGCAGCTTCGGTGGTCAAACCCTTCTTGGCATAAACCAACGCTATTTTGGCATTTTCCTCCTCGTAAATGGCCAGACCATTCCTTTTCCTGGCATCTACAAACCTCCTGAAATAAACATAGGCGCTGTCGTAATCCCCCTCCACATAATACAATTTGGCGATATCCTGCAAAATATCCAGACGGGTGGTATCCTTTTGCCACTCCTTGAGTAATAAACTTCTGGTCCTGTTAAGATCACCATCCCTGGCAAATAAGATAAAAGCCTTCAGATGTGGAGCATAATAATTATCTGAATTGTACTCCAGGGACTTGTTGATGTAATGGTAGGCTTCATCGATGAACCCTGCAGTCATGAGTGCATTGCTCAACTGAAGGTAGAGATAGCTCTGGGTGATAGAATCATTGGAGGCTACATTCAATTGTACACCTTTGAGCGCATACTCCAGGTATTTGTCTGAATCAGGCACCAATCGAAAATAGAAATCTGCAAGCATCTGGACCGCCAGGGATGAGTTCGGATTGTACTCAAGAGCTTTTTCCAGATGCGGCAAAGCAAGCCGGTACTCTTTAATCTGGTTGTAATAAAATGCCTTGGCGATCAGACTCTCAGCCGATTTGGGATCGTACAGTAAAGCCTTGTCCGCATACACGTTGATCTGGTCGGTATACTTCTTGTCAGCCTGGAACATCTCGAGCAGGTAATAGGCCATGGCAACATGTGCATAGGCCAGGGCAAACTCCGGATCGGCATCAATTGCTTTATCAAATAACGCGATGGATTTCAGCAGCCCTTCATTGGTCCTGGAGTAAAATGGATCCAGGGCTTGCAGGTAATAATCATATGCCTCCAGGTTCTCTGTAGGTTTTTTACCAATTTGTTCAAGCTCGGCAGGCGTCACGATCGCTTCAATAGCGCCGGCAATTTTGGTTGCTACTTCATTTTGCAACGCAAAAATATCTCCTATTTTACGATTATACTGCCCGGACCAGAGCTGCCGGTCGCCGGAAACTTCAATCAACTGGATATTGAGCAAAACCTGATCGCCAACTTTCTGCCCGCTACCTTCTATAAAATAATTGACATGTAATTCTTCAGCAATCTCCGGAATGGACATCTCAGTGTTCCGGAATTTTTCCACCGAAGAACGGCTGATCACGCGTAAGTCCTTTATTTTCTGAAGATTGTTAAGCGTCGATTCCATCAGACCATTGACAAAATACAGGTTGGTGGAATCACTACTCTCATTCTTGAAGGGCAAGACGGCGATGGACTTCTCCACAACAATGTTGGATTTATCCGGTGTTGACCAATACCTGCCGTAGCGAAAAAAGGCTGCCACGATTAGCAATGCCAGGGTTGCCAACAGGACCATCCGAACGGGGAATTTTGCAGATGTTTCCCGGCCGGAATGCACTTCCTTTTCAGGCTCCCGTTTACCAACTTCTCCGGGAGGATAACCATACTTCTCCCGGAAACATTTGATGAAATAGGATACACTGCCGAATCCGACTTTGAAGGAAATTTCCGAAACCGTGCCGGATGTTTCTTTCAGCATCTCCATAGCAATCTCCAGCCGGATCTGACGGATGAACTGACTTGCCGACTGATCGGTAGCACACCGGACCTTCCTAAGCAAGGTTGACCGGCTCATATTCAGGGCTTCTGCCAATTCCGATACGCCAAACTTGTCATCAGAAGCATTTTCAACCACGACGGCAGTAACCTGACTTAGAAAATCCTCCTTGTTCGTTGTATCGTCCGACATCGTATTAATCGCCTGATTGAAGTCTGAGTTTTATGCTGTCACCTGGTACAATAAAATCGTTCCGGTACCCGCCACTCCACTGTGTTTTGCGTCATAGTTTACAGGTCTGCGCCATAAGTTTTATGCCAGAATCAAATCTTATGCTTTACGCTGCATTGATTATTGGCACTGCCTTGCGTCCTGCCAGACCTTTGTGAGGAACAAAGTTTAAAAATCAAATTACTAAAAACAAAGATTATGAAAACACTTCAAAACAACGCCCTGAAAGCACTTTTGATCCTTATTACAGTAGCCTTCTTGTTGCCCGCCTGCAGTCAAAGCAATGTCAGCAATCCCCAAAACAGCATCACCGCTCCTGATATGGATATGAATACGGCGGTGTTGTATAACAACCTGGAAGTTATCAGACAGCACATCGAGGCTGGCACCAACATCAATGCGAAAGAGCCCTTCAGTGGTTCCACACCGCTAATCACGGCTGCGACATTCGGCAAGACAGAAATCGCTAAACTGCTGATCGATGCCGGCGCCGATCTCTCCATCACCAATAATGATGGTTCCACACCGCTGCATGCTGCCGCCTTTTTTTGCCGGACAGAAATCGTGCAGATGCTGATCGATGCACATGCTGACCAGACGCTCAGAAATAATTTCGGAGCCACGCCCAGGGAAACCGTCATCGCGGCATTTTCCGAAATCAAACCGGTCTATGAAATGATGCAACAACAGTTGGCGCCCATGGGTCTGCAGTTGGACATGCAGCAACTTGAAAAAGCCCGCCCTGTCATCGCCATGATGTTACAGTAATTCATTTTTAAAAACAACAAATTATGCTAACTGAAAGAAGACATGATATCGACTGGCTGCGTGTTATTGCGATCGGATTGCTGCTCATCTATCACATCGCCATCGTATTCCAGCCGTGGGCAATGTTCATCGGATTTATTCGGAGTAACGAACCACTGAACGGGTTGTGGAAACCCATGTCCATGCTTAATGTCTGGCGTATCCCGCTTCTCTTCTTCGTCTCCGGTATGGGCGTTTATTTTGCCATGAGGAAGCGGAACTGGAAAGAACTGGTCGTGGAACGAAGCCGCCGGATTTTAATCCCTTTCCTTTTTGGAATGGTTGCCATTGTACCTTTGCATTTCCTGATTTTTCAGTCATACTATCATCTTCCTTCGAGTTATTACGCACATCCGGCGCATTTATGGTTCCTGGGAAATATTGCCGCCTATGTTCTAATCCTTTTGCCTCTCTTCTACTACCTGAAGAAAATCGAGGGAAGCCGCTTTAAGCATGGAATAGCCCGTTATATGGGCAATCCTATCGGTCCATTGTCCATTTCGGTTTTCTTCATTCTTGAAATCCTGCTGGTTAAGCCTCAGACCTTTGAGTTGTATGCTCAGACGTGGCATGGGTTTTTCCTGGGAATTCTGGCATTCTTCTTCGGTTTCCTTTTTGTGTACAGTGGCAAGTTTTTCTGGCAAACCATGTTGAAATGGAGATGGCTTTACCTTGGTTTAGCCGCCGCCTTATACATCGTGCGTTTATTGGTATTTGACCTGAAATCACCCGGATACCTTATGTCCATTGAATCCAATGGTTGGATCTTTGCCGTTTTTGGCTTCGGGTACAAATACCTGAACAGGCCCAGCGCTGCTTTGAGTTATCTGAGTCAGGCTGCCTATCCGGTCTACATTATCCACATGTTTGTATTGTATGCCGCAGCCATGTTCATCCTGCCTTTGGAATTACCGGTCATGGTAAAATTCCTTTCGATCATTCTGATCACCTTCGCCGGTTGCTTTATCGTTTATGAATTCATCATCCGGAGGCTAGGCTTATTGAGGCCTTTATTTGGATTGAAATGGAAAAACAAAAATTACGGAGAAGCGGGTATTCGTATAGAAGCTGGAACTTCTTATCCTGGATCAATTCATTAATCATTTTCCTGATATAATTTTGTGCCAATGAATACCAATTTCTGAGGATGAAAACGATATTTCATCAGGCATCCAGCAGAGGCCATGCGAATCACGGCTGGCTGGATACCTATCACACTTTCAGTTTTGCCGATTATTACGATCCCAACCGGATGCATTTCGGTGTCCTGAGAGTGCTCAATGATGATACCGTCAAGGGGGGTATGGGTTTCGGCAGGCACCCGCATAACAATATGGAGATCATCAGCATTCCTCTGAGCGGAGTACTGGCGCATGGTGATAGCATGGGCAATACAGGAATAATCCGCAAGGGTGAAGTGCAGGTTATGAGTGCCGGTACAGGAATATTGCATTCCGAAAAAAATGCCAGCCATACGGAAGAGGTCCAGTTTTTACAGATCTGGATATTCCCGAGGGAACAGAATCTGGAACCGAGATACGACCAGATTTCCCTGGCAGGTCTGGAAAAACCAAATGATTTTCAACAAATCGTATCTCCGGACAAAGAAGATGATGGCGCCTGGATCCATCAGGATGCGTGGTTTTTTATCGCCACAATGGATAGGGAATTATCAAAGACCTATACCCTCAAAAAAGAAGGCAACGGAGTCTATATATTTGTATTGGAAGGTAAAATAATCGTGGGCGATCAAGTACTCGAACGAAGAGATGGTTTGGGATTAACGGATTTAAAATCCTTTGATTTGTCTACACTTACCAAAGCTGAAGTGCTGATTATGGAAGTACCAATGAAATTACCGGGATAAGCCTATGAAAACAGGACGACTTGAGGCATTCAGCGATGGCGTGCTCGCCATTGTGATCACCATTATGGTATTGGAACTTAAAGTACCTGAAGGTTCGGATTTCGCGACCCTTAAGCCGCTCATACCAAAATTTTTATCCTACGTATTAAGCTTCATCTACCTGGGCATTTACTGGAATAATCATCATCATTTATTTCAGGCGATACAGAAAGTAAATGGGCGGGTGTTATGGGCAAATCTTACCTTACTTTTTGCATTATCCATCATACCCTTCACAACGGCCTGGATGGGTGAAAATCATTTTGACAAAAACCCGGTGGCATTGTATGGAATAAACCTTTTATTTTGCGCGATAGCCTTTCTTATCCTCGAAAAATCTGCAATAAAACACGAAGGTGCCGAATCTACCATAGGACAAGCCCTGAAGAATAAATCGAAGGAAATTATTTCAGTTGTAACATATTTGGTCGGTTTGGGTGTCTCCTTTATATATCCAAAGGTCAGCATCATTTGTTACGCTGCAGTTGCCATAATATGGTTGATTCCGGATTCAAGGATCGAAAAGCAATTAAAATAATTAAAGCATTGATGTTGTATTTCCCGATAAATAGACCACCGGTCATTATTGTTCATCAGCCAGCAGTCGAAGAAATATTACTTCGATCCATATTTGAGCCACCTGGTGTCTCCTTTTTGTCCATAACTGCTTGACCGCCTCAGGAATATCCCTATCATTGCAGCATGGGAGCCCGGAAACCATTGTATCCTACCAGCAGGGCAGTAAGACTTCTGGTTTATCTGGTATTTACCGTCTTTGTACGCTTCTACCGGATCCGGAAAGTTATGCCTTTGGAGGTCAGGAATTTAAAGTCTCCATATTTGTTGTTAAGCAATCATGTCGGTCATTGGGACCCTTTTATCATCGGTCATCTGTTGCCCCGGTTTACACATTTTGTTTCCTCGGATGCGGCCTTCAAAACCAGGGTAACCGGATTTTTCCTGCCCAGATTGGGTACCATACCCATCCAAAAAAATGTGCGGGACACCCGGGCTGTACGGGCTATTGCCGGTGTCATCCGTCAGGGTGAAAACGTGGGCTTGTTCCCCGAAGCCGTACGTACCTGGGCTGGCACCACCCTACCCATTGATCCATCCATTGGCAAACTGGTCAAGTTTCTGAATGTGCCGGTGATCGTTTCCGTCAGCCGTGGCATGAACCTGTTTAATCCACGGTGGTCTAAAAAAGTCCGACGGACTCCGGTCGAAATCGAATACCGGCTCCTGTTAGACGGCACCCGGATTGACCAACTGGAACCGGAAGCCATCCATCAGGCCATCGTGGATGCGTTGCAACATGATGAAGTGGATTATCAGCGCAAGCATCGCAACAAAATCCATGACAACCACCGGGCTGAGCACATCAGCCACACCTTGTTTGTGTGTCCTTCGTGCCACGCCATCGACCCATTCATCAGTGAAGGCAATGACTTTCACTGTTCTGGCTGTAACTATGATCTTCACATAAATGAGCTCGGTTTTTTTCAACCCAAAGGGCAAGGTCAAATCCATTTTGACAACATCCGGGACTGGTATGACTGGCAGATCGGTCAGATGGCGGCTTATGTCCGCCGGCATCTGACAAGTCAAAATGAAAATCCACTTTTTGAGGACAAACAGTCTTACATCTATTCCGATGCAACCGGAAAAAGCTTTCAAAGGCTCGGCCAGGGAGACATCCGGTTGTACCTGGACCGTATCGAAATGCATTTGACCGGTCGTGATCAGCCCATCATCTTAAGAATAGAAGAAATTTTAACCATTAATCCCCAGGTCCACGAAAAACTGGAAATCGGTTATACGGGCATCAATTACCGTTGCATCGGTGGAAGACCGGGTGTCTCCGGGCTTAAATGGGAAGTCGCCGTCAATGTCTTGTGGAAGGAGATGGGACAATGGCAAAAGCTGTCACCGTATCTGGAGATAACAGAGCGATAAAAGAAGTAGTACAGGGGACAAAGGCAAAAGAGGGGCATTGGCAAAAGAAGCTAACGACGGAATGTTTATTTGTTAGGTGTTTATTTGTTAGGTGTTTATTTGTTAGGTGTGTATTTGTTAGGTGTTTATGCGTTAGGTTGTTCACGTTGAAGATGCCTTAGTGCTCTCCCTTGCTTAGTATTGACCTCCTTGAACCAGAAGCCTGGATTGTATGACTGTATATTTGTACGGATGGATATCTGGATAGTTGTTTCACATTGAAGATTCCTTGGTGCTCTTCGTGCTCTCCTTTTCTAAGTGTTAATCCCCGGGTATAAGTATTCTAGGTGTTATTGGTGCCTTGGTGGTTAATTCCCTTTGTAAATCAAATTTCACCTCTCCTTCCTAAAATCTAAACCATAATGTATACTCATTTGTATAAATAAACGATATTTGTTGTTTAGAATTAGTCTAAGTACATAAAACTCGAGAATGAGCGACTCCATGCAAACGCTGGAACAGCATACCCAAAGCGACTACAAGTACGGGTTCACCAGCGAAATAGATACCGAAACCTTGCCGAAAGGGCTCAATGAGGAGGTGGTACGCCAGATCTCTGCCAAGAAAAATGAACCGGCATTCCTCACCGAATGGCGTCTGGATGCATTTCGCAAGTGGCAGCAGATGACGGAACCCCACTGGCCCAAAGTCACCTATCCGCCGATCGACTACCAGGACATCATCTACTATGCTGCGCCAAAGAAGAAGCCGGTGCTTAACAGCCTGGACGAAGCGGACCCCGAGCTGGTGCGTACCTTCGAACGACTGGGCATCCCCCTGGAAGAACAAAAGATCCTGGCAGGTGTCGCCGTAGATGCCGTCCTCGATTCGGTATCGGTTAAGACCACCTATAAAGAAAAGCTGGCCGAGCTCGGCATCATATTCAGCTCTTTCAGTGAGGCCGTTCAGGACCACCCGGAGTTGATCAAAAAATACCTGGGGAGCGTAGTATCCAACCAGGACAATTACTTCGCTGCCCTGAATGCCGCCGTATTCAGCGACGGCTCCTTTGTATTCGTTCCCAAAGGCGTCCGTTGCCCGATGGAACTCTCCACCTATTTCCGCATCAATACCGCCAATACCGGACAATTTGAGCGGACCCTGATTGTCGCCGAGGAGGGCAGTTATGTCAGTTACCTGGAAGGGTGTACCGCACCCATGCGTGACGAAAATCAGCTGCACGCCGCAGTGGTCGAATTAATCGCCCTGGACAACGCAGAAATAAAATATTCGACAGTCCAGAACTGGTATCCGGGCGATAAAGAAGGAAAAGGTGGCATCTATAACTTTGTGACCAAACGCGGTCTCTGTGCCGGCGTCCGGTCCAAAATATCCTGGACCCAGGTCGAGACCGGATCATCCATCACCTGGAAGTATCCCAGTTGCATCCTGCGGGGAGACAATTCCATCGGTGAGTTTTATTCGGTGGCGGTGACCAACAATTACCAGCAGGCCGACACCGGGACCAAAATGATCCATATAGGCAAAAACACCCGCAGCACCATCATATCCAAAGGGATATCCGCAGGCCGCAGCAACAACTCGTACCGCGGACTCGTGAAAGTGGGACGCAATGCGGATAATGCCCATAATTTTTCCCAGTGCGACTCGCTCCTCATGGGTGACCGCTGCGGAGCACATACCTTCCCCTACCTGGAGATTGAAAACAACTCGGCCCGGGTGGAACATGAAGCAACCACTTCAAAAATTGGAGAAGATCAGCTCTTCTACCTGCAACAGCGGGGGCTGAGTGAAGAAGACGCCATCAACATGATCGTCAACGGTTACTGTAAAGAGGTATTCAACGAATTGCCCATGGAGTTTGCCGTCGAAGCTCAGAAACTTCTGGCGATCAGTCTGGAAGGAAGCGTAGGATAATAGTTCACAGAATCATATAAGCATTAAATAAACAACATCAAGACCATGCTACATATTAATGACTTAAAGGTATCCATAGAAGATAAAGCGATCCTGAAGGGAATCAATCTGGATATCAAACCGGGGGAGGTACACGCCATCATGGGACCCAATGGAAGTGGCAAAAGTACCCTGGCCAATGTACTGGCCGGGCGGGAAGAATACGAAGTGACCGGTGGAACCGTTGAATTTGAAGGACATGACCTACTGGACATGGAAGTGGACGAACGTGCCCATGCCGGCATATTCCTCGCCTTCCAGTATCCGGTGGAGATCCCTGGTGTAAGCACCATGACTTTTCTGAAGAGCGCCATCAACGCGCAACGTACAGCCCGCGGTGAAGCCGAACTGAGCCCCATGGAAATGCTGAAGTTCCTCCGCGAAAAGACCAAGCTCCTGGGCATGGATGAGTCATTCCTCAAGCGGTCCCTCAATGAAGGATTTTCTGGTGGTGAAAAGAAACGGAATGAGATGCTGCAAATGGCTCTGTTGGAGCCCAAGCTGGCCATCCTGGACGAGACAGACAGCGGACTCGACATCGATGCCCTGAAGATCGTCTCCGATGCGGTCAATCAGCTGCGTTCACCGGATCGTTCTTTCATCATTGTAACCCACTACCAGCGCTTGTTGAATTACATCGTTCCGGATTTTGTACATGTACTCTATCAGGGCCGCATCGTGAAATCAGGCACTAAAGAACTGGCACTCCAACTGGAAGACCAGGGATATGACTGGATCAAAGCCGAAGCTGAAGCTGCATTGGCACAATAACAAATCCGAAAATTGCATCACCATATGTCGACCGTACTGCAAGACAAACAATCTACAACCAAAGAGTGGCTGGAAGAACGATTCCTTGAAACAACAGCAGGTAGCGCCCCCGGCCATCCTTTCGCGCAGTTCCGCCGCGCAGCTTTTGAGCAATTACAAGCCATGGCTTTTCCTACCCGCCGTGATGAAGACTGGAAATACACCAGTGTCAATCGGATACTGATTACACCGTTCAAATACGGCACCCTGGTTCCCATATCCACCGCGGAACTGGCAGGAAGTCAGATTCCCGGATTGGAAACCATACGAGTGGTCTTTGTCAATGGAATCTGGGACCCGTCTCTCTCGGACTTGAACCATCTTCCTGACTCCTGTACCCTGGAGCCGGTCCGACAGGCTATGGAAGACCAAACTAAAAAGGAATGGATCGAGATACAATCCGGATATACGGGCGGCACCGCACAGAATGCCTTCCTGCCGATGAACCTGGCGTTGGGAAATCATGGTATTTATCTCCACATCCCAAAAAACGAGGCTGTAGAACGGCCGATCCATTTTATTTACTTCAACACACCGGATGACCAGCCCCATTTCAGTCATCCCCAGATCTTTCTGCACGCCGAACGCAGCAGTGCAGTGACCATCATCGAAGATCACCGCGCCCTCGCCGGTGCCGGCACTTCCCTGACCAATGCCGGTGTTTGGGTCGATGTGGAAGCCAATGCAAATGTGCATCACTACCGGTTGCAACAGCACAATCCGGAGTCTTATCAGATCCACAATACCCTGGTGCACCAGGACCGCGACAGCGTGTACAATTCGTATGTCGTAGACCTCGGAGGACGCATTATCCGCAACAATCTGAGCACCGAGTTGGACGAAAGCAACACGGAAACCCATTATTATGGGGTGTATCTCGCAGATGGCGAACAACAAATGGATAACCAGACCTTCATCGATCATGCGATGCCTCATTGTCAATCCAATGAGTTGTACAAAGGGATCCTTTCGGACCGGGCCCGCGGCGTATTTAATGGCAAGGTGCTCGTAAGGCAGGACGCCCAGAAAACAAATGCCTTCCAGCAAAACAGCAGCTTGGTACTCTCTGCCGGTGCTGTTATGGACGCCAAGCCCCAATTGGAAATTTATGCAGACGATGTACGCTGCAGTCATGGTGCCACCATCGGCCACCTGGATGAAAGCGCTGTATTTTATCTCCGCAGCAGGGGTATTCCGGAGCCTCAGGCACGATTGTTACTCCAGCAGGCATTTGTCGGAGAGGTAATACACAACATGCATCTGGAATCTATGGTTGAATACGTCGATGAGCTCATCGCTACCAAACTGAATGCTTTGACCCCGGTCGAACAATAATAATTCAAATCCTATGGAAACCACCTCCAAGCCTGTCCATTTTGACGTTGAAAGCATTCGCCATCAGTTTCCCCTGCTTCAGGAGACCATGCATGGCAAGCCGCTGGTCTTCCTGGATAGTGCTGCCTCCAGTCAGAAGCCGGAAGTGGTATTGGAGAAGATCGATCACTATTACCGTCATCAGCATGCCAACGTCCACCGGGGCGTATACCGGTTGAGCCAGGAGGCGACCGATGCCTATGAGCATGGACGGCGGGTAGCACGGCAATTTCTGAATGCCTCCCTCGAAGAAGAGATCATTTTCGTCCGGGGGACTACCGAAGCCATCAACCTGGTTGCTGATACCTATGGCCGCCAACACCTCAAACCAGGTGATGAAGTGATCGTCTCCGGGCTGGAACACCATTCGAATATCGTGCCCTGGCAACTGGCCTGCACCCATTACGGCGCCAAACTGAAGGTTATCCCCGTTCTGGACAATGGTGCCCTGGATATGGAAGCTTTTCGGCAGCTGCTCGGGGACCGCACCAGAATGGTCGCGGTAGCGCATGTTTCCAATTCGCTGGGAACCATCAATCCCATCCGTGAGATCATTCACCTGGCCCATGAACGAAACATACCCGTATTGGTTGACGGTGCTCAGGCGGCGCCCCATCTAACCATTGACGTGCAGGCTCTGGATGCAGACTTTTATGCATTTTCCGGTCATAAAGTATACGGACCAACGGGTATTGGCATCCTCTACGGAAAGAAAAAATGGCTTCAGCAACTGCCTCCTTATCAGGGTGGTGGTGAAATGATCGCCCAGGTTACCTTTGGGCATACCACTTTCGCTGACCTACCTCATAAATTTGAAGCGGGCACGCCGGATATAGCCGGCGCGGTGGGACTCGGTGCAGCTCTGGAGTTCGTGATGCAAACCGGAAGGGAAGCCATCGCCAGCCATGAATCTGCACTGCTTGCCTACGCTACCGAACGCTTGTTAGCCATCCCGGGGCTGCGCATTTATGGGACGGCGCCGGAAAAAGCCAGTGTCATTTCATTCCTGCTGGAAAACGTCCACCCTTACGACACCGGTACGATCCTGGACCAGCTAGGCATCGCCGTACGGACGGGGCATCACTGTACCCAACCCCTGATGGATCGATTTGGCATCCCGGGAACAGTACGGGCCTCCTTTGGAGTTTACAACACCCCTGAAGACATCGACCGCCTGGTGGCCGGCGTCCGGAAAGCAGCCTCCATGCTGCAATAAATGGATAAGTCATGAGCATTGATCAAATTCAAGACGGGATCATCGCCGATTTTGCCTTTTTCTCCGACTGGATGGAGAAATATGAATACATTATCGAGCTGGGTAAAAACCTCCCGGTCATCGATGATCGATATAAAGACGAGGAACATCTGATCAAAGGGTGTCAGTCCCGGGTATGGCTCCACGCTGAGCTGAACGGGAATGTGGTTCGCTTTTCCGCGGACAGTGATGCGATCATCACCCGCGGCATCATTGCATTGCTTATCCAGGTCCTGTCCAATCAGTCTCCGGAGGCAATTGCCAACGCCGACCTCTACTTCATTGAAAAGATAGGCTTGAAGGAACACCTTTCTCCTACCCGGGCCAACGGGCTGCTGAGTATGGTAAAACAGATGAAATTGTATGGTCTGGCATTGACCACAAAGGTGAATGAGTAATGGACAAGGATCAAATACACGAACAAATCATAGCTGCCCTGAAAACGGTACATGACCCGGAGATTCCGGTGGACATCTACGAGCTCGGCCTCATCTACAACGTCGATATTGACGATTCGGGCAAAGTAGCCCTGGAGATGACCCTGACCACGCCGATGTGTCCGGTAGCCGAGTCACTCCCCCTACAGGTACAGGAAAAAGTATTGGAAGTACCCGGTGTTACGGATGTAGACCTCAGGGTCGTCTTTGATCCGCCCTGGGATAAAAGCCGGATGAGCGAAGAAGCTCGTCTGGTCCTGGACATGATTTAACGATCGCATATGAGAATCAACAAACAGGATGAATATGGCTTACGCATTCTGCTCCGCATCGCCCGTGCCGATGAGGTCCAGGGATTGACCATCGTCCAACTGAGTGCTCTGGAGAACATGTCCAAACCCTATGCGGGAAAAATTACCAGGATTTTACGGATTGCCGGATACATCCGCAGCACGCGGGGCCAAAAAGGTGGCTATGTGCTGGCCCGTCCTGCAGACACCATGTTGATCAAAGACGCCCTAATCGCTATGGGGAGTGATCTGTTTGCACCAGAATATTGTCAGGAGCACCGTCGAGGCGACATCAAACTTTGCACGCGGTCGGTTGACTGCTCGATGCGATCACTCTGGAAGATTTTACAAATATCCCTGGATGATGTACTTGACCGGCTCACCCTGGCAGACCTGATCGGGTCCGAAGAAGAAGGTGAAAGTCCGCTTAACCGGATCTTTGCACACCTTGTGGCCTGATTTCCGGTAAGTTTATTTATGGATTGTGTCCTTTTTGAAGGCAGGGTCATTTTCCGGCACTTCGTAGATCTTTTGTTTTTTGCCAAAAACAGATACGTTGACATACCGCTTTGGATTCAGGCGAAAGTCCTGCAACATCAAATCCAGGTTGCGCAAGGTCCGTTGCATTTCTACATAGACCTGGTCATCTTTAGCCAGCAACCCCAGGCTTCCTTCGCCCTTATTGATACCCTGCAGCAATCCATTTGCCGACGCCATGGTCGCCTGGGTAGTCGCTATCATCAGACGCAGGGAATCCAGGGTCAACCCAAGATTACCGGAAAGGCTTTGGATACTGGTACCGATGTCAGCAGACTGAATTTGTTGTGAAATGGTATCCAGGCGGCCCAGCATAGCACCGATGTGAGCATTGTTATCTTTGATATTTCCGGTGATGGAAGCCAGATTGGCAAAGGATGCCTGTAACGATTTTGACGAATTGGCCAGGATGACATTCAGGGAGTTCGTGATTTGATGCAGGTTTGCCATGGAAGCGGTGATGTCTTTCATAGTCTTGGCCAATGGATCATCGCCTCCTTCCAATGCAGAATTCTTCAGGGTATCCACAATGGCGCCGATTCCCATTTTCAACCGCTGCATGTATTCGGACAGATCATCCGGACTGAGGAGTGATTTGACCATCCCATAGGTCTCTCCTTGCAGATAATCGCCACTTTTGGCGCAGCATTCGCCGCCAAACTCCAGCACGATCACCCGTGTACCCAACGGACTCGGGGCCATCAGGCGTGCGATGGTACCCTTTGGCACCGGAATGTCTTTCCGCATATCGATGGTCACGATCACTGTATCCAGGTTATTGGGGTCAATATCCAGGGCTTGTACTGTTCCCACCTGAAATCCGTTTACCTGCACCGGATTAGACTCCCGCAGGCCATCGACATAGTGGTATTTGATGTAAAATACATTGGTACGCTGGAGGACATTCTTACCTAAAAGGAACTTATACCCCCAGATACTGAGTGCAATAGCTATGATGGCTAAGGCCCCAATACGTATCTCTTTCGAAAATTTCATGCGTATGATTAAAATCTAACGATCGTGTGCGGATCGGAAAGGCGAAGTTATGAAATAAATCAGGTAAAAATTCCAATGCATACCGCCATACCGACCAAGTCACGGATCCTTTAGACCATCTGCAACAATTATTCCTTTTTTATCTCTAATTACTTAGGAACAACATTTCCCGGGTTGTGATTCAGCCGAATACAGGACCATTCCTGCTTCGAGCAAAGGTATCACCTGCTCCATTTCATCACTATATGTTACAAATGCAGTTTATACCCATTAAATACAAATTCAATATGCGCGCTTCACCAGACCTGACTTTACTACCCTGTACATCAAACTACTTCGGAACATTGCCAGCAACCATCAGCCCTTTTAACCTCCTTCTTCCGCGGGTACAAAAGTTGCCTTTATGGGTTCTAATGCTGAATATCCGGAGCATCTTCGCATCTTTGCATGCGCAATAATCCATTGAGATGTTGGCCGGGTAAATCGAGTGCGGGTTTAACATCTTGTTAGTATTAAAAAAGTGGTCCGCCAGCGTTGGACAATAAAATCAGCTTCTTGCGGTGAACAAATGGTACTGGATCGGCTTCATGGTAGCATGGATGTATGTCTTGCCGTTGGCAGGACAACGGCCAGTACGTAATCTTAAGCCTACCCTTCCATCCGATACGCTCCAGGTCGACAGCCTCACCCATGACAGTACTAAAATATCTTTTGCACGCTCAAAGGACGCCCTCGATGACGAGGTGATCTATAAATCCGCCGATTCCACTGAGATTGATAATCAAAATAAACTGGCCTATCTGTTTGGTGATGCGGAAGTGAAATTCCAGGACATGACCCTGACCGCAGGACTGATCATTTTTGATATGACCACCAATATAGCGCGGGCCATGGGGCAGGTGGACTCCGCGGGAGCCATTATCGGCAAGCCTCATTTTGAGCAGGGAGGCGAACAGTTTGACGCCGATTCCATCCGGTTTAACTTCAAAACCAAAAAAGGCATCATCTATGCGGTCAGTACCGTATACAACGACATGTATCTGAAGGGCTACCGCACCAAGATCATCGACGCCACCGGAACCATCCCCGGAGACACGTCGGATTATAAGATCATCTACAATGAGAATGCGATCATCACCAGCTGTGATGCTCCTGAACCGCACTTTGGTATACGGTCCCAGAAACAAAAACTGGTCCCCAACAAGCAGGTGATCGTGGGCCCATCTACGTTGGAGATTGAAGGAGTTCCGGTATTCTGGCTTCCATTTGGCTTCTTTCCGATCAAAGAAACACAGAAGGCCGGTCTGATCTTCCCGCGGGATTATGAGTTCAGCCCGCAGTGGGGTTTTGGCCTGCGCAACGTCGGTTATTACACCCCGCTCGGAGAGCATTTCGACCTTAAGTTGACAGGTGATATCTACACGCGGGGCAGCTGGGGACTGTCGGCGGCAACGAATTATGTCAAACGGTACAAATATTCCGGTAACGCCAATGTGGCTTTTTCGAACCGTGAATCGGAACAGAACGACGGCACCTATGCCTCGACAAAGTCATTTGCAGTTACCTGGAGTCACACGCAGGACAGCAGGGCCAATCCCTATCAGCGCCTGAGTGGCAATGTGAACATCCAGACGGGTAGTTACCAGCAACTGAATTACAATGATGCCCAGAGCAAGCTGCAAAACAGCCTGAGTTCAAATGTGAGTTATTTCAAATCTTTTCCGGGCAAACCCTTCACCATGAGTGTCAATGCCGGCCACTCACAAAATTCAAACACCAAACAGATCAGTGTGACACTGCCAACGCTGAACTTCCAGATGAACCGGATCTATCCTTTCAAACGCCAGAAGGTGGGCGGCAAAGAACACTTTTACGAACGCATCTCCTTTAAATACGACGCCAATATGCAGAACCGGGTCGATGCTAGTGATTCGACACTGTTCGAAAGTTCTACCTGGCAGAATGCCCGGCGGGGTATCCGGCATTCCGTTTCATCCGACCTGAACTTCAAACTACTGAAATATTTCACCTTTAATACGGGCTTTAACTACAAGGAGAACTGGAATTTCAGTTACTACGATTATAACTACGACGCATTGAATAATACGGTGACTACGGACACCATCAATCAATTCCGGGCAGTCCGTCTCTACGACTACAATATGACCATGAACACCATACTTTACGGGACCATCGGTACCCGGTGGAAAGGGAAGATCCGCGGGATCCGTCATGTCATGAAGCCCAGTATTTCCTTCAATGCCAGTCCGGATTACATCAAACCGGAACTCGACTACTTCGAATACATCAACGGGACGTATTACAACCGGTTTAAGGATGCAGTCTACGACCGCCCTTCCTCTACCGGCCCCAGTGCCGGAATGGCTATATCGGTTGCCAACTCGTTTGAGGCGAAAGTCTGGTCTGAGCGTGACTCCACAATCCGCAAGGTCAAGTTGCTGGAACAATTGAATGTGAGCACATTTTACAATTTTATCGCAGACTCCCTGAAATGGAGTCCGATCATGGCCTCCAGTGGCGCCCGTATCGGAAAGATCTCATCACTGACCTTTGGCGCCCGCTTTGATCCGTATAAGAAGATTGGCAACCAGCGTGTTAATCAATATGCCGACCGTTTTCTGGGAGTCATCCCACTCCGTATCGAGGACATGCGCTTCAGTTTTACAACCTCCATCCGGGGTAAACAAATCAAAGATTTCTTCTCCAAAGAAAAGGACACCAAGCAATCGAATAACAGCACCACCTCGGCAGAGGATGATTTCTTTGAGCTGTTTAATGATTTTGCCATCCGGCACAACTTCACGTATGCGATCGGTCCGGACAACAATCAGAACATCGTCGGCAAAGTGGTTGCCAATTCGCTCTATATGACGGGTAGCCTCCAGATAGCTCCCCTATGGTCCATCCGGATCGGCAACATCGGGTATGACTTCAATAACAAGCGCATCACCTATCCCGATTTTGGCTTTAACCGTGACCTGCACTGCTGGATGATGAGCTTCAACTGGCAGCCGCAATACGGAACCTACAGCTTCGTGATCCGGGTCAAGGATGACAAGCTGGGATTCATCAAGATCCCGTACAATAAGAACAACTACGACGTGTTTGGTCGATAACGTTCATTTTGGAGTACTGACGCTTCGGTCAGCACAGGCACTGACGCTTCGGTCAGGATGGGGCATGGGGGTACTGACGCTTCGGGCTGCACAGGCACTGACGCTTCGGTCAGCACAGGCAAGGCGCTTCGGTCAGCACAGGCTTGGAGCATGGAGCATGGAAAACTTCCAATATGAGAAAAGATGTTTTAAAACTCCGGTGTTTTAGTCCGGAGTACCTGGACAATCATCTGTAATAGGCTTAGACCCTAACTGATGCAGATTTTCATATTAAAACTGTTAAAAATACGTTAGTTAGGGAGTCAGGTATTGACAAGCGGGGCCGGATGGTTTAATTTGAAGTGAAATTTATAATCCTATGATCATCGCCGCATTCCTAGCAGTGATCCTGTTGGTATTTGGTCACCAAATGATGCAGGGTCTTTTACATCCTTCCAATCAAAAAGTTCCGCAAGGACCTTATCACCACTCCTAGGCGGGTCTTATTGAACCGCTTCGTACATACGTCGAACCTGGTGTTCATTAAACAGGCCCGTTAAGCCCGTTTGGAAATCAAATTCCTTATCTCCCTGAATCTTGAAATACTTGAAGCCGTACACAGTATGTGCTGAATCCAGTTTCATTTCATAGATGTAGCCCTGGTCCTCATCCAGGATCAGTTTGCTGAAGTACGGGTTGGATTTGGTGATTTCCAGGTTCTCTGCCTTCACTTTTCCGGCTTTATTGGTCGAAGCATCCGACATAAAGATCTGGACGTAATAATCCTCCCCTTTTTTGACTGTAAGGTCTTTCTGAACTACCAGGTCCATGGTTTTTATCTCCGGGCTGTCGGGAGCCATTATGGTAATGGGGAATCCATATTCCAGCAGATTCAGCGGAACCAGTTTGGCATCGTGAGCACAGGCTATGGTCATCAGCACCAGCACGACTACCCAGGAGTAGGAATGAAGAATTTTCATAGATAAATGCTATCTTTTCGGCCGCAAGATACATAACCCCCGCACCATTTTCAACAGCGAAACCATGAAGCTCTTACTTGAAATATGCGCACCTTCCCTGCGCTCTGCAATTGCTGCCTCCCGAGGCGGCGCCGACCGTATTGAACTCTGTAGTGCGCTGGAAATGGGTGGATTAACGCCTGGCGCAGCAACGCTGGAAATGGCAGTTATGCAATCGTCCATCCCGGTGGCCGTACTGATACGACCGCGCGGCGGTGATTTTATCTACAACGAAACCGAGAAGGATCTGATCCTGAAGGAGATTGAGTTCGCACGAAGTACCGGTGCTTCCGGAGTTGTCGTAGGGGCGTTACAGCCGGACGGGAGCCTGGACCTGGGATTTGCCCGGGCTATGAAACAGGCTGCCGGCACCATGGAGATCTGTTTTCACCGCGCCTTCGATCAATCCCGTAAACCCGAACAGGTACTGGACGAATTGATTGCCCTCGAATACACCCGTATTCTCACTTCAGGACAGCAGGCTACGGCCTGGGAAGGGCGGACGATGATCAAAAAACTGGTGCAGCGGGCTAAAGGAAGAATTAACCTCATGGCCGGAAGCGGTATCCAACCCGACCTGATAGGACCGCTGATGGCTGAAACAGGAGTGGAACAAATCCATTATTCGGCGAAACAGACCATGCTTCCACCCACGGGCTTCCGCTCCAAACTTTCATTTTCAGCACCCGAAATGCCTCCAAACAGCTATTGGGAAACCGACCAGGTCCTGGTGCAGAAGGCAAGGCAAGCTATAAATTTGCTTATGTCGAAGGATGAATCCTAGACACCCCTACTGGCTATACGATGGGATACCCGTTCACGAGCGATATTTGATGCTGCAACCTATGGATTTGGTAACGGACGGATCTGGCGCCATTCCATCCTTCAGGTGATTTACGGCTTCTTCTATGAAATGCTGACTGGCGTTGTCCGCATTGTATGGGCTGTCGTCAATGGCTCCCATGTACCGGACTTTCTTATCCTTGTCCAGTAGAAATGCCTGAGGAGTATGGGCGGCTCCAAAGGCTTTACCCACCTCCTGTGTGATATCCTGCAGGTAGTCAAAGGGATATGATTTATCAGAAGCACGTCGCTTCATGGCATTGAAATCGTCACCAGCAGACTTGTCCGGATCATTGGTATTGATGGCTACGACCGGAAAACCCTCAGCAGAAGTCTTCTGGTGCAAAGCGATGATACGGTCTTCGTTGCGCTGAGACACCGGACAGGTATTACAGGTGAAAATTACAATCACACCTTCTGCACCCCGTTGAAAATATTCCGACAGGGCATGGGTGGACCCATCTACTCCCTGAAGTTTAAAATCTGCAACTTGATCTCCAATCTGGTATCCGTCTGCCGGCGAGGTGGCATTGTTATCACTATGACGCGACTGGATGAAAATTCCCAGTCCGGTAAGCATAACGATTGCAAAACTAAGCACTTGTTTCATGGCGGTTGAGATTAGATGTATGGTTGAATAAAAGACTTGAGCTCCTCCGGATTGGCAAACATGCCTTCCTTGAATGCCTGTTTGCCTCCCTTCCAGATCAGCGTTGCCGGTATGGAACCCGACCATTCCGTTTCCAGGGCATTAACCCACTGATTCGGATTGGGGTCATCCAGAAACCAGACCTGGTTGTGTACCTGGTGTCTCTGTATGAAGGCGGGCAACTTTTCATCAGCCTGTTCGGGAAAGTCCAGGCTGACCAGGACAATCTTCACCGGTTTGTCCAGCAATTGTGGGTAAAGCGCCTCGAAATAAGGCATTTCTTCAATACAGGGATGGCACCAGGTCGCCCAAAAGTTTAAGATATAGGTCGTATCCTTCCCATGCTCCAACATGGTATTCAGACCGGCAAAATCAGATTTTGGAATATCATCCAGGGTCAGCGCATGCTTGTAAAAAGGTGAGACGGTGTGATGCGGGGAGGTGTACTGACAGGCAGCTAAACTGAATACGGCAACGCCAGTCAGCGCATACGACACCCATTTCAAGAACATCCCAGATGGCTTTTACACTAATAAAAACGGATCCATCCGGGGATTATTCTTTGTTGCTACAAAAAATCAGAATGGCTCCCCCATCTTCCCAAACACTTGCTCTTATTGATTAATGTACCGTCAACACAATTACCGAGAACGGCGGCATCGTCAATGTAATGTGGTCCCCATCCAACTTTGCACCGGTAAATCCCTCAGGATGAACCATATCCGGGTGATCAAATGTATTGTGTGCCTGTAATTTATCCGCTTTGAGGATTTGCCCCGCGATGCTCTTAGCCTGCATGCCACGGACATCGATCGCCACCGGTTGCGCGGACTCGGAATCCACATTGACCAGGCTGATGGTCAGCACGCCATCCTGTTTTTTAGAAGCAGAAACCGACACTGCCGGAATGGATTTCCCATCCATGGTGTAGTCAACCGTGTGGATATTGGCCGGGATCAAAGTGGCATCGTGATGCGCCTTGTACATATCCATCACATGATATGTCGGGGTCAGCAGCATTTTTTCGCCATCCGTTAAAACGACGGCCTGCAGCACATTGACCGTCTGTGCCAGATTCGCCATCCGAACACGATCGGCATGATTGTTAAAGATATTCAGGGTCATGCCAGCGATCATGGCATCACGCATGGTGTTTTGCTGAAAGAGAAATCCTGGATTGGTACCGGGCTCCACATCGTACCAGCCACCCCACTCGTCAACTACCAGTGCCACCTGCTTTTCCGGGTCGTACCGATCCATCACAGCGCTGTGCCCCCGGATGATCCGGTCCATATCGTACGCTTTCTGAATGGTGATGGCATATTCATCCTCAGAAAATTCAGTTGCAGAGCTTTTTTTATTCCAGTTGATGACCGAGTAGTGATGCATTCCAATCCCCTGCATCAGCTGATGGGGGATGTCCCGCATGAGTACCTCTGTCCAGTGGTAATTGTCATCCGAAGGTCCCGAGGCGATCCGGAAGATCCGCTCGTCGCCCCAGCGTGCATTCATAAACGTGGCATATTTGCGATACACGTCCACGTAATGCTCAACACGCATATTACCGCCGCAACCCCACGCCTCATTTCCGACACCCCAAAACTTAACTTTCCAGGGCTCCGTGCGGCCGTTCGTTTTGCGGAGTTCAGACATCGGGCTTTCACCATCGAAATTGATGTATTGCACCCAATCCGACAACTCCTGCACCGTACCGGATCCCACGTTGCCACTGATGAAGGGTTCGGTACCCAGCTGTTCGCACAGGTCCAGAAATTCATGAGTCCCGAAGCTGTTATCTTCGGTCACCCCACCCCACCAGGTATTTACGATCTTAGGCCGGTCGGACTTTGGCCCAATGCCGTCTTTCCAATGGTAGGTATCTGCAAAACAGCCGCCTGGCCAGCGCAGATTGGGTATCTCCAGTTCCTTGAGAGCATTAACTACGTCGGTGCGGATACCCCGTTGGTTGGGTATCATTTTGTTGCCTTCACCGACATAAAATCCACCGTAGATGCAATGCCCCAGGTGTTCCGAAAAATGCCCGTAGATGTGGCGGCTGATGGTGTATTCACCTTCATCGGCATGCAGGGTGATGGTCGTCTGAGCAATGGCCTGCCCGACAAACAGACAGAAGGCAGAGATAATGGAGGTTAGGTACTTCATGGATTTGGATTTGAGCCCAGTAAGATACATAAAGTGTGATAATTACACTTTGTGATCAGGTTTTGAATTGTCACTGTCTGCATTTGTGGTTTCGTGTCCGGTTGGACTCAGTGACCAAGGTTATTGTAAAATAGGAACTGGTTCAGCCTTCCAGCCACTGGTCTTCATTTCATTTGAATTCCAGCCGGCCAAAGTAATTGGGCAGATGAAAATTGGGCCGGGGAAAATCCACATAGGACCAGGTCAGGTAATGCGGATTCGAGTTCTTATTGGCTGTCTTATAAAAATTGGCATTCCAAACCACGCCAGGAGCTGGCCGAACCACCGGGGTGTACTTTTCCAAAAGAGCAAATGGTATTTTATACTCAATGCCCCAGGTGACAGGATCAGTGATCTCCGGCTCGATGACCTCGGGCATGGTATGTGCCAATGGAATGGAGCGTATTTCAGCGCTGTCGAGTTCTACCTTGCTCTTCCAGGGATAGGTCACGCAAAAGAGCAAAGGCGTACCTCCTGCATTCACTTCCATATTAAAGTAGGTATCGGGCTTCGAGGTGTCCGGACAAAAGAAAAACTCGACGCAGGCATCCCCGGATACCGGTCCATTCACATGCTGTACCACGCTGCGTACATAACGGTCTTCCACCCGAAATTGCACGTACAGGAAATCGTCATCGTATAAGACACGTGCCAGGGCATGCGGTACAAAATGAGGTGGCTCGCCCATGGGGAAGGTGATGACCAACGGCGGGATGTGTTCCCAAGCCGGATCCGCCCAATCCGCTTGCAGTGCCGGCAATTGTGTTGCACGATAAACCGGATACACGGCCTTGGTGTGTACCGGTGTTAATACCGGGGCATTTTGTGCCATTCCCGTACCATACATGATGAAGGTCAGAAAGCCCGCTAAGACCGTAGCTATGAACTTTGAACGTACTGCTGAAAGTGAATAACTATTGTCATCCCGGAGCGGAGCCGAGGGGCCTCCATTTCGGCTCATGTTTCGCCTAAAGTTTTTCAGGTGCAGAATCAATTTTGATAGTTCCACCGGTTGTCTACTTTACTGTTTGGTTTCCGAAGATGATGGTTCTTTGACTTCCTCCACTGCCCGGTCTTCCCTGCGGATACGGTTACGGTACCCGCGCGCATCATAGGCCTGGAGGCTGTTGGCTCCATTCCCAAATTCCCTGCGTATGTAGGTGATGATCAGCGCAAGCTCGTCATCGGTAAGAAAGTCGTTGGCTGGCATGGCACCATTAAATCCCTGCCCGTCAACGGTCATCGGCCCTTCCATTCCTTTCAGAATGATGCGCACCAGTTCTTTCATGTCTCCGGAAACATATTCCGAGTTGAGGAGAGGTGGAAACCGGGTACCGTCCCCTTTGCCATCAGCCTGGTGACACGCACCGCAATAAGTCGTATACAACCGCTGGCCAATGCTTGCCCGGAAACGATCCAGGTTGTCTTCGACCGGATCGGGATGTTTGATATTCGGGCGCTGTTTGTGCGCTTCTATGGAAGCCAGTTGTTCCGGACCGAAATGATCACGGTCACCCTGGAAGATCACCCGCCAGATGCGCCCCTCTTCACTCTCACTGATGTACAGCGAACCATCAGGACCTTCAGCCAGTCCCATGGGCCGGAAGCCGGCATCACTGGTATTGATAATCGTATCTACTTTCGAAAAACCATCCGCGAACACCTCCCATGGCCCTGAAGGCTGACCATCTCTGAATGGTACAAAACCGATAAAATAACCAGCCTGCGGATAAGGAGACCGGATGGTGGAACCATGCCAGGCAATAAACGCACCCTGCTTATAATGTTCCGGAAACTGGTCACCCTGATAAAATAGCAGGTCATTGGGTGCCCAGTGCCCGGGAAATCCGATCAAGGGCTGCTCGTACTTTGCGCCATCCCCTTCCAATTTACCATCACCTCCGTATTCCGGATTAAGCAACTTCTTCCCGGTTATCCAATCGTAATAATAGTAGGGCCATCCATGATCGCTTCCTTCATTGACGCGGATAAATTCTTCCGACGGCAGAACGGCACTCTGCCAGGTTGAAAACAATTCAGGCCAGGACCGGTACAGGTCATCGCGACCATGCTGAACACCGTAAAGCTTATGGTCCTGAGGATTCCAGGCCATGGCGACAAAACTTCTGATGCCAGTAGCGTAACGGTAGCCGTCGGATTGTACCTGATTGAGTTTATTTTCATCAAAACGCCAAACACCACCATGCGTTTCCAACTGCGGACAAGGTTCCTGACCCCGAGTACCCGGTTTACGGTTTTCCAATTGACAGATATCTCCCGGCGCTCCGAAAGGCACAAATACATGTCCTTCTTCATCAAAGGCGATGGGCTTGGCGATGTGTTCAAAGCCCTGGAATGCATTCTTGTAGTCATCGATCATGATGGTTTCCACCGGAGTGGTTGGAACCAGGGCATCCGGTGTTAACTTCTGACGATAGAGTTCCCCGGCGGTGGTGAAATAAATGTATCCGTTATGGATCCGCATGGCTGTACCATAATTGCCGGTATCTTCATAGTCGCCGAAAACCGCCATCGAGTCGGCTCTTCCGTCATGGTTAAGATCACGCAATGCGACAATTCCTTTGGGATCGGGTACTCTGAGTTTAATATAGATGTCCCCATGCTCCGTGACGGCCAGATGTCGTGCACGTCCTACCCCCGGATGAACCACCAGAGCCCGGAAGCCGTCCGGCAGGGCCAACCCACCATCATCCGGATCCGGAATTACCTCATGGTCACCCTGACTGCACTGCCAGAAGGCGCTGGCCAGCATCACAAGTCCTGCCAAAAATAATATCCGGTATATCATTGAATGACGGAAACATTGATTGGCATCAGACCAATTCAACATCTGATATTGTCTTCTCATCGTACAGTCTATGCAATTATTTGTTGCCTGACCAATATACAAATTACCTCACTGTTTGCGCACACGAAAATCCCCGCACTCCTGATTATAATAAGCCCAACAGCAATCAAAACTGACCGGATTATCCTGGCAAACCGAATGTGGTGATGGACAGGATTAAATCGTGCCATTCAAATCCATTTAATGTCGTCCGGAGATTCCTTACTTGCCGAACAGTCAACCCAAGGCCGGAACTCCGGCAGAGCCGATAATCCTTGTTATCTTTAGGCCCAACTTAAAATACGAATGGCGTCAACCTATCAATCGATCATGAAGGACCTGCATGCGGGGAAATATGCACCAGTCTATGTATTGCATGGAGAGGAGTCCTATTTCATTGATCAAATTGTCCAGTACATTCAACAACATGCGCTGGAGGAGCACGAGAAGGCCTTCAATGAAACCATCCTTTACGGAAAAGACACCGAAGCCCGTGGTGTCCTGGACAGCGTCAGCCGGGTACCTATGATGGCCCAGCGCCAGGTTGTCATCCTTAAGGAAGCGCAACTGATGAAGTCGCTTGCGGACTTAACCCCGTACATCCAAAAACCTTTTACTTCCAGCGTGCTGGTCATCGCCCACAAACACAAAAAACTGGATGGGCGCTCTGCATTTACCAAAGCCGCTGACAAGCAAGCCGTCTTATTTGAATCCAAACGGCTTTATGACAATCAGATACCAGCCTGGACTGAAGAAATGATCCAAAGCCGCGGGTACCAGATAGCCCCGGATGCACTGCAGGTGCTGGTTGATCATCTGGGTAATGACCTGGGCAAGATCAGCAACGAACTGGAAAAACTGTTCATTGATCTGCAGCCCGGGACACCCATTACTACCAAAGTCATTGAGGACAACATTGGGATCAGCAAGGAATACAATCCTTTTGAACTCCAGCGGACCCTGGGTGACCGCAATTTTCAGGGCACCATGGACATCATTCATTTCTTTACCCAGAATAGCAAAGAAAATCCGCTGGTCATGGTAATTGCCATTCTCGCCTCCTGGTATACCAAATTATACCTCTATGCCGAAAATCAGCGGTTGCCGGAGAAAGAAGTGATGGCCTTACTGGGCATGCGTTCTCCCTTTTTCCTCCGCGATTACCGGACAGCAGCCCGCAACTATACCTTACGTGAAATCGGCCTGGCCATTCAGATCCTCGAGCAGTACGATATGCGTGCCAAGGGCGTGGATAACTTCCATACAACCCAGGAAGAGCTGATGAAGGAAATGGCTTACTTCCTGTTGAATCCATCGGTTTGGAACGCGGTACGGCAGGAGGTGTGAGGGGGCATGGGGCATGGAGCATGGGGCAAGGATTTGCAATTCTACACTCCGTATTTCATACACATTAACTCATCTGCTGATCAACTCATTAACAAGGAAGTGGGGTGCGGGGTGCGAGGTGTGGGGTACGAGGTGTGGGCATGGAGCATGGAGCATGGAGCATAGAGCATGGGGCATGGAGCATGGAGCATGGAGCATAGAGCATGGAGCATAGAGCATGGGGCATGGAGCATGGGGCATGGAGCATGGAGCTTGGGGCATGGGGCATGGAGCATGGAGCATGGAGCATGGGGCATGGGGCATGGATTTGCAATTCTACACTCCGTATTTCATACACATTAACTCATCTGCTGATCAACTCATTAACAAGGAATTGGGGTGCGGGGTACGAGGTGTGGGGATGGAGCATGGAGCATGGAGCTTGGAGCATGGAGCATGGATATTCAATTCTACACTCCGTATATCATAAACATTAACTCATCTGCTGATCAACTCATTAACAGGGAAGTGGGGTGTGGGCTGCGAGGTGTGGGGCATGGAGCATGGATATTCAATTCTACACTCCGTATATCATAAACATTAACTCATCTGCTGATCAACTCATTAACAAGGAAGTGGGGTGTGGGCTGCGAGGTGTGGGCATGGAGCAAGGGGCATGGAGCACGGGGCATGGAGCAAGGGGCATGGATTTGCAATTCTACAATCCGTATTTCATACACATTAACTCATTTGCTGATCAACTCATTAACAAGGAAGTGGGGTGCGGGATAGGCATTCATGCCTGAAATAGGTTGACCGGGATACTCATTAACTATTCAACTCATAAACTCATAAACTGAAAAAAGAAAGCTCCTGCATCAATGACACAGGAGCCCCTGGTATCACAAGCACGCCGGTATTTGCGGAGATCATTTCAATCCACGCCAGGCGGCGATGCAGGGATCTCTTCATCGGTCATCTCTTTTTTCGGAGTTAACCGACTGATTATTTTCGCGAGCTGTCCAATAAACAGGTGCCTTGATACTGCTATTTCATTCACCCCTGGTATTGGAAAGTTACTTTCAAAACGGGCAAAAAGATAAGGATTCTCTGCTATTTCAGAA
The DNA here is from genome assembly GCA_020636135.1 of Lewinellaceae bacterium. NCBI lineage: Bacteria > Pseudomonadati > Bacteroidota > Saprospiria > Saprospirales > Lewinellaceae > Lewinellaceae bacterium. The sequence goes on from JACJYK010000001.1 coordinate 3,854,898, forward strand.
GAATCAATCCACTGATCCTGCCATACCCGGACTTCTGCCACACTCGGTCACGGATCCCGTACTATTCTGATTCGTCCGCTTTCCATTTTGGAAGCATGAATCAATCCGGACCATTCCCCTCAAAGCATCCTAAAAATTCAAAAAACGATCCAATATATGTCCAAATATTCATGGAATAAATTCAATCAAATCGATGTTTTGGTATCATTTACTTAACAAAATGTAATTTATTTTTATTTCATAAAATATTTTAGCCATTACATTGCCATATTCATAATACGGATATATCTTTGATCCATCATGAATAAACAAATGACATACATCATCCAGATTACCGGTTCCAACGGAATGTGTTGTTGCTGTAGCATGCATCGGCTGCATTCGGCGAGGTACTGATGATATCCTTGATTGGTGTAAATGATAAACCAAAAAGTCCTTCCGAATAATTTCTGAAGGACTTTTTGATTTTTAGCCAAGTATGAACATATGAAAGGTGATCCATATAACTATTCTACATCTGTTTATCAACAAAAGCTACCCGGTTCTCAAACCTCAAACCTGGTTATGAGTACACCCTCTCCTAATTCCTCATTCGAGCCGGATGCCGACCCTGGTCTGCATCCGGTTATTTTAAACCCTTAATCCGAACACTGTGAATACCTCCACAAAAAATCAAGCGCTGCAGGCCGATCTTTCCGATGCCACTGAACTGGCCGAGCGGATAAGTGCCTATCAAAGAGGAACCATTGAAGAAGAGCGATTCAAACATTTCCGGTTGACCCGTGGAGTCTATGGCCAGCGTCAGCAGGGTGTTCATATGTTCCGGACCAAATTACCCCTGGGTCGGATCACCGTCGCGCAACTGAGGATGATGGCCATCCTGTCCAACAACTATGCTACCGGGAACCTGCATCTAACGACCCGTCAAAACATCCAGTTTCACTATGTCAAACTGGAAAATACACCGGCCATCTGGGAAGCGCTGGCCTCTGTTGGCGTCAATGCGCGGGAAGCATGTGGCAATACAGTACGCAACATAACGGCCTCCCCTTTCGCAGGCATCGATCCGGAAGAGCCTTTTGATGTCGGCCCCTACGCCATGGCAACGTACCACCATTTTCTTCGCAACCCAGTCTGCCAGGAGATGGGCCGGAAGGTCAAAATGGCCTTCTCTTCCAGCGTCCGTGACACCGCTTATTCCTATTTCCATGATTTTGGATTTATCCCTTTGATCCGTGATGGAAAGCGGGGTTTCAAAGTAGTCATCGGCGGTGGACTGGGAGCTCAATCCATCGTTGCAGAGACGGCTTTTGATTTTTTACCAGCAGATCAAATCTTAGCATTTACCGAAGCAGCAGTCCGGGTATTTGACCGCCTCGGAGAAAGGGAAAAGCGCTACAAAGCAAGAATGAAATACCTGGTCCAAAAGCTGGGCAAAGATGCATTCCTGGACCTGGTACGCCAGGAAATGATTGCTGTAAGTCCTCAGGTCATTCCTGTTGATTCCGAGAGCTGGACTGCGGCAAAAGGGCCTGCTTGGGAAGAGAATAACCCATCCGGAACCATCGCTGAACCGGATTACAATCTGTGGTTGCGGACCAATGTCTATGATCAAAAAAACAGCGATCGCAAAGCCGTGGGAATCAAGATCCGTCTGGGTGACCTGCCCTCCGGCAAAGCCCTGGCACTGGCTGACCTGATCCCAGATCATGCCGCAGATGACATCCGCATTACCGTGCAGCAGGGATTGTTATTACGGGAAGTACACCCGAACGCACTGCCCCACCTCTACCAGGCGTTAAAGTCTATTGATCTGGCCGATCCCGGATTTAACACCATCCTGGATATAACGGCTTGCCCGGGAACAGACACCTGCAATCTTGGGGTGACCAACAGCACGGCTGTAAGCCATGAGATTGAATCGTATCTGGCCCAAAAGCATCCACAGCTCGCTGAAAACAAAGACATCCAGATCAAGATCAGCGGATGCATGAATTCATGCGGTCAGCATATGGCTGCACAGATCGGCCTCCACGGGAGTTCGATAAAGGTCAATGATCGAATCGTCCCCGCCATGCAATTGGTCTTAGGTGGTGGACTGGATCCCGACGGAGATGCTTTCATCGGTGAGAAGGTCATCAAATTACCCACGAAACGTATCCTCCGGGCATTTGACCTGATACTCGGAGATTATACGAGCCACCGGGAAGAAAAGGAATCCTTCAATCATTATTATTACCGCACCGGAAAGAAACATTTTTATCACCTGCTCAAGGAACTTGCCGATACGGACGATCTCTCCGAAGAGGAATTTCGCGATTGGGGGCAACCTGCCGAATACGTGCAGGCCATTGGTGTCGGAGAATGTGCGGGGGCGGCTCTGGATGTGATCGGCTCCATCTTCGGAGACGCGGAGCAACGACTGCTTAAAGCTTCCGAAGCACTGGAAGAAGAATATTGGGCCGGAGCCATCTACTACTCCTACAACGCGCTGGTCATCACGGCGAAAGCCCTGCTACTCGCCAAAGATATCCATTGCAACACCCATGCCGGTATCATTGAGGACTTCCAGACCCATTATGGTTCCGAATCACCCTTCGCCGAATACGGAAATTTTACGGACCTGGCAGGTGCTATCTCCAATGAAGAGCCCTCGGAAACTTTTGCTATTCGCCAATATGAGACAGCCAGAGCATTTCTCCACGACGCCTGCACGCTCCGGCAGAAACAATTGAAGGGTAACAAAGACCATCTGGTCATTACCGAACACTATAAAGCATGAGCGCCTCACGATTTACTTTAGTCGGAGCCGGTCCCGGAGACCCGGGCCTGATTACCCTCAAAGGCTATCAAGCCATAGCGGAAGCGGATGTCATCCTGTATGATGCATTGGTGGATCCGGTAACCCTGAAACACGCACGTCCCCAGGCATTGCTGGAGTGCGTCGGCAAACGCGCCGGGCAACCCTCCTGGACACAAGAGGCTATTCATGCCCGGATTGTGGAACTGGCACCTGATCATAACCATATTGTTCGACTGAAAGGCGGTGATCCTTTTGTTTTCGGACGGGGATACGAAGAAATCGAATTTGCCCGGACACTGGGATTGACGGTCACCGTAATTCCAGGTGTTACCAGCGCAACGAGCGTTCCGGCCCTGGCAGGCATACCCATAACGCACCGGGAGGTCAGCCGCAGTTTCCAGGTCATCACCGCATCGACCAATAACGGCCTGCTGAGTGAAGATCTCCGGAAGTCCACTGCACTGCCAGGCACGAAAATAATTCTGATGGGATTGGGCAAGCTAAAAGAGATTGTAGAGATCTACCGGCAGCATTTCTCCGGGTCACTGAGTATCGCCATTCTTGAAAAAGGATCAAGCAGCGATCAACGGACCATTGCCGGTACCCTCGACAACATTGTACAGCTTGCCCATTCCGCACGGGCAAAGGCGCCAGCCATTATCATCATCGGGGACGTAGTTCAACTATTACAAAACCAAACGGTCTATGGAAGCTAATACCTTATTTCCCATTTTCCTGAAAGCGGAAGAACTCCAGATCCTGATCGTTGGAGGCGGAGGAGTCGGGACTGAAAAACTGCATTTCCTGCTTAAAAGTAGTCCACAGGCCCTGGTTACCATTCTCAGCGAGACTTTTTCCGATGAGATCGATGACCTGATCCGGGAAGCAGGAGCACTGTATGTCCGGAGGATCCGGAAATCTTTCGAACCAACCGATGTCCAGGGATTCCACCTGGTAATAGCAGCTACCAGCGATGAAACAACCAATGGGGAAATCATGGAAGCCTGTCATGCCCACCGGGTATTGGTCAATGTAGCAGACGACCCCGGGAAATGTGATTTCTACCTGGGATCTATTGTCACGCGAGGCAATCTTAAAGTGGGTATTTCAACCAATGGCAAATCCCCTACCCTGGCCAAGCGGATGCGTGAATACCTCGAGGATCTCCTGCCGGAGGAAATAGATGAACTCACATTGCACCTCCACCATTATCGCAACTCACTGACGTGTGACTTTCATGAAAAAGTCCACAACCTCAATCAATTAACCAAAGCATTACTAAGATGAAGTCATCGGCACAAAGCATCAACGGAAATCCCCCATTGACTGTGGATGGATTGAATCAATCCTTCGATGGGCTGGAACCGGTGCTCGGACTGCAGCGCCTGTTCAAAACCTATGCTGCAGAAGACATCCTGATCACCACCTCATTCGGCACCAAATCCATTTACCTCCTTTATCTGCTGAATCAGGTTGCTCCGGGTCATCCGGTGTATTTCATCGATACGGGATTCCATTTTACCGAAACAATTTCATACCGGGACAGCCTGATCCGGAGACTGGGCTTAAATATCGTGACGATCGATCCGCATCCGGAAGAACATGCCCTGACGAAAGAAGAGTCCTGGTGGATCGAGCATCCCAAGATGTGCTGCACCATCAATAAAATAGCCCCACTCCAGCCTTACATCGAGCGGCATAAAGTATGGGTCAGCAGCCTGATGGCCTACCAAAATGAATACCGTGCCAATCTGAGGCTCTTTGAACAACAGGGCGATATCCTCAAATACCACCCACTGCTCCATGTATCTGAGACCACTTTTAATACCACACTTGATGACCTGGATCTGCCCATCCACCCCTTGTTCTATCTTGGCTATGAATCCATCGGGTGTATGCATTGTACGAAACCCGGAAAAGGCAGGGAAGGTCGCTGGTCAGGGAAAACCAAAACCGAATGCGGGTTGCACCTGAAATATTTCACCAAACACGAACAAGCATGATAGAGACCGACATCCTGATCATTGGTGCCGGCCCCTGTGGATTGTTTATTGTCTTCGAAGCAGGGTTGCTGAAGTTAAGGTGCCATCTGGTCGATGTATTGCCCGCACCTGGTGGCCAGTGTACGGAGATATATCCCAAAAAGCCGATATACGATATTCCAGGCTACCCCAGCATCCTTGCCGGTGAGCTGATTGACAATCTTCTCGAACAGATAGCGCCTTTCAAACCAGGCTTCACCCTGGGTGAACGTGCCGAAACACTGGAAGACTCCCAGGATCATTTTATCCTTACGACCAATAAGGGTACCCGGATCAAGGCCCCGGTGGTAGCGATCGCCGGCGGTCTCGGCAGCTTCGAGCCACGTAAACCACCACTGGACCGGCTTGAACACTTTGAAGATCATGGTGTCGACTACATCATCCGCGATCCGGAAAAATTTCGTGATAAACGGGTTGTGCTAGCCGGTGGTGGTGATTCTGCCCTGGACTGGACCATTCACCTGGCGGGCATCGCCCGCGAAGTCACCCTGGTACATCGTCGTTCCGGATTCCGGGGTGCCCCGGATTCTGTCGAAAAAATCAATACGCTCTCCACAAAGGGACAGGTAAACCTCATTACTAATGCCGAGATCACCGAATTGTCTGGCAATGGCAAATTGCAGGGTGTCATCATCGACCAGGAAGGACAACCGCTCAGGATGCTCGAGGTGGATTATTTCCTGCCCTTGTTCGGGTTGTCACCGAAACTTGGTCCGATCGGAGACTGGGGATTGCAGATTGACAAGAATGCTATTGAGGTAAATACGCTGGACTATTCAACCAATGTACCGGGTATTTATGCCATTGGCGACATCAATACATACCCCGGAAAACTCAAGTTGATCTTGTGCGGCTTTCACGAGGCAACACTGATGGTTCAATCCGCCTTTAAGCGCATCCATCCGGACCGCAAACTCCAGTTTAAATACACCACCGTCAACGGAATCGAAGCCTTATAACAAAAGAACACATGAACACTGCAATACGCATCACGATCATTGACCGGGAGGAGCGCTCCCATATCCTGGAGGCGCCCACCGATATCGGCATGAACCTCATGGAGTTGTGCAAAGCATTTGAGTTACCCGTAGCCGGCACCTGTGGAGGCATGGCCCTTTGTGCCAGCTGCCATGGCTATGTATTGTCTGACCATGACCTGGGTAATCCGGGGGAAGCGGAAGAAGATATGCTGGACCAGGCATTTCTGGTTCAGTCCAACAGCAGGCTGTGTTGTCAACTTGCTATCCGGGATCACATGGACGGGTTGATTTTTAAACTAGCTGAAAGTGGACTATGAACATCATACAAGACTATCAGATGATCGGCTTAAACCACCACCGGTCCGACTTCCGGGTACGTGGTGCCGTAAGCCTGCATGGAGAACAGCGTAAAACTTTCTACCGGCAGGCCCAAAAATCAGGATTCACCGGTTTTGTACTGAGCACCTGCAATCGCACGGAGATCTACTTCAGTGCTACAACCTATGACGAGGTACTCAGGATATGGAAGAAATGTTGTCCTGAAGCCAAATTCTCCCGGAACTGCCTGATCCACCTCTCCGGCCCGGACATGCTGAATCATCTGTATGAAGTAGCCTGCGGCCTGGATGCCAGAGTGCCCGGAGATAATGAAATCCTGGGCCAGCTGAAGGAAGCCGTAAGTGAAGCCCGGGAGGCAAAATTACTACCCGGAATATGGCAAAAGATCACCAATAGTGCCATTTCCTGCAGCCGGAAGATCCGTAATTCAACCCATTTCAACAGCGGTACTACTTCCATTCCGTATACCATCAGCAAGCGGATCCGTATCTGTGCTGGTAAATCTCCAAAGATCCTGGTCCTCGGTACCGGAGCAATGGCCACGCTATGCATAAAGTACATCAACAATCACCTGCCGGACCGTGAACTGGCAATTGCCTCCAGGTGTCCGGAGAAAGCACGCCGGATGGCTTCGGAGTGCGGAGGAGATGCAGTTTTACTCCCTGCTGACAACGCTGACTTTGCAAGGTATGATGCCGTAATTTCCGCTTTACAACTGGACCGTCCTCAGTATGAAATACCGCACGGCAAGTCATTGATCTTTGATCTGGGGATCCCGGCCAATTTCAAAACTGAGGTACATTCGGATCGTTATCAACATCTGGACTGGCTGGCAGCAGGTGTTAAGATCACCCTGGGTTGCCGTTCCGGTGAAGTGCTTAAGGTGCGGCGTATCATCCAGGAATATCTGCAAGCCTGGGATGAGTGGGAAGAGCAAAGAAAGCGCGTCACCGGGCAACTAAATTTGATGGCATGCAGCCGCTCCGCATAGGCACCCGTGGAAGTCACCTGGCCTTGTGGCAAGCCAGCCAGGTGGAAAATGCGCTGCAACAGCAAGGTTTCGAGACTTTAACTGAGACCATAAGAACGCAGGGCGATCAGGATCAGCTGACTCCTCTGGATCGTTTTCCGGAGCGGGGTGTTTTCACCAAAGCCATCGACCAGGCTGTTCTGGACGGGCATATGGATCTTGCCGTTCACTCGCTTAAAGACTTGCCCGTGATTTTACCTGAAGGTATAATCCTGGCCGCTGTCTTACCACGCGATCACTGGGCGGATGTTTTGATCACAAAATCCTCCTTTCATCCCGGACACACGAATTGCATCGCAACAAGTAGTTCGCGACGTAAAGCACAGTGGAAAGCTCGTTATCCTCTAAGCCGTTTTGTGGATATCCGGGGAAACATGGAGGTTCGCCTGCAAAAGTTTGCTGCCAACGCATGGGATGGCCTGATCCTCTCCAAAGCCGGCCTGGACCGCATCGGCCTGTTGCCCAAGGGCGCAATTGACCTGGAATGGATGGTCCCTGCTCCCGGTCAGGGAGTCATTGGGGTAACGTGCCGTGAAGATGATGTCGAATCTTACCGGAAAGTACAAGGTATCAATGACCCGGAGACCTGGATCTGCATCGGTATGGAGCGACATTTCATGCAGCAAATTGAAATGGCTTGTCAGGCTCCCGTTGGCGCTTTGGCTCTCATAAGTGACGGACTATTAACATTTACCGGCAGTATCCACTCTCCGGAAGGCCTGAAGATCTGGCAGCGAAGTGTTACCTGTCCGGTGTCTGAAGCAGGCCACCACCTTCCCGATCTGTGCCTGGAGGCAAAACATCATGTCCTAAAATCCGGGCTATGAATGCTTTATTACTGAAGGCGGCTACTGAAGAAGATATCCTGGTGATCAGGCAGTTTGGGATTCCGGCCATCTTTTCACCGGTTTTCGAATATTTTCCCTGTGTACATCCGGAGATGGTGACAAATCTATTAGCTCTGGAAAATACCGGGTGGATCTTTACCAGTAAGCGGGCAGTAACCGCAGTAATGAAATACCTACCCTCTGCGTCAAGCGATCACCCGATACTTAGCGTCGGTCATGGTTGTGCACACCTCCTATCTGAAAACGGATTTCGAGTCAATGAGACTTTTGACTGTGCTACTGCTCTGGCTTCCTCGCTATATGGATATAAAGCCAAATCCTGGATCTATTTCTGCGGAGCGGTCCGCCGTCCCGAGATCCGCAATTATTGTTTGCAATACCGAATTCATCTTCAGGAAGAAGTCGTCTATGAACATCGTCAGCTGGCTCTGGATCTAACCACCAGCACCTTTACAAGCATCTGGGCATTCAGCAGTGCGACATTAAAAGCGTTTACAGACCAAACCCAGAACCGGTATTCAGACCTGCCACTCTTTTGCATAGGACCAACGACTGCGGACACAGGCAGATCCCTTGGCTTCCGAAAGATCTTTACGAGTATCATTCCTGATCTGCCAGCCATGGCCAGGCTTTATCAACAAAGCAACTTCATTTTATGACATCATTTCCACAGATACGGCACCGGCGTCTGCGTACCAGCGCCAATCTGAGAGATCTGGTCGCCGAAACACACCTGCACCGGCAGGATTTGGTGGTCCCGCTCTTCGTAACCGGACACGGCGCGGCCCAACAGGATATCCCTTCGATGCCCGGCTATTTCCGGTATACTCCGCCTGCCTTACTAAAGCGAATTGAGACATGTATGGCACAGGGATTATCGCGATTTATCCTTTTTGCCAAAATTGAAGAACAACACAAAGACAACACCGGAGCAAGTGCCATTGACGCCGACGGACTCTTTCCAGCTACAATAGCCAAGATCAAAACGGCATTTCCGGAATGTACTTTATTTACCGATGTGGCTCTGGATCCCTATTCCAGTTTCGGCCACGACGGCCTGGTCAATGGTCTGGAGATCGTCAATGATCCAACCGTGGAAATACTTGCCCAAATGGCCGTGATCCATGCGCAGGCGGGTGCTGACTTTATCGCACCCTCGGACATGATGGACGGCAGGGTACAAGCCATCCGAACGGCACTGGATAAAGCAGGACAGCACCATACAGGCATTCTGGCCTATTCGGCCAAATACGCATCGGCTTTTTACGGGCCATTTCGCGATGCCCTGCACTCCGCTCCTGGCTTCGGGGATAAATCCTCTTATCAGATGGACTATCGCAATGCACGTGAAGCCGTGAAAGAGACGCTGGCAGACATAGCCGAAGGAGCTGATATGGTGATGATCAAACCGGCCCTGGCCTATCTTGACATCATCTGCCGGGTGCGGGAGATCACCAACCTTCCGGTAGCGGCCTATCAGGTATCCGGAGAATACAGCATGATCAAGGCGGCAGCAGAAAAGGGATGGTTGAATGAAACATTAGCCATCAGGGAGACCCTTACCGCAATAAAGCGGTCCGGAGCGGACATCATCATTTCCTATTTCGCCGAACAAGCGCTGCCATGGCTGATCTGATCCAATCCAACCGTGCCCGGTATTTTCAGGAAGCCGGCAGGTACATACCCGGGGGTGTTAATTCACCCGTGCGGGCTTTTCATGGCGTGGGAGGTGATCCCATCGTCATCCGGCATGCGGAAGGAGCCTGGTTGTATGATACGGAAGGCCGCCGGTACCTGGACATGATCAATTCCTGGGGCCCCATGATCCTTGGCCATGCCTATCCTGCAGTGGTCGAGGCTGTCCGCGTTCAGGCAGGTCTTTCTTTCAGCTACGGCACACCAACCGAACTGGAGCTGGAGATGGCCAGGTTACTCGTCGAAGGCATTCCATGGATAGACCGTATCCGCATGGTCAATTCAGGTACCGAAGCGTGCATGTCCGCTATCCGTCTGGCACGGGCATACACCAGCCGCAATTTCTTCATTAAATGCCGGGGTTGCTATCACGGCCACGCAGACCCATTTCTGGTCGAAGCCGGCAGTGGCGCCCTTACCCAGGGGCAACCATCGAGTCCGGGTATTCCGGATGCCACAACCAGGTATACCCTGGTAGCAGAATACAACGATATAGAAGGAATGCGGCAGCTGTTCACCCAGTATCCGGAATCCATTGCAGGCGTCATTCTTGAACCGGTGGCAGGCAATATGGGCTGTATCCCTCCGGAGGCCGGGTATTTGCAAAACGTCCAGGACCTATGCCGGGAAAACGGAGCATTATTTATTGTGGATGAAGTGATGACGGGTTTCAGACTTGGTTGGGAAGGGGCATGCGGTCTTTATCACCTGGATCCGGACCTGGTTTGTTACGGGAAAATAATCGGCGGCGGCCTTCCCGTGGGTGCTTTTGCCGGCAAATCACCCATCATGGACCTGTTGGCACCAGCCGGCCCTGTTTATCAGGCCGGAACCCTTTCCGGCAACCCACTAGCCATGACGGCAGGACTTGCAACACTGCATCACCTCAAAAGCAATCCCCAGCTGTACACCAGACTTGAACACCTGGGAAGGCAGCTTGAGCAAGGCCTAATTGGTATTTTTTCCAGACATTCCATTCCGGTTCAGGTCAATAGGGTTGGATCGATGATCAGTCTGTTTTTTACCGATAGTAAAGTCACCAACCTGACATCTGCTTTATCAAGCGACCTCCCGACTTTCCGGCGGTTCTTTCATCACCTTCTGGAAGCTGGTGTCCACCTGCCACCAAGCGCCTATGAATCGTGGTTTATCAGTCAGGCACTGGCTCAAGACCACATGGCCTACCTGCTGGATGCCTGCGAAACATTTAACCCCTGAAGGTCTGGATCTCCAATCTGAATTATTGAACCCGGACCATCCGCTTATTTATCACTCCCAACTCTGTCTCCAGCTGGTAATACAATACACCATTGATGGCCGGCAAATCGTGTTCTTCAATAAACAACTCATTTAATCCCCCGACAAATTTACGGGACACCTTATAGACCTCTTTACCTGCCAGGTCCAATATCCGGATAGTCGCATTCATCGTGCCGGGCAGGATAAATGCGATCCTGGTGGTATTGGAAAATGGGTTGGGGTTGTTTTGCAAGAGGACAGGATTATTTTCCAATATCTGACCTTCGTTTTGCCCCAGATACTGACGGGGAAGCGATTCATTGGAAGTCCGTTCATGCGGAACCCGAGATTTGCTCTCATCATCCATCGGTGCAACGAGTGGGGCATTGTCCGGACAATAGTCTCCTGCTCCATCTTCCAGATGCAGAACAGGCGTACACTGACTCACATTGCCAGATTTATCCAGTACATAAACCGGCAACATGGTGTCCCGGACTATACCGTTGGGGATATCCGCGCAGGTAAATGTCTTGTCTGGTGTCAGGCCATCCGGTGTAAAACTGAACAAGAGATCATCAACCGACGTACAATTATCGAAGCTGTTGGCATCAAAGCTGGATGCGTCCACATTCAGTTGTCCATCCGGCCCCATCAAAACTGTAATTGCATCGTTGCAAAATACCGTTGGAGCTTTGCAGTCCCGGACGGTGATTGTCGTTTCACACGAATCGCTGTTCCCGCAGATATCTATCGCGATGAGGTGAAAACGATATGGTACATCAAGCACCATTTCTCCTTCAAATTCATTTCCGGTACCACTCAGTACCGGGCCAGCAGAACCGGCCGTATCGGCATGGTACTGATAGCGGATTTTATCCTTGTCTGTGCAATTATCAGCTGCTCCACCAAGCAACACCCTTACCAGTGCTACAACACACTGATCGTCTTCGATGCAAACGACCGATGGACTGACACACTCTACAACCGGAGGTGTCGTATCTGTAATGTGGATGATCTGTACATATTCCATGCTCCCATCGCCATTGTCCTTCAGGTAGCGGGGCACACAACTCCTATCCGGACCAGCAAGATAGCGATCGTCAACGATCACATCGGGATTCCGGTCCATTGGATCCACCGTCTGGTCATAGGTACACCAATCAATCACTTTCCAGTGACGGATGATGCTGAAACAGCCCTGGGTGGAGTCACCCAACACTTCATCGATCCGGGTGACACCCAATAATTCGCATTCATCATCGCTTAAAACCGGATTGCCGCTTGTTTCAGGATCCAGATCTGCATGGCTGTAGCTTCCACAATAATAGGTTGTATCCTTAGGGAACAACACCTCAAAATCACTGCGTGCCAGCACCGTCAGGGTTTGTGTACACTGGGTAGAATTGCCGCAGCGGTCTGCGACGGTCCAGGTACGTGAAACGGAGCCTGTACCACACTCATCCAATCGACCGGAATCCCGGGAAGAAATGATCAGCTCGTTTGCCGGGGTACAATTGTCATGCACATCGGGAACGACCACCAACAGGTCCAGTGGCTTACTGGTGGTGTCATAGCGATCCAACCATAACCACATCTGGCAATAGATCGGCGTCTTCGGTGATGTACTCATACAGTCATCGCCATCCAGGATGCCCTGGTAATAACCATAGGTACCACCATCCCAGGGATAAGCTGCAGGAGGAGCACAGGAAATAGCCGACGTATTTTCAGGCATTGAAAAGACTCGTGAAGCGCCGTCCTGGTCGAAAGACCCGGACCAAGGCGTCTGGTCGCAATACACGGTAATATTCTGTGGGGGTACACAAACCGGTGCCTGTTTATCATCCTTAAACACATTGACCATACAGACATTGGCAGAAACCGGAATCAGTACCCGGTCCTCAAAGTCCTGCTGCAAGCCCGGATATTGACTGGCGATGGCCTCCCACCGCATTTCTTCTCCTGTTGTGTATTCACACAGACCATGATGATTTTCCAGGTCCCAGGTGTGGCACAAGTCCGGGTGAGGCCGCTCACCATTCAGAAATGCCGGATAATTCAATTTATAGAAACAGGCATAGTCATCGTAGACATTCCAGCAATACCACTGGTGGCGATCACCGGCGAAAGCATGTGGATCGTAATTGGGCAAACCGCATGCCTGGTAGACTTTCATGACCACCATCTCTTCCCCACAATCCGTCAGGTCCACGTATTCTGCATACACATAACAATCCAGCCACTGACTGATAGCAGCCTGAATCTGCTGATACTGAGTATTATACGTTGTAGTTCCCAGACAGGACTTAAGTTGACTGTTCCAATAATCTGTCCAGTAATTCAGATCTTCCATCCGGGCCACAGCAAAATGCAGTGTTCCGCAACAATTATCGAAACTACCGTCATCCAGTGAAACGGCATTCAATCGATGGCTGCAGGTGTTGGCATCCATGGTCACCCGGGAATTTGCACCGCATACCGGTACCGGACCCGATTCATCTACCACAGACAGAGCCTGGTCAACATCCGTCTTGTTATTGCAGGCATCCCGCAGATGATAGGTAATGGTATAGTATCCAGCCGGTAATGACCTGACCGCAACTTCATCCGGAGCTATCTGACCGTAGGCAACCAAGCCTCCATCCTGATTGATTTCAAAATAAACCTTGAGTTGTGCTGCGATCTGCGCCTGGTTGGCAAAATCCGGATACCCACATTCCTTTACAACTACCGGGCGACGGATGAACACATCAGCTGAACAGTCGTGCGGATTCGCCAGAACAGTCAGCGGGGTTAGGGAAGCCGGATTGACTTGCGGCCCCAGGGTATCAATAATTTCGATCCACTGGACTACCGTGGTGTCCCTGCCTGCACACCAGTCGGCGACAAGCCATTCTCTCCTGATCTTAAAGCTGTTGCCACAGGTCGGGATGATGCGATCGGTATAATCTGTGAATACCCGGCACGTACCACCGGATTCTTTCGTAAGGTAGACGGTGTCCGGTCCATCGATCGCATAAGGAGGCATCACCACTCCGGTAAGTCGTCCATACCCATCTGTTTTGGGCAAAGGATGGGGATAACCCTGTGGGTCTATCTCACTGTAGCGCGAATCCCAAATCGAAGAAACCAGCTGATGGGTAAGTGGATCTGTCCGCTCGGAGCAGCACTCGATCAGGGTATCTGCTGGAAAGATAATAGCTGAAAGTCCCACTTTTCGCAGATTGATTTGCTGGGTTCGAACAGCAGAACGCCCCCAGGCATCTTCAATTCGTATTCTTCGTGTAATGAATCCGATCAATTCCGGATCCTCATCACAGTCATAGGAGGTATACTCTTCGGAAAGGATGGTTACCTGTGGCTGAACGCTACAATTGAGTCCGATAGCCGGCAGTGCTGGCAACGGGGCCGTGCAACTGATGGTCGTATCCGGAAAAAGGTATTCCGGCAAATTGGGGTTGAGCTCGACACGGAGTTCGCCCCAGCACTTGTTTTTAGTGAGGGTATTGGTTACCTGGTAATACAGCTTTTGATTGAGCAACTCTTCCGTCAGGACATTGCCCAGGTTCTGATGCCACTGGTTGAACACTTCACCCAGCAATACCTGCCGGCATTCGGGGGCATAACCACGTGCAAACAATTCGATCGGGAAGGTCGTTTCGCATTCCGGCCCGATACCTACCGTAACTTTATCGAAACAAACGAGTGGTTGGTATGGGTTGCAGGGGCAGTTGAGGCGCAGGATAGTGGTACATGTATCGCGAAATCCAGCCTGATCTACCACGATCAGATCCACCTGATCATAAACAGTGGTATCAAACACATTCCCGCAATCAAACGTGTACCTGCTCAGGTACATCGTGTCGATGCCACAATCGTCGTAACTTCCGTTATCAACCGTATCAACGGTAAGGATGACCGGTCCAAATAAAGGCACTTCAAAGGTGAGCGTGTCGTGACATACTGCCACCGGTGGCTCCGTTTGCAACCGCATTCCAAGTAGCACACAGGAATCCGTCAGACCACATGCATCACTGATGTAATACGTCTGGATCACGTCATTGCCATTAATTTCCAGGCGTCCGTGAAAACTCGTTGAGTCAATATGACAATTATCGCTGATGACTCCTCCGGCATGCAGGAATGAATCCAGATCCATCAGGTCTGCCTCGACCATTTCACAAGCCTCAAAGGTCAGGTCAGGACATTGGATTACCGGAGGAACCGTATCGATCCGGGTAATCACCTGTAAAGCGCTGTCCGCATTTTGACAACGGTCTTCAGCTCTCCACCAGCGGTAAATAGTATCGATGGCCGGACAAACTCCGGGCACCACTTCATCGCGGTACGACAATTGAATTCCGCTGCTGCACAGATCCGCCGTGTCGGTAACCATCCCGGTCCTGGATGGCAGTGAATCCAGCTCGCAACGGATCACAGTATCGCGTGGCGCGGTGAAGGTAGGTGGAAGATTATCCGCCACCGTGATGACCTGCGTGCAGGTATCGGTATTGATACCATCATTGAAGATAAAATGGCGCTGAATGATCAAAGGATCTGAAGCACAACCCGATCCTCCATTGTTCTCTTCCACTACCATCGTGTCAATCATGCCACAAGTCACAACACCAATACCCGTATAGGAAGTATCGGGGATATCACCCATGCACTGCACTGAAACCGGCATCAGATCGCAGACGACCTGCATTTCAAAATAAGCGCTATCGCTGGCGGTTGCCATGAAACAGGGATCTACTACATCCGTAAACTGAGACCGTACCACCGTTACAGAATAGTCACTTCGGTCGGCCAATACGCGGATGCTCCCGGTGGTATCCCCATTGGACCACAGGTATTTATAATCGCAACCGATGGCCACGCTATTCACTACCGCATTTAACTGAACCGAGTCGGCATCGATGCAATTTTTTGATATGGATACATCGTAGATTGGAAATACAACAACATAGGCTGTATCGTAGATGATCGTATCCGGGGCCAGGCAAACCATATCCAAGGGAGAGGCAGCTGCAATATACATGAATGTGTCACCGGCACAGGACATTACATTTCCAAAAACACCGGCGTTGTACAAAAACGAGCAGGTGAGACTGTCCACGGAGCAATTCCATAAATTATCCAAATTCGGATCATCCGGGCTACTCCAGCTGACCATATCGGCACCACTGACCACCAGCAGTGAGTCACATGGCTGCTCCAATATCAGGTTATGCGCATTGACACTGGGTATATCCATCAGACTAATAGAGGTCGCATTTTGCCCCTGTTTACAGGACAACATATACACCACCGGATTGTCATAGGTACAAACAACCGAATTATTCATGCCTCCCGGGTTGCTTTCCCGTAAAGAGTCACAGGTGTTTTCATCAAAATTAAACGCCCAGTAAAGTTCGCCGGCGGTGGCTCCGGGGCCTACATCCTTAACCTGTACACCAATGTTTTCCATTCCGACTTCGATCTTGAACTCAAAGCAGCGCTTATTGGTCGTATTTCCCATCCCGCCGGTACAATTGCCACATCCCAGACCGCGTTCCCGGGCAATGATCAGACAACTGTCGAGATGACTATGGGTAAAAATGATGTGGTAATAAGGCACCGCCGTACTGTCCGGGTTCTCGCAACCGGTAAAACGTTGCCCTTCACAGGTATAGGTACCAAAGTCAACCGGAATGGTATCACACATGTTGCTGGTCTCGATCACTACGATGTCGAAGATGCTCCCATTTTCGAAAGGCCCGAAGTACCAGTATTCATTAGGTTCGCTGACGGTGAGCTGAACGGGCATGATGGAATAACTGGCCGGTTCAGTCTCTGTGGATATGTCACTGACCCGTATACCCTGATTGTCCGGCACATTCCCATAGCGGTCTATCACATTGTAGGTGCCAGGGTCTCCCTTGATGTGAAATCCAACAAAAAATGAGTCGGGATTTTCCGGACGACAGTAATACAATACGCCATCGACTTCCGTTTCACATTGAGCCAGCAGTTGGCTTCCGCTCACCAGCGAGGTGATGAATACCGTGAAGAAAGATAGTGTTTTCAGAACCTTGGCAGATTTCATAATGGTTACATTTGGATGTTATCCGGAAAAAGCACCGGAGGGTAAACCGTTACTGTGAATGGGAGATCTTACATAGTCAGCATAAAGCTGACATTCTAAAAAATGAAAAGCTAAAGTGATCTCGGGACAGAGATCCGGAAGGTTCTAAAATATTCCCAGCGAATAGTATAACCAATAGGTTATCAAGACAAAACTAATTATCAAAATATGTAATATGTAAATTTTGAGGTGGTAAAAATCACACATTAATTAATATTATAATTAATCTTAATATGTGTAAGCAGTATCCTCACTCATTCAGTCGCGAATGCTGTAATATTCATTCCGCTAAATGAAATGACCTCCTTTCTGTCAGGATTTCCATGCAATACCCTGATCGAGGAATATTTACATATCTGGATCGGATATATAAATGAAGTCTGATTACTGCAGATGCGTGGACAACAATTGTACAAATCGCCACACGTCGAGGTAGGAATTATAGAGCGGCACCGGCGCTACCCGAAGCACATCCGGCTTTCGAAAATCAAGGATCACACCGGAATCCAGTAGTTTCCGGTAAACTTCAGCGGCTATTCCAGGCATGTACAGGGATAGCTGGCAGCCCCGCTCCTCCGGCTGAGCAGGCGTAAGCACTTCCAGCATAGGAGCGTCCAATTGTTGCAACAGATATTCCAGATATCCGGTCAGATGCAAGGACTTAGTACGTAACCGCTGCATGCCTGCCTCCTGAAACAATCCAAGTGATGCAGTAAGGGGAGCCATCGATAGGATAGGCTGGTTGCTGATCTGCCATCCTTCCGCTCCCGGCTCGGGCATAAAAGGCGTGCGCATATCAAATCGTGTTGTGCGTTGTTGTCCCCACCAACCTGCCAATCGCGGAAAATGAAGATTACGCTCATGGACGTAAAATCCGGCAATGCTACCGGGGCCTCCGTTCAAATATTTGTAAGTACACCAGGTCGCAAAATCAACATCATCATCATGCAAGGTCATGGGAATGTTGCCCGCCGCATGGGCGAGGTCAAATCCGGCCAGCGCGCCCACGGAATGCGCCCAGGAGGTAATGGCCCCCATCGGCAAATATTGCCCGGTGTAATAATTTACATTACCCAACCAGACCAAAGCCAGCCGATCTCCGGCGGCCAAAATCGTATCCCGGATCTGCTCAGGTGCCAGATAACCCCGTTCGTTGGTATAAAGCCGGATCACGTCCTGCTCAGGGTCCAATCCGAATAACCGGATCCAGGACTCGACGGCATACCGGTCTGATGGAAATGCATCAGCTTCCATCAACACCTTCGTTCGTTTCCCCGAAGGCCGGTAAAAGCTGCCAAACGCCATATGGATATTCGTGGTCAGCGTATTCATGATGGTGACCTCAGAAATCCGTGCACCTACGATGGGGGCCATCAGCACAGTCAGGTCGCGATGGTATTGCATCCAGGGGCGATCGCCGGCGAAATGGCCATCCACCGCCAACCGGTGCCAGGCATCCATCACCTCGTCAACCGCCGCCTGAGCTTCAACAGGCTGTAATCCCAGTGAATTGCCACAAAAATAGATCCTGGGAGATCCATCTTCATTGACGGGAAACCGGAACCGGCTACGGAAAGATCGCAACGCATCTACCTCATCCATCCGGACGGCAAATGACTGGTCAGACCGGTAGCTGATGGTATGTTGTTTCATGAATAAATTTGGTTATAATACAGGTTGCAGGTCGGCAAACTGCATATCGTACAGTTTCTTATAGAATCCATTCTCGATACGCAGTAGCTCATCGTGGGTGCCCATCTCTTTGATCTGACCTTTATCCATGACCATAATCTGATCGGCATGCCGTATCGTGGAGAGCCGGTGGGCAATGATGATCGAAGTACGCTTGGAAATAAGGGTTTCGATGGCGTACTGGATCACTGCTTCTGTTTCAGTATCGATCGAAGAAGTAGCCTCATCCAATATGAGGATGTTGGGATTAAAAACCAACGCCCGCACAAACGAGATGAGCTGCCGCTGGCCCATAGACAGGTTATTCCCGCGTTCCATCACCACAAAGTCATAACCACCAGGTAACTTCTCAATGAAATCGTGGGCACCGATCAGCTGGGAAGATTCGATGACCTCTTCCCGGGTGATGTGTTCATTGCGCAGGGTAATGTTATCAAATACCGACCCGGTGAACAAAAAAACATCCTGCAGGACAAGTGCCATACGTTGGCGCAGACTGCGCATATCGTAGGTCTCCAGCGGAATCGCGTCAACACGGATTTCGCCATTTTTTAAAGGATAGAACCGGTTCAGCAAATTGATCAATGTGGACTTACCGGAGCCCGTATGACCTACTACAGCCAACGTCTGCCCGGGTTGAACTTCAAAGGATATATCTTTCAATACATCCACCTGCCCGTCGTAACTGAAAGTGACATGGTCAAATTCTATGAGTCCCTTCACTTGCTCGACAACCAGGCTCCCGTTGTCCTTAAGTCCGTGTTCCTTATCCAGGATATTAAAAACCCGTTCTGCTGCCACCAACCCCATTTGGAGGGTATTAAACCGATCCGCCAGCATACGCACCGGTCTGAGCAACATGGTCAGGTAAATGGGGAAAGCTATCAGTTCGCCGATGGTCACCTGTCCTGTCAGGGCTCCACGGGCGCCCCACCAGACCATCAGGGCCAGGGTGAACGCAGCGATCAACTCCACCACCGGGAAAAATACAGCATAATAAAAATTGGTGTCCAGGTTCGCCTGGGTATAATCGCGGTTGATAAGCCGAAATTTACGAGCCTCCTGGGTCTCGGCATTAAAAATCTGTACGATCCGCATGCCGGTGATCCGCTCATTTAAAAATGCATTCATCTGGGCGATCTTGGTACGGACGATCTGAAAGGATGATTTTGCCTTTTCCTTAAAGATATACCCAGCCCAGATCAGGAACGGCAGCGCAATCAGGCAGATCAGTGTCAACTTGACGGACGTGATGAACATAATGACCAGTACTGCTACCATCCCAAGCAGATCGGCAACGATCGTCACGGTACCCTGGGTAAAGATGCTGTTGATTGTTTCAATATCGTTGATGGTCCGGGTCGTGGATTGGCCCACCGCCGTTTTATCAAAATAGGGCAATCCAAGATGGATGATGTGATTAAAAACGCTTACACGCAAATCCCTGATCACCAGCTGACCCAACCAATTACTGAGGTAGTTGAAAGCATATCTGGCCAATGCGGTGATCACCAGCAGTACTACAAGGATGATCGACATGCGAATGAGGCCCTGGATATTTCCGACGACGATGTATTTGTCGACCATGATGTTGATCAGGTAAGGCCGGGCGGTGCCTAATGGTGCCAGAATAATGGCTAAAAATCCGGTCCAGAAAAATACGGTACGGTGAGGTTTGGTCAATTGCATGACCCTCCCTAGTAGGCCAAAATCTATTTTGTTTTTACCTGCCATAAATGAAGACAATGCAATAATAACAAAATGATGCCAGAACGGTTATGTTAAGATTGCAGCAATCCTTCATCGGCAAAGCTAAAATAGCCGCGACCGGTGACGATCAAATGATCCCGCACCGGGATGGATAAAACCTTGCCGGCCTCTACCAGCTGGCGGGTAATACGCCGGTCTTCCTGGCTGGGCTGGAGGTTACCCGATGGATGGTTGTGAGCTACGATCATGGACGTCGCACGATGGTCCAGAGCTTTCTTAAATACAATGCGCACATCCACAACTGTACTGGCCAATCCTCCGATAAAGACGGTATCGACGGTGATCACCTGTGCTGCGGTGTTCAGATACATGACCATCAATCGCTCATGATCAAGATCCTGAAAATAGGAAAGAATGCACTGGTAGGCGTCCTGACTATTGTGAATGGCCGTTCGCTGGGTGGGTTCCTCACGTTGGCGGCGGCGGCCTAATTCCAGGGCTGCCGCAATGGTAATGGCCTTAGCCTCACCGATCCCTTTGTATTGCATTAGTTCCTGGAGCGTTGCTTTACCCAGAGCTTCCAGCCGGTTATGGTGATCGCCCAGCAATTGTTTTGCCAGATCTACGGCCGTAATGCCTTGCAGTCCCGAGCCAAGTAAAATGGCAATTAACTCCGCATTGGATAGTGCGGCAGCTCCCTTTTGGATCATTTTCTCACGTGGGCGGTCATCCAGGGACCAGGATTTAATATTGAGTCCGGGTTTCAAGGCAGTAATTCATACTAAGGTAAAACAACATTAAATATAGCAAGAAAAGCCTTAAAACGGCATTGCAATGCTTCCTTCCGGCACGAAAATCGTGCCCTGTGAATGGTACTTGGTGATGAATTCTGTACTTTTAATCGATAACCCGGCGGATATGAAACACGTGATATTTGTTACCCCATTTTTCACCGAAAATGCCAAACAATTCCTGAAAGGATTGGTCTCGATGCCTATCCGTCTATCTGTCATCAGTCAGGATGTCGAAGAAAATTTACCAGACCCTACACATGCCGGAGTGACCCGCTTCTGGAAGGTTGACGATATATTCAATTATCAGGAAATGCTGGAGGCCTGCCGAAATATGCGTGACGAAGGCGGACCTATCAACCGCTGTCTGGTCGTCAATGAACAGGTGCAGGAATTGATCGCCTCTATCCGGGAAGCGTTGGATATACCTGGCATGCGGCCGGCGACCGCCAAAAACTACCGAATCAAACAACGCATGAAAGAGGTATTGGAGAAAGCCCGCATCCCGGTCGCTCAATATCTCAAGATAGAAAGCGAAGAGGAGGCTCAGAAAGCATTAAAAAAGCTGGGGCTTCCAATGGTGGCTAAACCTCCCGCCGGGGCTGCTGCTCAACAAACCTTCCGGATCAATAATGACGCAGAATGGGAAAAATTCATTGCAGAAAAGGTCCGTGACCAGGAGACCCCCTGGTTGCTCGAACAACTCCTGGTAGGACAGGAGGGAAGTTGTGATACCTTCTGCCTGCGGGGTAAAATGGTTTTCCGTACCTACACGCAATATTTGCCATCGCCATTAGAAGTGATGGAAAACGACTGGATCCAATGGCAGGTACTCTTACCAAATCCGGCAGGCGGCCCGGATTACGAAGACATCCGGAAACTTGCGGATAAAACATTACAAGCCCTGGGGCCCGAGGATGGCTGGAGTCATATGGAGTGGTTCCGGCTGGCCGATGGCACGATCCGTATCTCCGAAGTAGCCATGCGCCCCCCCGGCGCTCAGTTTACCACGCTGATCTCCCGTGCCGCTGATTTCGACAGCATCGAAGCCTGGGCCAAACTTATGATCGAAGGTGAATTCAGTGCTCCCAAACAAAAATATGCGGTCGGAGCCGCCTATTTACGCGGCATGGGAACGGGCAAAGTAAGTACTATCAATGGCTGGGAAGCCATCCAGCAACAATACGCCGGATTGATCTGTGACCATCGAATACCTCAAATCGGAGCACCCAAAGGTCAGACCTACGAGGGAGAAGGTTACGTAATCGTACGTCATCCCGATACTGAGGTCGTGCGTTCCGTGCTACTGGACATCGTCTCAACCGTACGCGTCTTCCTGTCGAATTAATGCGGAAGCACCATTTTATGCCTTAATTCCCTGATGCGGTGGTTTCCTGGCTTCTGCCCTGTCCTGCTGCTTACCACGCAACAGCCTTCCTGCAACTTCTAAATAAATAAATTCTGATTCGTAATCAATCTTTGCACTATCTTTGACTTTTTATCCGAAATAGTCAAATGGTCAATAACGAAAAGACTGAAATCGTGGAATCCATCCTGACAGCGGCAAAAGCCCGCCTGGTGGCCTATGGCCTGGACAAAACGACGATGAATGAAATAGCCGACGATATCGGAATGTCCAAAGCCTCCCTGTATTATTACTTCGCCAACAAAGACGATCTTTTCCGGGCTGTTATACAGAGCGAGCACAAGCAATTCATCGAAAAACAAAATGCACATCTGAGCACCGGATTGAGTGCCCATCAGCTTTTGGAAGACTATGCAGACCAGCGGCTCAAATTTTTTCAAGACCTATTGAATATCAATAAACTTAGTTTGAATTTGATCCACAAATCCAAACCTGTTTTCACCCCATTATTTGAGTTATTCCGCCAAAAAGAAATATTACTGGCCAAACAAATTCTTGAAAAAGGGATCCAGAATGGAGAATTCCAGTCCCTGGATGTGGCTCAATATGCAGAATTATTCATCGATTTGATCCAGGGCTTACGTCGCAATTTCACATTAAAAAAAGATTTAATCAACATTTCCACGGAGGA
This sequence comes from Lewinellaceae bacterium, assembly GCA_020636135.1. Taxonomy (NCBI): domain Bacteria; kingdom Pseudomonadati; phylum Bacteroidota; class Saprospiria; order Saprospirales; family Lewinellaceae; species Lewinellaceae bacterium. The sequence continues at coordinate 3,878,251 of JACJYK010000001.1, forward strand.
CTATCAATTGTTGTATCAGCAATATCAAATGCTGGTTGAAATCTTCTGTAAGGGAATAAAATGTCAATCATGAAAGGAAGAAAAATCATTTTGTACCTCCTGCTGCTCATTGCAGTGTGTTTCGGTGGTTATAAAGGATACCAGGTCTATCAGCACCATCAGGCCTACGAGATCACCGATGATGCAGCTATTGATGGACACATCGTACCGGTCACCTCACGAATCGGCGGATATATCCAGGTGGTCAATGTTTCTGAGAATCAGGAAACACATTCCGGCAATTTGCTCGTAGCCATTGATAGTCTGGATCTGGTCACCCGTACGCATCAGGCCGAGGCTGCACTGGAGGGAGCGAAGGCGCAGCTGGCTGTAACCAAAGCAAACCTGAATGCAGCAATTCAGGCCAGGAAAAGCGCTGAAGTAGCTTTAGAGTTACCGCGAACCAATATCTGGAAAGCCGAGAGCGATTTCAACCGGTACAACGAATTGTATGCACAAAACCTGGCCACCCCACAACAAATTGATCAATACAAAGCCGGCCTGGAAACCGCCAAGTCCCAGCTGTCCATTGCCCAGCAGGCCGTCGCCTCAGCCAATGAGCAAGTTCAGACCGCCCAGGCGCAGATCAAAGTTGCTGAAGCCAATATTTTACTTCGGGAAAAAGACATTGAGAGTGCCAAACTGCAACTGACCTATACGCGGATCTATGCACCGGTTGATGGTATCGTATCCAAGGACAATATCCAGCCGGGACAATTCATCCAGCCGGGACAACCGCTCATGTCGCTGGTTGAACATCAGAATGTATGGATCACAGCCAACTTTAAAGAAACCCAGCTGCCAGGTATTGAAATCGGGAATGAAGTCAACATCGAAGTGGATGCTTTTCCAGAGCTCAAAGTGACGGGTGAAGTAGAGTCCATCGGTGCCGCCACCGGATCCAAGTTTTCATTGATACCTCCGGATAATGCAACGGGCAATTTTGTCAAGATGGTACAGCGGGTCCCGGTCCGCATTGCCATTCACCACAATGAAGAGACACTGAGCAAGCTCAAACCAGGTATGAGTGTCAATGTGGAGGTGAAAAGATAAGCAGCATGCAGGAAAAGACTCCAAATAAATGGATCGTGGTGGTCACGGTCATTTCAGCGGCGTTATTGCAACTGATTGACTCGTCCATCGTTAACGTCACGCTACCCCAGATGATGGGCAATCTTGGTGCAACCCTGGGTGATATCTCATGGGTGGTCACCGCTTACACCGGTGCCAATGTCATCATGATCACCTTGTCCGGTTGGTTGAGTTCAAAACTGGGCCGGAAAAATTATTTCACAGCATCCATCATCTTATTCACCATCGCTTCGGTGTTTTGCGGCAACGCCACCACAGTCGCTCAACTGATCGTTTTCCGGATCATACAAGGCATCGGTGGCGGCGGGCTGCTGGCTACTGCCCAGGCCATTCTGGTTGACACATTCCCCCGTGAGGAGCTGGGCAAAGCGAACGCCATATTCGGGATGGGGGTGATCATAGGACCTTCTATAGGCCCTACCCTGGGTGGTTACATCACCGACCAACTATCGTGGAACTGGGTATTCTACATCAATATTCCGGTAGGCATCATAGCGGCAATCCTCTCATTCCTCTACATCCGCGAATCCGAACACCGGCTACAAACAGGAAGAATGGACTGGCTGGCGATCGCGTTGCTGATAGTAACCATTGGTTCATTGCAGGTGGTGCTGGAAAAGGGAGAATCGGAGGATTGGTTTGAGACCCGCTACATCACGTACCTGTCCATTGCTGCGGTGTTAGCCGGCATCATATTCATTTGGCGACAGCTGACAGTAAAGGACCCGATCCTGAATCTGCGACTGATGAAAAACCGGCAATATGCCATTGGCTGTGTTTTTTCACTGGTACAGGGAGTGGGGCTTTACGCCTCTGTGTTCGTCATCCCTGTATTCCTGCAGACCATGCTGGGGTATTCGGCGGTTGAAACCGGTTTGATCCTGCTACCCGGTAGTCTGGCCGCAGGACTGATGATGCCGGTCGTTGCTACCGTTATGCGCAAAAACTGGTTGTCACCGGTTGTCCTGGCCGGTATTGGATTCAGTTTATTCGTCTATTTCGTATGGCGACTTTCAAGCATGAATCTCAACACGGGTGCATCCGACTTTTTCTGGCCTTTGATCCTGCGTGGGATCGGGCTGGGGATGTTGTTTATCCCTTTGCTGACGCTGACCATTTTTCCGCTCCACAACCGTGATGTACCGCAGGGTACCGCATTGATGACAACCCTGAGGCAGCTTGGAGGTGCATTTGGTATTGCGGGAGCCACCACCTTTATAGGAACACGCAGCCTGGAACATTTCAATCGATTAAGTGAGCATCTTTCCATTTACGATCAGACCACTTATGACCGCCTGCGGGCCATGATCGGATTATTTGTTTCCAAAGGTGCAGATCCATCCACCGCTCAGGCTCAATCCTTACTGGCACTGAAAGGCAGCCTATTTCAACAGGCCATGATCCTGACCTACAATGATGTTTTTTTGATCGTGGGTGTATTCTTTGCCCTGTGTATTCCTCTTTTGGTGCTGTTTAAGACTAAAAAATCAGACAAATCTTCAACCGCTAAAGGTCCTGAACTGGAATTAGCGCTTGAGTAAAAATTCGATTATGAAAAAATTCATTCTATTTCCCATAATCCTGATTCCCTTTATCATCGGCGCTCAAAACGGGGCCTACGATCTAAAGTCGTGCATTGACCAGGCTTTGAATAATAGTCCGTTGTTGAAAAATGCCCAGCTGGACCTGGCCATTCATGAAAACGACCGGGCCACCCTGCGCACGAAGTTATTACCACACATTGATGGTGAAATGGATTTTATCCATAATTACAACATCCAGCGTATTATCCTGGAAAATGGAGCGATTCCTGCATTTACCAACCCTTCCCAACCGGATGGAGAAGTGATTGCATTTCAGTTGCAATTACGTAATACCCTTTCGCCCAGCATTCACTTAAATCAACTGCTTTACGATAAATCCCTTTTTGAAACCCTGAAATCCGATACGATCCAAAATACGTTGCTCAAACAAAAAACGGAGAAAAGCAAAACAGATATCGCGGTAGCGGTAACCAAGGCTTATTATTCCATTTTAATCAGTCAAGAGCAACTGGATTATCTGCAAAATAATTTAGAGCGGGTGCAAACCATGCGATCGAATACGGAGTCCCGTGTTAAATCCGGAATCGCCCGCCCCATTGATGTTCAGCGCATTCAGGTTGCCGTAAATAATATGCAAGCAGAAATTGAACGGGCACAACAAAATGTCGCATTAAGCAAATCCATGCTGGCCCAGCTCATGCATTTAAGTCCGGATACGAATATCGAGCTGGCCGACCAACTGGACGAGTCACAACTGATCGAAATATTGCCCCAGAGCGATGCCATTCAATACGGGAAGCGGGCAGAATATTCGATGTTGCAAACACAGAAACGATTGATAGAAAGTGGATTGACCATTGAAAAAGCAGGATATTATCCACGTATTTATGGTTATGCTGTGACCGGATACAACCCGTCGGCAACGGATTTTTACAATTTATTTCAAGCATCAAGATTTTACAATTATACCATGATCGGCGTTCACATGAGCGTACCCATCTACCATGGAGATGAAAAAAGGTATAAACTGAATAAATATTTACTGCAGGAGCAAAAAATAGAAAATAGTCTGACCGAAATAAAAGAGTTGATCGATTATCAAACCGAACAAGCCCGGATAAAATACGATCACAGTTTAGTTGCCATTAAAATCCAAAAAGAAAATTTAACGCTCGCCGAAGAAAATACAGCAGCAATAAAAGTTGAAAACGAAAAAGGGATCTCCGCTACCATCGACGTATTAAATTCAGAAACCGACTTACGCCTGGCTCAAACCAATTATTATAACGCGTTGTTTCAGGCAATCATGGCAAAAGTAGACTACGACCAGGCGGTAGGAAATATCAATTACTGACGATTGCTTTCGCAATGTCAGCATTGCCTTCGCGCTTCCTCCTACTGACGAACACTATCGTGTTGTCAGCATAACCTTGCGCTTCCTGCCCTTCACTGACGAATTAACGAGTTGTCGGAATTTATTAATTCACCTTCACCATGCGTTTATTCAATACGCCTTGCTCCGTTTCCAGTTGATAGAACAGTACTCCCCTCACTTCCGGGATGCTACCAGCTTCCAGTGTAATCAGATGATTTCCTCCTGAATAACTACCGGTCACCCGGTAGAGCTCCTTACCTGTCACATCCATGATCTTCAGCGTGGCTGTCATGCTTTCCGGCAACCAGAAGCCGATCTTCGTCTCCCCACTGAACGGGTTCGGCGTATTCTGATACAGTTCAGGCGTCTTTATCCCTTCACCCTTTACCTTTTGCCCCGGAGATGCTACTCCGGATCCCGACTCTGTCAATGGACTGCTGTCCTGGCAGGCATTACCGGTGTTGTCCTGCAGCAACAACGTCGTTGTGCAGAAGTCCTTGTTACCCGCTTCGTCGATCACCCAGATCTCCACTTCGATCTCCTGGGAACGTCCGTCTGGGATGTCCGCACAGGTGAAGGTTATGCTTGGTGTCTCTCCGTCTTCCGTGAAGCTCAGGATCAGGTTATCGGCTGTCGTACAGTTGTCGTAGCTGCCCGCATCAAAGTCCGTAGCCCATACCTCGACCTCGCCCGAAGGACTCATCACCACTGTAGCGATGCCATGGTAGCAATAAGGAGTTGGGTTCTTGCAGTCTCTGATCGTGAAGGTTGTATAACAGCTGTCCTCGTTTCCGCAGCGGTCCTTACCTACCAGCCAGACACCATAGGTGCCTACCGCCAGTTCTGCTGTTAATTCATGGCCTTGTCCGTAAGCTACCGGAGTGGTCTCATCGGCCAATACCGTGTAGCGGTACTGGATCTCATCTTCAGCCGCACAATTATCCGTGCCCGAAGCCAGTAATTCGTACCGTACCGTCGCTGCATCGCAGTTGTTGTCCAGGATGCAGGTCTCAGCCAGCTCATTGCATACAATCACCGGCGCTTCGTCGTCGATCACCTTGATCACCTGCAGGTACGTCATGTAACCATCGCCGTCATCCTTCAGGTTGCGGTGGATGCAGCATCTGCTCTCACTCGCTACCAACCGGTCGTCGACGATCACATCCGGATAGCGGCTGTGCAGGTCCGGTGAATAAACACACCAGTCGATCAGCTTCCATGTCCTTAAGATCTTATAGCAGCCTTCCGTCACATCGTAGCGCTCATCCGAGTACGTCACCCCGATCAGCTCACAGTCGTCGTCGCTGATCTCCGGATAACCCGCTCCCGTGCGGTCTGCTGCCAGATTGGCCTGGTCGGTGCAGTTCACCACTACATCTGCCGGGAAGATCACTTCAAAGTCGGAACGTGGTTTGACATACAGCGTCTGCGTGTCGTACGCTGTGTTGCCACATTTGTCGGTAGCCGTCACCATCTTGGTCAGCGTCCCTACCCCACATTCGTTCAGGCTGCCACTGTATTCCACTTCCGTTTCCGGCGCCCAGCAGTTGTCCGTGATCACCCAGTCTTCCGCCGTCTCATCAAAGTAGCTTTGTGGATCCGGGTGTCCACCGTCCGGGTTGTCGTATTTATCCAGCATCAGCCACAGCCGGCAGTAGATCGGCTGCCAGTTGTGATCGTGATACCAGTAACTGTATTCATCGCAGTTGACGCCGCCGGCATAACTGTATTCCCCGCAGACCGAGCCACCGTAGTAGCCGAAGTCCCCGCCATCCCACGGGATCTCAACGCAGCAGGCTGTGGTATTGTTGTCAACTTCTGCGCTTGGCAACGCCGGTTTAGGATCGGAAACAAAGGGATCGGTACAATAGCTGGTGAGCACATCCTCATTCCAGCACACATCATGGGTAAACTGTGCCCCGTAGCCCTGGATGATGTTTGTTTTGGATCCGCCTGCATAGCTCTTTGTGAGTTCCCAATAATATGGAACACCATCGCAATAAACGGTTACATCCTCAGGCGCTACTACCACTGGCGGAGTCTTGTCGTCCTTGCGCACTTCAATCATGCAGTCGCTGTATTTCACGGGCGTGTAATAGAGCGATTTTAAATTCAAATTCTTGGTAATCTCCGCTTCCGTCCGGTAAGGTTCAAATACCCTTTTCCTCCAATCATTGATGGCATCATTGGTCGTTAGCACCCAATCGCAAAGGTTCCAGGATGCGGGAACAAGTATTTCAGTTAAAAATGGCGCTATGTATTCAAATCGTGAGCCACTTGACGTAAATAAATTACAAGCGGAATAACCTCCCTCAGTAAGTTCAGGATTGCTATCGATGTGTTCAAAGATATGGGTCCTCGGATTAACCGGAATATCAAATCCGAAATTTCCATCATCGCAAACAAATCGATATCGAGGGTTGCCATAATGGATGTATTCATCCAATTTCCACAAATAGTTAATCAGAAATAATGGGGAATGATTAAACCAATACCATTGATGTTCCCCTCCGAAAAAGGTATGCGGGTCATAGGCAGGAAGGCCACAAGCTTCATACACCCGCAGGACCAACTGCTCACTGCCACATTCTGTCACATCAATGTAATCGTCGAAAACGTAAGAATTGATCCAATCTTCAATGAAGGCATCATATCCCTCTTTGTTGGCATTATAGTCGCTTTCACCAAAACAATTAAGGAAGTATTCGTGCCAGTAGTTGTCCCAGTAGGTCACGCTGTCCATATTGGCCACCGCAAAATGCAATTGATCACAACAGTTGTCGTGGCTGCCATCGTCCAGGTCTTTTGCATAAACCCGGGCCCAGCATTGTTGTGGGTCCAGGGTCACTTGCGTAATCTCATCGCATACCGGAACCGGCGGTGTATTGTCGTATACATAGACCATTTGCCAGATTTTAAACTCATTCCAACACCGGTCACGAATGGTCCATAATACCGGATGCAATCCAGCAGGAAGGTATAAATGTCCTCCGTCAATATCGTAATTACCCTGTATATACAACTCTTTTCCCGGGTGTCCGGGATCACTGTAACTCACTTCGTAGTACAGCTCCAGCTCGTCATCGCATTCGTAATACGTGTATTGCCCTGGGCTCCGCTCCACGAATTCTCGCACGTCAGGGAGTTGCACTCCTGCCTTACAGTCATGGGGATCTGCATTAACATTGATATTTTTAGCTTCCGGAAATACGAAAGGGCTGCTGTTGAGTTTATTAAAGTCGATAATGTCCGGATAATACCGCCTGGCATCATCCAACATGGAGGTCATCACCCGGGGTGGAAAATGGTCCTCGACGATAAACCACTGCACGCAGGTCGTATCGCCACCTCCGCACCAGTCATATACATGCCAGGTCCTGCGGATTTTATACGCTTTTCCACAGGTGGGTATCAGGTGGTCATCGTAGTCAAAGACGATCTGACATTTTCCACTGTTGGTAAAGTCAGGTCCGGCATCCGACCGCCCGGGTAATAAATAGCCCGGATCCTGCCCCGGTTGTGTACTCTTCAGATAAGGGGCCGGAAAAACTCCAGCAGCATTGGTGGGCCAGGGGTGGGCATAGCCCTGAGCATCCAGATACGTGTCCCCTTTCGCGCCGCTGTTCCATAGCAGATCCACCCAGGTCCCGTTTGGAAGTTGGCGCACCAGATTGCACTCGATCACGGTGTCCGGGCCGCAGACCAGGCTGTCGATGGTCTCTTTGCGTACAAACAGCGTATCCCGGCATTCCATGTAGTTGCCCCACACATCAGTCGCACGTACCCTCCGAGCCAGGTATCCAATGAACTCCCGGTCATCACAGCCAAGGTCTGTCCACTGCTTTTCCAGGACTTCTTCTTTTGAGGGATAGTCCGTACAGGGATTGGTAATGACAACCAGATCTTCATGTTCACCCATCTGCAAACAGCTGATGGTATCATTCACACATAAAAGCTGTGGAGGTAATTTATTCTCTACATGGATAACCCCCCAGCATTTATTTCCAGTCTCAATCTCCTGGACAACATAGGTCAACTCACGACCGGCATGATCCAGACTTAATAAATTGCCTGAAATGGTTTGCCCGGTTCGTGGATCAGTAAGAAAGCAGTTATAGCGGTCAATGCAGCCTGCTCCCGATGTGATTAAAACATCGCGGGCTGTTACCAGCCGCGAACATTCCTGCCCCAGGCTAATGGTTACCTGGTCATGGCAGGCAAGACCTGCAGCCGCCCGTTTGGCCGTATTCTGAATTGGGTTCACAGAGCCGTTCTCTATGACCGTTATCGAAAAGCGGCAGGTATCACTAAACCCAAACGGATCGGTCAATACGACTTCATTGGCAGTTGTTCCGATAGGAAATGGGGTTCCTGGTAACTGTCCGCTGATCAGGTCGAGAAAGGACAAGCAGGAGTCTTCTACAGCATAGGAGGGTAACATCACTTCGCAACCAAATGGATCGAGGTTGATAATCGTATCATTTGGACACGTCAAATTGCAAACGTAGGGAGAACAAAGCGCTCTCGTATCAATAAAGGCGGACTGAGTCAGACTACGCATACAGCCATCCATATCGGTGATGGTCAGTGTAACATCGAAGCTATCAAGGCTTGTATAGGTATGGGAAGGATTTTGTATGGTTGATGAACTTCCGTCACCGAAATCCCACAGCCAATCGGTGATTGAAGCGTTAGACATCGTTAAGTCTGTAAATTGGACCATCAGTGAACCACAGGACTGGGTGGTATCTGCACTAAAAGCCACATCAGGACCAATCACCTGCACATAATTGGTTTTGATTTTATAATCCGAACAACCAAAAGAGTTAAAGACAGTAAGTGTGACGGTATAATCTCCGGGTGTTTCATATGTGTGGGAAGGGTTTGGCAAATCTGAACTGCCACCATCTCCAAAATCCCATACCCACCGGATCGCCGGATAATTGCTAAAGGCTGTAATTGTATCATCAAAATTCACGGTTAATGGGCCACATCCGGAAAGGGGGAATGCCGAAAAATCCGCAAATAACCCTCCAACAAGAACGGAGTCCGAAAAAGCGGATTGGCAACCATTGACCGTATCGGTCACCGTCAAGGCTACCCTAAACGCTCCATATGAAGTATAGGTATGAATGGGGTTTTGAGCGGTGGAGGTATTGCCATCACCAAAGTCCCAAAACCACGTATCAGGCAAAATAGAGTAATCGGTAAAAAATACTGTATGAGGGGTGCTGAATCCACAATCCGGATTTACGGTAAATCTGGCAATGGGCTGAGTGACTACAATCAGGTCGGGTTTGGTGATCATCTCAGAGCAGGAACCGTTGGACACGGTTAAAATAACCGAGAAAGTCCCGGTATCCTGGTAGATATGCAATGGATTTTGGACGGTTGAGGTGTCTCCATCTCCGAAATCCCATAGGTAGCTGGTCGCGCCGGTTGCCATAGCTGCAAACTGGATGGGATTACCATTGCACTGATCAGTCTTATCCACCGTAAAATCCGGATCAAGTCCACAATCAAATGCTTGAATAGAGAAGGAAGAATCAACAATACAAGGGCTGGTCACATTGACGTCGGCAACCTGTATCGAATAATTACCGGGAGGTAAACTGGTGAAACTCCCCGTACCATTCATTGCATTCACCGGGCCTGATAGTGTAAAAGTGATCGGTGTATAGGTGCTTACTGCCGAAACCATCAATGTACCATCATTGGCACCGGGAGCTGATTCATTGGATACAATTAATGGATCCACCCTCAAATCACAGGCGGGTATAATCACCATTGCACAGGATGAATCGGTTCCACATTCATTGGTAACTGTAGAACAAACCTTGTAAACTCCATTTGAGCTAAACGTGTGGGTTGGATTCTGTTGCGTGGATATATTACCGTCTCCAAAATCCCACAACCAAGAGGAAGGAGTTTCGGTAGAAAGGTCGACAAAATTAACCATGGAACCGCTCCCGGAAAAACTTAAAATGGACTCAGGGTTCGGGCAGGTAACAATGACCGTATGGCAAACTGAATCCACTGTGGAAGCGTCAAGTACTGTCAAACAAACCTTATAGGTCCCTGGGTTTGCGTAATTGTAAGAAGGATTTTGTTGGGTGGAGGTATTCCCATCACCAAAATCCCACAACCAACTGGTAGGAGGTCCGGCGGATGTGTCAGTAAATGTTACGGATAAATGAGACGTAGTAAAATAATATCCGGCATCTACTGCTGGTTGAATGGCAGGAATGGCACGGATGATGGTGGAACCATTTGTATTTAAATCTGCAGAATGATCGGATTCCGGTGAACGATTGGGACTCGAAAAATGGGTAAATAAAATGAAGGAAATCAATCCCAGTACATATAAATGCTTCATGGTTGTCGGTATTATCATACCGCGATCATGCCACCTAATCAGGTTTGGCAGTCGAGCGGTAGGTTAATACTGGTGAAGATAAAAAGAATATTATATTAGACAAATTCACATATAATTCATTCTAATGTATAACTGCCTGATGGAATGGTCCGGGATGGCATTAATTATAGTACGAGCAATATTAACCGCTAAGTAAAAATAAGGATATATCGTTGTTGGTTATATCAGGATCCTGTAATACTTCCCGTCACGGACTGGCGCACATTATGCTGATCACTGCTTATTCCGTTGGTATTTATGCAAAAGGGCACATAGTTGACTATGTGCCCTTTTGATTATAATGAGGTCAAAGGTTAATATGTTTTCAGCATTTACACATCAAAGCTAAAGCTTTGTCAGCATTCTACTGACGATAGGCAAAGCTTTGTCAGCATTCATTAATTCACCTTCACCATGCGCTTATTCAATACCCCTTTTTCCGTTTCTACTGACGCTCCCTGCGGTCGGTCAGCACCGGTCAGCATTGGTTAATTCACTTTGACCATCCGTTTATTGAGAACACCTGAAATTGTCTCCAATTGGTAGAATAACACCCCTTTCACTTCGGGGATACTACCAGCTTCCAGCGTAATCAAATGATTACCACCCGAATAAGTTCCGCTTACCCGGTAGAGCTCTTTACCCGTCACGTCCATGATCTTCAACGTGGCTGTCATGCTTTCCGGCAGCCAGAATCCGATCTTCGTCTCCCCACTGAATGGGTTCGGCGTGTTCTGGTATAGCTCTGGCGTCCTTACCCCTTCTCCCTTTACCTTTTGTCCCGGAGATGCTACTCCGGATCCCGACTCCGTCAACGGGCTGCTGTCCTGGCAGGCATTTCCGGTGTTGTCCTGCAGCAATAAGGTTGTCGTGCAGAAGTCCTTGTTACCGGCCTCATCGATGACCCAGATCTCCACTTCAATCTCCTGAGAACGTCCATCCGGGATATCGGCACAGGTATAGGTCCAGCTCGGTGTCTCACCATCTTCAGTAAAGCTGAAAATTAACTTATCAGCATAAGTACAATTATCGTAACTGCCCGCATCGAAATCTGTAGCCCAGATCTCCACCTCGCCCGAAGGACTCATCACCACCGTAGCGATGCCATGGTAACAATAAGGCGTTGGGTTCTTGCAGTCTCTTATCGTAAATGTCGTATAACAGCTGTCCTCATTGCCACAGCGGTCCTTACCTACCAGCCAGACGCCATAAGTGCCTACCGCCAGTTCTGCTGTTAATTCATGACCTTGTCCATACGCTACCGGCGTGGTCTCATCCGCCAATACCGTGTAGCGGTATTGGATCTCATCTTCAGCAGCACAGTTGTCCGTGCCTGAAGCCAGCAACTCGTACCGTACCGTCGCTGCATCGCAGTTGTTGTCCAGGATGCAGGTCTCTTCCAGCTCATTGCATACGATCACCGGTGCTTCGTCGTCGATCACCTTGATCACCTGCAGATAGGTCATGTATCCATCACCGTCATCCTTCAGGTTGCGGTGGATGCAGCATCTGCTCTCACTCGCTACCAACCGGTCGTCGACGATCACATCCGGATAGCGGCTGTGGAGGTCCGGTGAATAAACACACCAGTCGATCAGCTTCCACGTCCGCAGGATCTTGTAGCAGCCTTCCGTCACATCGTAGCGCTCATCCGAGTACGTCACCCCAATCAGCTCACAGTCGTCGTCGCTGATCTCCGGATAACCTGCTCCCGTGCGGTCTGCTGCCAGGCTGGCCTGGTCTGTGCAGTTCACCACCACATCTGCCGGGAAGATCACCTCAAAGTCGGAGCGCGGCTTCACATACAGCGTCTGCGTGTCGTATGCCGTGTTACCACACTTGTCGGTGGCCGTCACGGTCTTGGTCAGCGTCCCTACCCCACATTCGTTCAGGCTGCCACTGTATTCCACTTCCGTTTCCGGTGCCCAGCAGTTGTCCGTGATCACCCAGTCTTCCGCCGTCTCGTCAAAGTAACTTTGCGGATTGGGATGTCCACCGTCCGGGTTGTCGTATTTATCCAGCATCAGCCACAAGCGGCAGTAGATCGGCTGCCAGTTGTGATCGTGGTACCAGTAGCTATATTCATCGCAGTTCACGCCGCCGGCATAACTGTATTCCCCGCAGACCGAGCCTCCGTAGTAACCGAAGTCTCCGCCATCCCAGGGGATCTCAACGCAACACACCGGTCCTTCAGCAAGGTCTCCGGATGTATTTATTCCCGCCGGATAAACGTCAGGACTGGAACAATACGTCTGCAAGGCATCCTCTCCTTCACATACATCATGCGTAAAGGAGGCGCCATGCCCATTCACTGTGGCGGTTTTGGTACCTCCGGCATAGCTCTTCGTCAGCGTCCACCAGTAAGGTACGCCATCGCAGTACACCGTGACATCTTCAGGAGCTACAACCACTGGAGGTGTCTTGTCGTCTTTACGCACTTCAATCATGCAATCGCTGTAGAGGTGTGGGAAGTGCCACCGTTTATTATCAGATAATGAAAACGATATTAAAGACTCTTCACGATATGGATTGAATACACGATTTTGCCACTCGATCTTATCCGCTTCAGTCGTAAGGAGATACCCACATGTGCGGCTTGGATACGTGCCGTGCGTTTTATATACAGGTTCTAGCAGACACACCTGAAATGGATTATTCCAATAATTTTGATTGGAAGTTTTCCATACTTCGATATCACATTTGAAGCTTGCCCGTGGATCCCCGTAGTGCACATAATCATCCAATCGCCAGAAATACCATTGTAAGAAGTTTTGCGAAAGATTCCACCAATACCATTCATGTTCCCCGCCATAGAAGGTATGTGGATCGTATTCAGGCACGTCACAAGCCTCATACACCCTCAATACCAGTTGCTCACTTCCGCATTCCGTGACGTCGATGTAATCATCAAACACAAATACATTAATCCATTCCTCAATGGCTTCATCGATATCATCACGATAATGATGGTAATCGTATGGATCGAGGCAATCCTCAAAATAGCTGGTCCAATAATCTCTCCAGTAGGTGATAGAATCCATGCTGGCCACTGCAAAATGAAGTTTATCACAACAATTATCGTGGCTGCCGTCGTCCAGGTCTTTCGCATAAACACAGGCCCAGCATTCTTTCGGATCAAGGGTCACCTGCGTGATCTCGTCGCATACCGGTGTTGGTGGCGTCACATCTTCCACAAAAGCGCGTTGCCAGATGGTAAATTCATTCCAACAGCGGTCGCGGATGGTCCAGAGAATGTAATGCCAGCCGGCAGGCAGGTAGAGATGACCACCGTCCTTATCGTAATCGCCCTGCTGTGTGATCTGCTTGCCCGGATGGCTGGGATCGGAATAGCTCACCTCGTAATACAACGTCAGTTCATCATCACATTCATAGGCGTAGGATTTACCAGGACGCCGCTCAACGTAATTGCGCACGTCGGCCAGTTGCAATCCAGCCTTGCAGTCGTGTGGATCTGCTGCTACATACAAATCTTTTGACTCACTCAAAATGTATCGGGTCGTATTGGCCAGATCCGGCGGTAGCAATTTGATATTACCCAGCATTTCCTCCATGACGAAAGGCGGGGTATGATCCTGGACCTTAAACCACTGCACGCAAGTCGTATCGCGACCTCCACACCAATCATAGATGTGCCAGGTCCGGCGGATCTTGTATGCCTTGCCACAAGTAGGTATCACATGATCTTCATATTCAAAGACGATCTGACACTTGCCCGAGTTGGCAAAGTCAGGTCCGGCATCGGTATGTTTGGGTAATAAATAGCCCGGTTCCTGGCCTGGTTGAGTACTCTTCAGATAGGGCGCTGGGAATATACCATTATCATCCGTAGGCCACGGGTGTGCATAACCCTGGTCATCCAGGTAAGTATATCCATTCTTTCCACTTTGCCATAATACATCCACCCAGGTACCATTCGATAATTGATGCTGCAGGTTGCAGTCCACTAACGTGTCCGGGCCGCAGATCAGGCTATCGATGGTCTCCTTGCGCACGAACAAGGTATCCCGGCACTCTCTGAAATTGCCCCAGGCATCGGTAGCCCGGACTTTTCTGGCCATATAGCCGATGAACTCCCGGTCATCACAGCCCAGGTCCGTCCATTGTTTTTCCAGTACTTCCATCCTCGCCGGATACATCTGGCAATTGTCCTCCAGCAATACGAGATCTATCTTCGCATCCATTTCCAGGCAGCTGATGGTATCGTTCTGACAGATGATCTGTGGCGGGAATTTCTCCTCAATCTTGGCCTTGCTCCAGCATACGTTATTGGTCACTATGTTGCGTACGGAGATGGTCAGGGTCTGACCGGCATAATCACCGGTCACCGGATTGGGCACATCATTACCCCACATATCCTTGATGCTCGTGACTTCCCAGAAGCACAAAGCGATGCACTCAAAACTGACTCCATTGAGTATCATGCCCGGATTGATCAATACCTGACAGTCAGAGCCAAGGCTGATGTTGACCATATCCTGGCATGTCGGTTCGTCTTTCCAGCAGGGAGGGATCCTCGTCGAATCGTTACCGGTGCCGCGGTCAGCAAAGTCCTCTGGGTTCAGCGTTTCAGGATAGATACCGGCATCTGAGCTATCGTAGGTGATCATGGGCAACAGGGACGCATCCAGTATTGTGTTTCCTGCATTATCATTGGCCCGTCCCATACCAAGTACCTGATTAGCCAGGCTATCACACAGCAAACCGCCGGCATCCGGATCGATCTCCACCCGCAGGACTACTTCGAATCCTTCTCCCGGAAAGACCAACGTACCCGGACTCGATATGACCAGATTTTGATTGGGTGCCATACCGGAATAAGAAGGATTCACAGCGGGTGGTATGGAAGCCGTATTGTTCTCTATGGTAACCGATACCGCCTGTACAAAATATGGTCCGAAAGAAGCCGAAAGGTCTTCATTCAGGACGATGCTATCCAGAGGCGTATTACCTGTATTTTCAAAATAAATGCGGTAAACCGCGTCGAAATTCCCCTGAACTCCACTCAGCGGCCGGTATACTTTCTCGATTTTTTTGGCAATGTTCAGTATGGGCAGCGTCACCAGCGTCGGATCATTTTCCATGCCGGAATCACCCAATGCTCCTGCATTCCGGTTCTCCGGATCCCATCCTGTATCTGAGGTATCCACGGTCATACCCACCTGGCTGTCGCCCATTGCAATGGCCTGATTGAGCAGGGTCGTATAACTGGGATTGGCGATCGCATTGGGATTGGTCAATAACGTGTAACGGATGTCCAGAAATTCATCCCGGTCAAGCGTATCGTTTTCCATGCTTCCATCAATCACTTTCGGGAAAGCCATGATGGTAGGCGATACGGTGGCTGGCAACTGGTCTACCGGAGCGCCATGAATGATCTGTGGAGGTACGACCAGCGAAGGTGCATTAATGACACTTACCAGCGTAGCTCCCAGATTGGTCGTTACCGGATCGGTCACCATGATGTCATAGATGGGCACATTGCCTTTATTCTTTACCAGCAACTGGAAATCAACCAATACATCACCCGGGTTGGTACCCTGATTGTAGGGTCTTACCGCCAGGATCTGCTTCGAGATGTTGATGTCCACCAGGTTGAGCGGTGTCGGATCGTTACAATCCCCACTGCCGTTGGATGTTAACTCATTGCGTCCGTAATCCGAAGTATCAAATACCATGGCGGCAAATACCGGATCACGACCTGTCGCGATGGCTTGATTGTATAGGGTATCAGGTGCTCCGGCAGCATTCGGGTTGACCATGATCCGCATGCACAATATGATGCTGTCACCGGCAGGAATGGTGACCCCGCTGGAGCTGAGGAAAATGGAGTCGTTCGCCACACCATCATAAGCTGGGTTGGCGCTGTATGCCGGAGATGCCGGATACGTTATATCAATCTGGGGAAGTCCCATAGAAGCCATATAACCTGTCCCAAGCAGAGCCGGGTCGTCCAGGTTGTCGTAGAGGGTCAAGTGATCCATGGCTACGTTGCCGGTATTGGCTATTTTCATTTTATACATCACCTGGAAATTGCCGACCGAATCCGGTGGCGTCATGACCAGGTAAACACTGTCCACCCATTTGACTACGTCAATGGAAGGCAGGAAATAGGGTGTTGCCGACATGCTGTCCGGAAAAGCCATGGTTCCAACATTGGAAACATCCGACACCATCAGGCCGGTCGTACGCCCGGTAGCTGTACTGTAAGCATAATTATCGCCCGGAGCCGGTGCGGTATTCGGTTGAAAGGTTACTGCAAACACCAGGGTGTCGCAATCCCCGGGGGCCATTGCATCACCAGAATAGCTGACATAAATTGCGGTAGTTGTACCACTGATACCCGCTCCGGTAAAAGTTAAATCATCGTCGTAAGTAAACGTCGGTAAATAGATAGAGGAAACCGGATCACATTCTGAATCAGGAAACCGGAAGGTATCCCGTATTTCAATACCATCCAGGGTATCCAGGCCTATATTGCAGGCGGTCAAAGAAAACCAGGCCCGGCTGTGTCCATCGGCCAGTACGGTCACGCTGTCAAAGGACTTAGCCACCGCAAAGTCAGTAAACGGGGGTATGTCAGCCTGAAACATGCCACGACCATGGGATGCAGCAGTGAAAACACCATCTGCAGAACGTGCATTAAGCATATCAATGCGGGTATTAGCCAAGCCACCATTGGTAGGTCCCCAAACCGTACTTCCACCATTGATGAAGTTGGTAGACCAGACACCTACCTCGGTACCGACAAATGCAATGAAATCTACCCCTGGATAGAGTGTGATCCAACGGATAGGCATATCCGGCAAATTACCTTCTATGGAGGTCCAGTTGGATCCTCCGTCACGCGATTCCCAGACGCTGTTGATTCCATAATTGGAGAAGGTCATCAGGATGTGGTTTTCATCCCCGACTTCAACCTCAATATTGGATACATATCCACCACCCGGAGGGCTTATTACGGTACCGGCAATAGTACCACCTGCTGCAGTCGATGCATTGTCAACCCGAACGATGGCCCCGTTATCGGTACCAAAATAGACCCGGTCATTGACGTTAGGCGATACTTCCACGGCACTGATGATGTGTCCATTCGGAATCTGGGACACCATCCCGGAATCCCGGACATTGGTATTGCCCACATCACGGATCATGGTATACCATTGGGTACGGTAAGAGCCAAAAAGCACATTGTTGATATCGTCGTAATCCGTTGGGTTGATGAACATGCCGTTGGGTCTACCTGAAAGAGGAAAATTGACGTTCGTCTTGGTACCCCAGGAATCGTTGGTAACCTGGTAGCGGTTATAGGTAGTGGCTCCGACCTGGATAGCCGGTTGATCCTGATCGATATGGGCAAATCCGCCATCCCCACCCGTTACATTAACGGTAGGTTCTATACCGGTCATGTCAAAGTACTGCGTCCCGTTATCCTGTGTTCCTCCAATGATGATATTCGAACCGGCGCCGGGATCCTGATCCGTGGAGTAGAACTGGGTGATATTCAGATCGTTGCCTTTAAACATGATGGCGGGTGCCAGGTTAAATCCGGTTACATTATACCCGGTGTAAAATCCGCCATCATTGCCAAAAAACATAAAGTAGGCACTACGGCCATTGGTGTTGTAATTGGGATCATACACCAGTTCAATGGCATGATGGTCGGCGTGCACCGTTTGAAATCCACCAACCCCAACCCATGAACTGATCTGGAAGAACGTGTTACCACCGTCAACACTTTCCATAAGGTCCACACCGCCTATAAACAAGCGGGTATCACTGTTTGGATCCACTGCACAAATCAGGTCGTACCAGGCTTGTCCCCGGGTAAACTCAATGGTGTTGCCATTATCATTAATGGTCGGTACTGGCAGGGAGGTCCAATTGTTGCCGCCATCGGTCGTGGTATAAATGCCCATACAGGAGGCCGGGGTCCCGGAACTTTCAAACAAAGCATATAACCGGTTGGCATTGCTTGGGGCTACCGCTAATTCGATCCGCTCATAGCCGGTCGTAGGTAGTCCGTTGGAGCCATTGTTAAGGAAAGTCCAGGTGGCGCCGCCATCCGTGGATCGGTAAATGCCATCTGTAAAGCCAGTTCCTATCCCAACTGCTGCATAAATGTCACCATCCGCCGCGATTTCAATATCAGCTACGCGATTGGTTGGAAATTTGGGATTCATAGTACCCAGGATAGTCGAGGTAGCCAAAATATTACCCCAGGTCATACCGCCGTCACTGGAGTATTGCAGTCCTGCCCCGCGGGTGGCGGCGAAGATGTTACCACCAGCGTCAACTTTAATTTTCTGAACAAAAAAGAAACTGTTGTTATTCGTGGAAGCCAGCTGGCTGAAGGTTAAGCCGCCATCGGTTGATTTCCAGATCCCCAGACCCTGGATGGCATCCGAATTAAACCAGCCTTCTCCGGTACCGAAGTAGATGGTGGACGGATTACTGGGATCCTGGGCCAAACTTGACACGGCAATGTTGTCAAAGAAATCGTTGATTTTATTCCAGGTCGGGGTCGCTGCCTGGGCATTGGTCGTCCGCCAAACACCTCCACCAACACCTCCAACCAGTACGGTATTTCCTGTATTATCTCTGGAATCGACCAGAATGGCTCTGATACGGCCTGACACATTGGATGGGCCGCGTTCCTGCCACATCACACCTGCTACTGGTGCAGCGGAGGTGCCAGGCAATTGGGCAGTCATTTCATCACGGTAATGCATGGCATCCATCAGACGCTCCTTGGGGATTTCATTCATGGAAAGATCCCTCGTCTTCATGAATTCCATGTAGGCAATATCCTCCGAACGCTGTTGCTCATTTTCATCCTCTTCGTCCTCATATTCGCCCTCTTCATGCTCCCATTCTTTTGGGATCAATTGGTCTTCAAGCTTTTCCCAATGGGAAGCAACCCATACTCCACCTATGAGTGCAGTGGCCAGTACCCAAAACTTATATCCAAAAAAATGAGCGTAAAGCTTTTTCATAGACTACGTCTTTTCAGTTTGGTTTAAAACCAATCACCAAGATGATCCTATGATAAATACTAGAAAATGCCGTGTGAATTTATTTACAGTCACACACAGTACTTGTGCATGCTACCTGAAGATGGTAATTCTGCACTTCCTGACAGGAGAGAAGGTTCATACTCGGTTGGTCGGTTATTTATACACATATATCCAACACCCTTTGGTGCTGGAATACACTTCCACGAAACTACATAATTACCTATAGACAGCCAAAGACAACAGTAAAATTTTATATATATCAAAATTTTTAATACCAAAACCGGCCCATGTTCTGGCACATGTACAAGCTATTGGCTAAAAATCCCAATTTTTCACGAAAGAATCAGGTCGCCTGTAGCGCCTGATCCAGGTCGGCTTTCAGATCTTCAATATCCTCAACGCCCACGCTGAGACGGATCAAAGAATCCGTCAATCCGACTTTTAACCTTTCCTCACGTGGGATGGAAGCGTGTGTCATACTTGCCGGATGACCGATCAGGGATTCGACCCCACCCAATGATTCGGCCAGGGAGAAATAATGGGTACTGCTCAGCACGTGGTATGCATTTTCCAGCGTATTATTCTTCAGGTCAAAGGAGATCATTGCTCCAAATGCCCGCATCTGTTTTTTGGCAACGGCATGGCCCGGGTGTTGAGGAAGTCCGGGGTAATTCACCTGGCCAACTTTGGGATGATTCTCCAGCCAGTGTGCCAGTTCAGCGGCATTTTCGCAGGCACGCTGAACCCTGAGGTGCAACGTTTTGATACCGCGCAGAGCTAAAAAACAATCCTGAGGCCCTGGTACTGCACCGGAAGCATTCTGAATAAAATGCAACTGGTCAGCCAGTTCCTGGCTCCGGGTAATTATTGCACCCAGGATAACATCACTGTGACCTGCCAGGTATTTCGTAGCGGAATGGAGAACCAGATCGGCACCAAGGTCCAGCGGATTTTGGAGGTAGGGTGAGGCAAATGTGTTGTCCACACAGACCAGTATGTTTTTTGCTTTAGCCACTTCACACACCGCAGCAATGTCAATGATATTTAACATGGGATTCGTCGGTGTCTCCAACCAGATCAGCCTTGTAGCGGAATTGATGTTCATTGCGAATTCATCACCCCTGGACATATCCACAAATCGACCCCGGATCCCAAATTTCTCGTATATCCGTTTGATCAAGCGGTAGGAACCACCATACAAGTCATTGGTTGACAACACTTCATCACCAGGCTTAAGCAATTTCAGCACCGCATCCATGGCCGCTAATCCACTCGCATATGCAATCCCAAACTGGCCGTTCTCCAGCGATGCCAAATTATCCTCGAGGACCTTCCTCGTAGGATTCTGGGTTCGGGCATATTCAAACCCCTTATGTTTTCCAGGTGCTTCCTGGACATAGGTTGACGTCTGATAAATCGGAGTCATAATAGCTCCAGTAGTTGGGTCCGGCTCTATTCCGGCATGGATAACTTTGGTTCCGAAACGCATATTTATACAGTATTTCAGTAATTAGTAATCAGTATTCAGAAACTGGATCCAATTTACTTTTTGGTAGGAAAGCGAGGCAAAAATAGGATTATTTACATTCTGATTCTAAAATCAAAGCAGTCACCCCAATGATGAGATGACTGCTTTGTTGTATGATTCTTAGTGTTTTTTACTGACGATTGCTTTCGCAATGTCAGCATCCCTACTAATTCACCTTCACCATGCTACTGACGAACACTATCGTGTTGTCAGCATCGGTTAATCCACCTTGACCATCCTTCTGTTCAATACGCCTCTTTCCGTTTCCAGTTGGTAAAATAACACTCCTTTCACTTCCGGGATGCTGCCAGCTTCCAGCGTGATCAAATGATTACCGCCTGAATAACTACCGGTCACCCGGTAGAGCTCCTTACCTGTCACATCCATCACCTTCAGGGTGGCTGTCATGCTTTCCGGCAACCAGAAGCCGATCTTCGTCTCCCCGCTGAATGGGTTTGGCGTATTCTGATTGAGTTCTGGGGTCCTTGTCCCTTCTCCTTTTACCTTTTGTCCCGATGATGCTACTCCGGATCCCGACTCTGTCAACGGACTGCTGTCCTGGCAGGCATTGCCAGTGTTATCCTGTAGCAGCAACGTCGTTGTACAGAAGTCTTTGTTACCGGCCTCGTCGATGACCCAGATCTCCACCTCGATCTCCTGGGAACGTCCATCCGGGATATCGGCACAGGTGAATGTGATACTTGGCGTTTCGCCATCTTCCGTGAAGCTCAGGATCAGGTTGTCGGCCGTGGTACAGTTGTCGTAGCTGCCCGCATCAAAGTCCGTAGCCCATACTTCCACTTCGCCCGATGGACTCATCACCACCGTGGCGATGCCATGGTAACAATAGGGGGTTGGGTTCTTGCAGTCTCTTATCGTAAATGTCGTGTAGCAGCTGTCCTCGTTGCCACAACGGTCCTTACCTACCAGCCAGACACCATAGGTACCTACCACCAGTTCTGCTGTTAATTCATGGCCTTGTCCGTAGGCTACCGGCGTGGTCTCCTCCGCCAATACCGTATAGCGGTATTGGATCTCGTCTTCAGCGGCACAGTTGTCTGTGCCTGAGGCCAGCAACTCATACCGGACCGTCGCTGCATCGCAGTTGTTGTCCAGGATGCAGGTCTCGGCCAGCTCATTGCATACAATCACCGGCGCTTCATCGTCGATCACCTTGATCACCTGCAGATAGGTCATGTATCCATCGCCGTCATCTTTCAGGTTGCGGTGGATGCAGCATCTGCTCTCACTCGCTACCAACCGGTCGTCGACGATCACATCCGGATAACGGCTGTGCAGATCCGGTGAATAAACACACCAGTCGATCAGCTTCCACGTCCTTAAGATCTTGTAACAACCTTCCGTCACATCGTAGCGCTCATCTGAGTACGTCACCCCGATCAGCTCACAGTCGTCGTCGTTGATCTCCGGATAACCTGCTCCCGTGCGGTCTGCCGCCAGGCTGCCCGGGTCGGTACAATTCACCACTACATCTTCCGGGAAGATCACCTCAAAGTCGGAGCGTGGCTTCACATAAAGCGTCTGCGTGTCGTACGCGGTGTTACCACACTTGTCGGTGGCCGTCACCGTCTTGGTCAGCGTCCCTACCCCACATTCGTTCAGGCTTCCACTGTATTCCACTTCCGTTTCCGGCGCCCAGCAGTTGTCCGTGATCACCCAGTCTTCCGCCGTCTCATCAAAGTAACTTTGCGGGTTCGGGTGTCCACCGTCCGGGTTGTCGTATTTATCCAGCATCAGCCACAAGCGGCAGTAGATCGGCTGCCAGTTGTGATCGTGATACCAGTAACTGTATTCATCACAGTTCACCCCACCGGCATAGCTGTATTCCCCACAGACCGAGCCTCCGTAGTAGCCGAAGTCTCCGCCATCCCAGGGGATCTCCACACAGCATACCGGCCCTTCAGCAAGGTCTCCGGATGTATTTGTTCCCGCCGGATATACGTCAGGACTGGAACAATACGTCTGCAAGGCATCCTCTCCTTCACATACATCATGCGTAAAGGAGGCGCCATGCCCATTCACCGTGGCGGTCTTCGTACCGCCGGCATAGGGCTTCGTCAACGTCCACCAGTAGGGAACACCATCGCAGTAAACCGTCACATCTTCAGGAGCTACAACCACCGGCGGTGTCTTGTCATCCTTCAGCACCTCAATCATGCAGTCGCTGTATCGAACCGGGGTATAATAAGGTGTGGTCAGATTAAGGCGTTTCGTGATTTCAGCTTCTGTACGATATGGTTCCAATACACGCTGAGACCAATCCTGCTGATCTTTTGTCATATAGGGTGACCACCCGCACAAGGAAAAGGGTACCGGCGTATGGCTGTTGGACAATTCAGGTAATTGAATTTCTAAAAGTGAGCTGGCAGGCAAGTCGGCAGTTGGGCACCCAAAATAACCATATTCTGCCAAGAGCGGATTGGTATCGAAGTGCTCACCGATTTTCAAACCATACCCAATCTGTAGAACATCATAAAATGCGTATGTTGTCGATACTGCTTCAAAACAACTTATATCCATACGGGGATTCTTGTATTGGATGTATTCATCCAATCGCCACAAATACCACATCTGGAAATAATAGGAGTGATTCCACCAATACCATTTGTGTTCACCGGCAAAAAATGTATGCGCATCATAGACCGGCAAATCACAAGCTTCATACACCCGTAAGACCAATTGTTCGCTACCGCATTCCGATACATCGATGTAATCGTCAAAGACGAATATATTAATCCATTCTTCAATTAGCGTAACGTAAAAATCTTTGCCTGTCTCATAATTGGATTCACCGACACAGTTGATGATGTATGACTTCCAGTAATCCCGCCAATACATGATACTGTCCATATTGGCCACTGCAAAATGAAGCTGGTCACAGCAGTTGTCGTGGCTGCCATCGTCCAGGTCTTTCGCATAAACGCGGGCCCAGCATTTCTCCGGATCCAGGGTCACCTGAGTGATCTCATCACACACCGGCGTCGGCGGTGTGTTGTCGTAGACGCTGATACCCTGCAGCAACAAGGTTTCGTTCCAGCACTGGTCACGTATGTGGTATACTACGTTGTGCCAGCCAGTCGGCAGGTAAACATGAGCCGTCTCCCCTTCCGCGATGTTTCCGGATTCCAGCAAGACTTTACCCGGATGGGTCGGATCTACGTATTCAATCTCATAGTAGACCTCTATCTGGTCATCACAGTCTTTCAGTACCCAGGCACGTGGATCAGTCAGGATGACCGTTGCTTTGCAGTCATGCGGATCTACCTCGGCTTCAAGGATAGCACATGCCGTCAAAGCTTCCAGGCTTGCCGCTCTATCAAGAAGTACTCTCGGCACATCAGAACACTCGTTGCCCATTGCGTACAGATATTTACTCTCAATGACCGGAGCTGTGGTGTCCGTGATCTTGAACCACTGCACACAGGTCGTATCACGCCGGCCACACCAATCATAGATGTGCCAGGTCCGGCGGATCTTATAAGACTTGCCACAGGTCGGCACGATGTGATCTTCGTAATCAAATACGATCTGGCATTTGCCGGTATTGGTAAAATCAGGCCCTGCATCGGTTTGAAGTGGCAATAAATAACCAGGTTCCTGTCCTGGTTGCGTGCTCTTCAGATAAGGCGCCGGGAAATAGCCATATCCATTCGTAGGCCAGGGATGGGCATATCCCTCGGCATCCAGATAGGTATCGCCGTTTTTGCCGGTATTCCACAATAATTCTACGGTCTTGCCATTGCGGACCACTTCGGTCGTGCATTCGATCAGCGTATCCGGACCGCAGACCAGGCTGTCAATGGTTTCCTTGCGTACAAAAAGGGTATCGCGGCATTCGTTGTAATTGCCCCACACGTCTGTTGCCCTTACTTTACGCGCCAGGTAACCGATAAATTCACGGTCATCGCAACCCAGACTTGTCCATTGCTTTTCAAGTACTTCCAACTTAGGTGGGTATTCCATACAATTGTCCGACAACTCAATCAGGTCTTCCCTTTCTGCCATTTGCAGACAGCTGATCGTATCGTTGGTACACACAATTTGTGGTGGCATTTTGTCTTCCACTTTGACTATGCCCCAACAGCTGTTTTCGCATACAATATTTTCCACCGTGACATACAACTCCTGCCCCCGGTAATCCGCGGTCACCGGATTGGATACCGGATTACCATTACGGTCTTTGATGGATGTGACTGCATAGAAGCCCAGTTGCACACAATAGGGATCTTTCCCCTGAATCAGCACGCCACCGGTGAGAAAGGTCTGACAATCACTTCCTAACGATACATTCACCAGGTCCTCACAGGCGCCATCGCAATTCGTCCAGCAAGGTGGGATGATGGTCGGATCATTGCCGGTACCCTGATCACCCGGAGCTCCGGGGTTCAGACCATCCGGATCAACTCCAGGGTCCGACAGGTCATGGGTCCAGATCACCCGGCCATAAGCATCGACCAGGCCGTCGTTACCATTGATCTCTATACCGCTTGGACTTACCCCTCTGGCCCATACCTCCGACTGATTGTACAACGTATCTGCCGTTAAATTACCGATCACCGGATCAATCTCCACTTTCAATTCAATGGTGATCTGCTGACCAGGTTCCAGATAGGTAGCATCCGAAGGAATAAGCATGTTCGATCCTGCGGTTCCGTCATAACCTGGATCAACATCAACACCAGCCGTAGCATTCGACGAAAGTACCCCGACGCTAACGACATTTTGGAAGTAGATACCAAACTGTGTCATTATATCGTCCGTAAGGCTCAGACTGTCAAGAGGCGTATTCCCTGTATTGGTTATGGTCAAATGATAGACTGCCCGGAAGTTACCCAGTGCCGGGCTGTCTTCCACATGATCCAGATTCTTATTCAGGTTGACCATGGGTACATTCACGCAGGTTGGATCGTGCTCCCCGCCGGTATCTCCTTCTTCACCTCCATTCGAGCTCTCCGGATCCGGTCCGGTATCGCTGCGGTCGGTGTGGTCACCGATGATGGTATTACCCATCACCACAGCCTGATTTTTTAACGGTGAAGGTGCTCCGACAGCGTTTGGATCAATCAGCAAAGTAAATCGTACATCGATAAAAGAATCCCTTTCCAGAGTATCCAGCACCATGGTGCCATCCAGTATCTTCGGGAAATCCTGTATGGTGGGCAGATAGGAGGTCCCATTCAGGCTGGTCACCACCCCGTTGATCAACTGCGGTGGCTCGTGAATACTGGGCGGTTCCAGAACAGCAACCAGGGCCGATCCCAATTGATCGGCGATCGAATCCACCAGCATCAGATCATAAAATGGAACATTCCCCTTGTTCTTGATCAGCACCTGGAATTCAACGGCTGCAACACCCGGAAGTGAATCCTGTCGGTAAGTGGTCACACGCAGGATCTGCTTCGATACGTTGATGTCTTTTAATTGTACCAGAGTAGGATCGTCGCATTCCCCCTCCCCATTGGTTCCTTCGGCATCCATTCCGGCATCCGAATAGTCTTCCGTGGTATAGCCCGATACCGTATCTACGGCCCAGGCATATGCTTGATTGAGCAGGGTGTCCGAGGCGCCCATGGCATTGGGATTCACCATAATCTTCAGGCATACCACGATGCTGTCATCCACCCCAAGTTTATTCGCCGATGGGCTTAATAATGTATCGTTTGTAGTACCGTTGTAGGAAGCATTTCCGGTGCCATTGGTTACTGTTACCATGGGATCCGGCGGGATCATATACGCAGGACCAAGCTGGCCGTCCAGATCCTCAACCAGCAATACCGAGTCTAATGGCGTATTCCCGATGTTTTTAACCTTGATCTTATAGGTCACGTCAAAGTTACCCACCGAATCCGGTGTCATCACCAGACGAACACTGTCCACCCATTTGGCTACCCCCAGTAGGGGCAACCGTACCTGGGTTGGATCATTATCCGTACCCTGGTCCGCAAAATGAGTTGGATTATTGCTCTTAGGCTGATCTCCTGCATCCGACAGGTCTGCTATAAACTTTTTACCCAACGTGTCCCAAGCCACTACCCTCGCCTGGTTCATTAATGGTACCGGAGCTCCGGACGCTTTTGCGTCAAGGATCACCGATTTGCTGGCCCAGATGCTGTCATTGGGTAGCAACGGAGTACATGCATACCAAAAGATCGTGTCGGATGCCGGTGAAACCGTCAGGTCCGTACAGTTGGCACTGTTCCCGTATACCGATGCTTCCTGATCGATCAATACAGCTCCCAACTGGGTGACTAAATCGTCCGTCAGGCAGACACTATCCAATGGCACGTTGCCGGTGTTAACCACACTGTACGTAAAAGTTACTGCAAATAACTCACCCAATATTGGATCACAGAACACCGAATCGATCGTATAGTCTTTCACTGCGCTGATGCTGGGCATCGGCAGTGGCGTGCATTCGTTGTTATTTGCCGGATCCCAATCGAAGTCCGGGTCGATCAAAGTCCCTGCCTGAGAGGTATCAATGGCACTTACGATGCTGGAAACTCCTACACCAGTCGCATAAGCAGTATTGCAAATGATCATTCCGCTTACATCCAATGCCTCGTAAGCCCTGTATTGACTTACAATCTGAACGATCATTGAATCACCAGTTTGTAGGATACCACCAAAAATGATAAATCCTTCATTATTTGGATAGAAATAGGAATCCAGTGAAGTGGTTCCCGGATGATCTACTAAAAGCACTGTATCTACCTCAATAAATCCTTGCGCTGGAAGATGATCGGTCAATGTGATGTTCTGAAGTGGGTCATTGCCTATACTTTTAATTATTAAGCTCGTGTAGACCTGAAATATGCCAGGCTCATTGGGCACCTGAACGACACTGTCGAGATTCTTGGCCAATCCGATGCCCGGAACGTACACCGGTGTACAATCGTCGTTGGATGCGTTACAAAAGATATCCAGCTCGATCTGATCACCATTCTCCGATCGATCCATAACCGAAGTAGTTGATACGAGCAGTCCCATGGTGTCACGAACCAGATTATCTGCATGGACTACTGCAGAATTACATAACACAGATCCATCTGCATTTTTGAAATGGGTGGCAGGAGCGATCACACAGTAAGAAATGATGTAGTATTCTCCAGGAGCAAGCTTTGCACCCTCTGCGAAAACAAAGGTGGTATCTCCGCTATAGCGGTACGCAAACACCGGGTCTATCGCAGCGCCGTCATAGGTCAGGCTTCCCCCTGTTACCTCGGTGTGAAAATAAAGTGTATCGTAAAGATCCACCGGGTAAAGGGTGTCTAAACCCAGGTTTTGAACTTTTACACTGAAACAAGCTTCGATCAGCCCATCCGTTGTTCTTCGCTGATAAACGGTATCCAGGTTTTTTGCAACTCCAATTTTTGCATCGGTTACCACCACCCGGCACGTAGATGAATTTCCTGCGGCATCGGTAGCTACAAAGGTGAGATAGCCACTGCTGGTGAAGGTCTCTGTATTTGGTGCGGGTATTTGAGATAGGACAACGTCCATTCCACCGATCATTGAGTTGCAATCATCTGTGGCGGAGACCCAGGGATCAGACGCATAATCACCTATCACATATTCACAATTGTTATTGGGATCAATGTCAATAAATTGAGTTAGACAGGTGATGGTTGGAGGACATCGATCGATGATGGTAAAGGTAGCTTCTCGCACCGAATCTCCACAGGATTGGTAAATTTCATCGCTGTTGGTAATCCGAATGGTGATGCGATTACCGCAAATGGTGTCCGAAGGTCGCAGTTGGCTTATCAGCGTTCGACGCATACACGCTACAATATTTTCATTGATAAAACAAGCCTGATTCCAACCGCGGCCTGGATCATCTGCAAAAAATACCTGAACACGTGTTTTTAGATTACAGAGAGGCCCTCTGCGCACATCACAGGTAGCATAATTAAATAAATCATTCGAGCCATCTGTAAATTCATCCAACCAGGTTTGAAATGTATTGGTGATATTATCCTGGCAGGTATAGGCTGTATCATTAGATGGCACCTCCGGTGTTGGCAATGGTATAACCCTGAGGATTAACACCGCCTGATTGACCGATTCGACATCATCGCAGTCTGTATTCTGACAGGTACCGGCCAAAAAGAAAGTATACCTTACTGTTCCTCCACAGGTCAGTGGTAAAGGAATTTGTCCCTCACCCCCAGGATAATCGTCTACATGAACATTAAAACTCGAGTTAAATGTCCCACCGGATACTATGGTTACATCGATCCCGGCTAAACGGATATTCTGGCAATGGTTATTCGGAGACAGCAGACTATCCATGTAATTGATGAACTGCTTTTCAATGGAATCAGCGGTGGTGCAATAGGACATGCAAACGGTACGATTGTCATAGCCGCTACGAAACCGTATCCCATATCCACAGTTGTCAGGGTCCGCAGGATAGGTACAATTTCCTTTTATTAAACAGGGATAGCCACTTACAACCTGTGCAGACAGCTCCGAATTACCCGATACCAGGGCAAGTAGGAACAGACCAATAGTTAATGCATTTCCTATTTTTAATTTTCCCGTAAAACTGAAAGAATGTGAGTAATATTCCTGGGTCATTTGTCAATTCATTTATAGCTCAATTTTCAATTTTACGAATAATAAAATAGAAACAAATTTTATATTTCATATGATAATTATTATTAACTTATAAATTATTTAATATTAGAATTTTAAGTCAATATTTATTATCATAATAAAAAGAAAGTATATTTTATGCTCTACAAATTATTGATGAATATTTCGTGCAGATTTTTCTACAAAATTCCCCGGTCAAGGTAAAATGTTCATTTCTGGAGCTATTGATGCGCTAATCCAGTTTATAGTGTATGAAAACGCGTGACATTGTTCTGAAGCGGTCACTCACACGTAATAGAGGTTGCTCGTTTCTTCGTTAGGAATTATACTTCTTGTGGGCTTCATACCGTCGGGCCTCGTTTCGACAGTAACATTTCTTAAAAATCTTAGGGTAGAATTATCGAGGATTACGATCAAAACAGAAAGAATGTTGCCAAGTAGAAATCATACATGGCAACATCCTCTTTTCTAAAATATACTGACGAACACTATCGTATTGTCAGCATTGCACTCGCGCTTCTTTCTTTTCACTGACGAACACTATTGTGTTGTCAGCATTGCACTCGCGCTTCTTTCTTTTCACTGAAAAACACTATCGTATTGTCAGCATCGGTTAATCCACCTTTACCATCCTACTGACGAATGCTGGCGCATTGTCAGCATCCCTATTAATTCACCTTGACCATCCGCTTATTCAATACGCCTTTAGCCGTTTCAACTGACGCTCCCTTCGGTCGGTCAGCACCGGTCAGCATTGGCTAATTCACCTTCACCATTCGTTTGTTCAATACCCCTTTTTCGGTTTCCAGTTGGTAAAATAACACCCCTTTCACTTCCGGGATGCTACCAGCTTCTAACGTAATCAAATGATTACCTCCTGAATAACTGCCGGTCACCCGGTAGAGCTCCTTGCCCGTCACGTCCATGATCTTCAGCGTGGCCGTCATGCTTTCCGGCAACCAGAATCCGATCTTCGTCTCCCCACTGAATGGGTTCGGCGTGTTCTGATAGAGTTCTGGGGTCCTTATCCCTTCTCCTTTTACCTTTTGTCCCGGAGATGCTACTCCGGATCCCGACTCCGTCAACGGACTACTGTCCTGGCAGGCATTGCCGGTGTTGTCCTGCAACAACAATGTCGTTGTGCAGAAGTCCTTGTTGCCGGACTCGTCGATCACCCAGATCTCCACTTCAATCTCCTGGGAACGACCATCCGGGATGTCCGCACAGGTGAAGGTTATACTTGGTGTCTCGCCGTCTTCCGTGAAGCTCAGGATCAGGTTATCGGCTGTCGTACAGTTGTCGTAGCTGCCGGCATCAAAGTCCGTAGCCCATACTTCCACTTCGCCCGATGGACTCATCACCACCGTAGCGATGCCATGGTAACAATAGGGTGTAGGGTTCTTGCAGTCTCTTATCGTGAAGGTTGTGTAGCAGCTGTCTTCGTTCCCACAACGGTCCTTACCTACCAGCCAGACACCATAGGTGCCTACCGCCAGTTCTGCTGTTAATTCATGGCCTTGTCCGTAAGCTATTGGAGTCGTCTCTCCGGCCAATACCGTGTAGCGGTATTGGATCTCATCCGCTGCAGCACAGTTGTCTGTGCCTGAGGCCAGCAACTCATACCGTACCGTCGCTGCATCGCAGTTGTTGTCCAGGATGCAGGTCTCCTCCAGCTCATTGCATACGATCACCGGTGCTTCATCATCCACCACCTTGATCACCTGCAAGTACGTCATGTAACCATCTCCGTCATCCTTCAGATTGCGGTGGATGCAGCATCTGCTCTCACTGGCCACCAACCGGTCGTCGACGATCACATCCGGATAGCGGCTGTGCAGATCCGGTGAATAAACACACCAGTCGATCAGCTTCCAGGTACGCAGGATCTTGTAACAGCCTTCCGTCACATCGTAACGCTCATCCGAGTACGTCACCCCGATCAGCTCACAGTCGTCGTCGCTGATCTCCGGATAACCTGCTCCCGTACGGTCTGCCGCCAGGCTGCCCGGGTCGGTGCAGTTCATCACCACATCTGCCGGGAAGATCACTTCAAAGTCGGAGCGTGGCTTCACATACAGCGTCTGAGTGTCGTATGCGGTGTTGCCACATTTGTCGGTAGCTGTCACCGTCTTGGTCAGCGTCCCTACCCCACATTCGTTCAGGCTGCCACTGTATTCCACTTCCGTTTCCGGTGCCCAGCAGTTGTCCGTGATCACCCAGTCTTCCGCCGTCTCATCAA
This sequence comes from Lewinellaceae bacterium, assembly GCA_020636135.1. Classification (NCBI taxonomy): domain Bacteria; kingdom Pseudomonadati; phylum Bacteroidota; class Saprospiria; order Saprospirales; family Lewinellaceae; species Lewinellaceae bacterium. Next base: position 3,910,140 of record JACJYK010000001.1, read on the forward strand.
AGTAGCTTTGCGGATTGGGATGTCCACCATCCGGGTTGTCGTATTTATCCAGCATCAGCCACAAGCGGCAGTAGATGGGCTGCCAATTGTGATCGTGGTACCAGTAGCTGTATTCATCGCAGTTCACTCCACCGGCATAGCTGTATTCACCGCAGACCGACCCGCCATAGTAGCCGAAGTCTCCGCCATCCCAGGGGATCTCTACGCAGCATACCTGCGTTACTTCAACCGGCGCATCTGAAGTGTTTATTCCTATTGGGTAAATGTAAGGATCTGCGCAATACGTAGCCAGTGCATCTTCTCCTTCACATACATCATGCGTAAAGGAGGCGCCATGGCCTTTAACCGTCGCTGTCTTCGTACCTCCGGCATAAGGCTTCGTCAGCTCCCACCAATAGGGTACACCGTCACAGTAAACCGTCACATCTTCAGGAGCTACCACCACCGGCGGCGTTTTGTCGTCCTTGATCACTTCGATCATACAATCATTGTACCGAACCGGCGTGTAAAACAATGTAGTCAAATTAAGTCTCGCGGTGATCTCTGCCTCGGTTCGATATGGTTCGTAAACCCGACTGGTCCAGTCTGCTTTAGCTGCATCTGTTGATATCGTCCAGGTACATAGTGACATTTCCGTACCTGCATGCGCTTGCTCCAACTTCGGGAAATAATACCCAAGGATCGTAGAACTGGGCAGACCTGAAGTAGCGCATTCTGAATACCCGGAATTAGTCAGTTCAGGAGTGACATAAATGTGTTGATAAAGATGTAAAACAGCTCCTAATGGTAAATCTGTACCTATATCGGTACCATTCGTGGATTCCACGCAGGTAAAGTTAAACCTGGGATCGCCATAATGAATGTATTCATCCAGTCTCCACAAGTAATGCATTACAAACAGTACCGAATGATTGTACCAATACCATTCGTGCTCGCCACCATAGAAAGTATGTGGATCGTATAAGGGCAGGTCACAGGCCTCATACACCCGTAGAACCAATTGTTCCCGTCCACATTCCGAAACATCGATGTAATCGTCAAAAACGAAAACATTGATCCATTCTTCGATAAAAGTATTCAACTCATCCTTTTGGGCCTGGTATTCGGAAGCTCCCAGGCAAGAACTGAAATAGGATTGCCAGTAGTTGCGCCAGTAGATCACACTGTCCATATTGGCTACTGCAAAATGCAACTGATCACAGCAGTTGTCGTGGCTGCCATCGTCCAGATCTTTCGCATAAACTCGAGCCCAGCATTTTTCCGGGTCCAAGGTAACCTGGGTGATCTCGTCACACACGGGTGTCGGCGGCGTATTGTCGTAGACGCTGATGCCCTGCAGTAACAAGGTCTCGTTCCAGCACCGGTCACGTATGTGGTATACTACGTTGTGCCAGCCAGCCGGCAGGTATACATGAGCCGTCTCCCCTTCTGCGATATTTCCGGATTCCAGCAACACCTTTCCCGGATGGGTCGGATCTACGTATTCAATCTCATAGTAGACATCCAGCACATCGTCGCAATCTTTCAAGACCCAGGCACGTGGATCTGGTAGTATGACCGTTGCCTTACAGTCATGAGGATCTACCTCGGCTTCAAGGATAGCACATGCCGTCAAAGCTTCCAGGCTTGCCGATTTATCAAGAAGTACTCTCGGCACATCAGGACACTCATTGCCCATTGCGTACAGATATTTACTCTCAATAACCGGAGCCGTGGTATCCGTGATCTTGAACCATTGCACACAAGTTGTATCGCGGTGCCCGCACCAATCGTACACATGCCAGGTCCGGCGGATTTTGTAAGACTTCCCGCAAGTAGGCACGATGTGGTCTTCGTAGTCGAAGACGATCTGGCATTTGCCCGTATTGGTAAAATCAGGCCCTGCATCCGTGTGGAGGGGCAATAAATAGCCGGGATCTTGTCCTGGTTGCGTGCTCTTCAGATAAGGCGCCGGGAAATAGCCATATCCATTCGTAGGCCAGGGATGGGCATATCCCTCGGCATCCAGGTAGGTATCGCCGTTTTTGCCGGTATTCCACAACAATTCTACAGTCTTGCCATTGCGGACCACTTCGGTCGTGCATTCGATCAGGGTATCCGGTCCGCAGACCAGGCTGTCAATGGTCTCTTTCCGTACAAACAGGGTATCCCGACATTCGTTGAAATTACCCCAAACATCAGTTGCTCTTACTTTCCGGGATAGATAACCGATAAAGGTACGGTCATCACATCCGAGGTCAGTCCATTGTTTCTCTAAAATTTCTTCAGATGGCGGGTAAACCATACATTCATCCGTTAATACGACCAAGTCTTCCCGTTCACTCATCTGCAAACAGCTGATGGTATCGTTGACACACTGAATCTGCGGTCCAAGTTTGTCTTCCAATCGAATGGTTCCCCAGCATTTCGCTCCTGAATAGATGTTGCGAACTACATACGTTAAAGTAGCTCCAATATGTTCGTTGGTTAGTATGGACCCGGGTACCGGGACCGTTGTATTTGGCATGAATAATTCAAGGGTATAGCAACTTACACAGGCGGCACTGGCACTAGTCAGCACCTCATTTGGAGTAACCTCCCGAGCACAAGTCGTATTCAAACTTACATTGACGTGATCCTGGCACGAAACTCCTGCAGAAGCATCGGGTGCATCCACATCCCACAATATGGTCACCAACCCATCTCCTGAACGAACACCGGGTTGGGTAATTCCTGCAGTTACGCCTCCAATATAAGAAGAACCTCCTGCTCCACCACCGCCTGCCACACCAGACCCTATCATTGCACCTGCACCGGAGCCGCCTCCAAAATATCCACCTCCTCCACCGCCGCTAGCCATGCTATAACTCCCATCAATACCTACTCCACCAGAGCCACTGGTACCGGGAATACCATCCGGCCCTTGGGGACCATCACCACCAGCTCCACCCCCGATCTGAGTCCCTCCTTTGCCACCAGAACCGGGATTAAAATAATAACCGTAAGAGGGGTCGGCCGGGTCGGCACCGTTTTCACCGATCAGTCCACCGCCGCCGCCTCCATTTCCACCTGTTCCACAAGGCTGGCAAGTGCCATTGACATAATCGCGGCCACCACCGCCGCCGCCGCCAGCCACAATAATCCGGTCCGCCAAAGCACCGGCACCGGTCCTTATGTCAGACGCACCACCTCCACTGCCCGCAAAGCCAGCTAATCCATCGGATGGAGTGCCATAACCACCCACTGCGCCTCCATTGAATCCACCTATACCATTAGCACCTGAACCACCTACATAAACTATTAAATTATCTCCGGGGTTGACAGCCAGCACTCCGGTAGCATATCCTCCCAATCCACCGACGCTGGGTGAATATTGCTCTACGGTCATAGGCTGGCCAGATCCTCCCCATGCCTTGATGGTCACAGAAGTTATCCCGGGTGGTACAATAAAATTCTGTACTCCGCCGGTATAATTGAATACCTGGGAATCAAGAATTGTTGCAACAAAATTATCGGGATAATAGCTTGAGCGTAGCTTTTCACCAGAGTGATCTGCTGTAAAGGATGAAGCAAGTAAACCGCCTGTAATCACTAAAATACAGGCAATAATGCTCTTGTAAAGATGGTTCATCGGTGTTGTCTTGGTTTTCAAATTCGTTGCCGTGGCTAAAATAACCAATGCCACCTTATATAAGGCAACATATATGTATTAATGTACTTTAACGAGTGATAAAAATGAAAGAAGGGTCGGTTAGTGACCTCAATTTCTCACCAGGGAAGAGAAAGTTCACGATCAAATACATAAAACAACAAAGCAGCCATTTATCCTGAAAATGGCTGCTTTGCTTGATTATTGGGTATATCCTTACGACCATCCTACTGACGAATGCTGGCGCATTGTCAGCATCCCTATTAATTCACTTTGACCATTCGTTTATTCAAACCCCTTTCTCCGTTTCTACTGACGCTCCCTTCGGTCGATCAGCATCGGTTAATCCACCTTGACCATTCGTTTATTCAATACGCCTCTTTCCGTTTCCAGCTGATAGAACAACACGCCTTTCACTTCTGGAATACTACCAGCTTCCAGGGTGATCAAATGACTACCACCTGAATAGGTCCCACTCATCCTGTAGAGCTCCTTACCCGTCACGTCCATCACCCGCAGGGTCGCCGTCATGCTCTCCGGCAGCCAGAATCCGATCTTCGTCTCTCCACTGAATGGGTTCGGCGTGTTCTGGTACAGCTCTGGCGTCTTGATCCCTTCTCCTTTTACCTTTTGTCCCGGAGATGCTACTCCGGATCCCGACTCCGTCAACGGACTACTGTCCTGGCAGGCATTGCCACTGTTGTCCTGCAGCAACAACGTCGTCGTGCAGAAGTCCTTGTTGCCGGACTCGTCGATCACCCAGATCTCCACTTCAATCTCCTGTGAACGACCATCCGGGATGTCTGCACAGGTGAATATTATGCTTGGTGTCTCGCCGTCTTCCGTAAAGCTCAGGATCAGGTTGTCGGCTGTCGTACAGTTGTCGTAGCTGCCCGCATCAAAGTCCGTAGCCCAGACCTCCACTTCGCCCGATGGACTCATCACCACCGTAGCGATGCCATGGTAACAATAGGGTGTAGGGTTCTTGCAGTCTCTTATCGTGAAGGTTGTGTAACAACTGTCCTCGTTCCCACAACGATCCTTACCCACCAGCCAGACACCATAGGTGCCTACCGCCAGTTCTGCTGTTAATTCATGGCCTTGTCCGTAAGCTACCGGAGTGGTCTCATCGGCCAATACCGTGTAGCGGTACTGGATCTCATCCGCTCCAGCACAGTTGTCCGTGCCTGAAGCCAGCAACTCATACCGTACCGTCGCTGCATCGCAGTTGTTGTCCAGGATGCAGGTCTCTTCCAGCTCATTGCACTCGATCACCGGCGCTTCGTCGTCGATCACCTTGATCACCTGCAGATAGGTCATGTAACCATCTCCGTCATCCTTCAGGTTGCGGTGGATGCAGCATCTGCTTTCACTCGCTACCAACCGGTCGTCGACGATCACATCCGGATAGCGGCTGTGCAGATCCGGTGAATAAACACACCAGTCGATCAGCTTCCACGTCCTTAAGATCTTGTAGCAGCCTTCCGTCACATCGTAGCGCTCATCCGAGTACGTCACCCCGATCAGCTCACAGTCGTCGTCGCTGATCTCCGGATAACCCGCTCCCGTGCGGTCTGCCGCCAAATTGGCCTGGTCTGTGCAGTTCACCACCACATCTTTCGGGAAGATCACCTCAAAGTCGGAGCGTGGCTTGACATACAGGGTCTGCGTGTCGTACGCGGTGTTGCCACATTTGTCGGTAGCCGTCACCGTCTTGGTCAGCGTCCCTACCCCACATTCGTTCAGGCTGCCACTGTATTCCACTCCCGTTTCCGGAGCCCAGCAGTTGTCCGTGATCACCCAGTCTTCCGCCGTCTCATCAAAGTAACTTTGCGGGTTCGGATGTCCACCGTCCGGGTTGTCGTATTTATCCAGCATCAGCCAAAGCCGACAGTAGATGGGCTGCCAGTTGTGATCGTGATACCAGTAACTGTATTCATCACAGTTCACCCCACCGGCATAGCTGTATTCCCCGCAGACCGAGCCTCCGTAGTAGCCGAAGTCTCCGCCATCCCAGGGGATCTCCACACAGCATACAGGCCCTTCAGCAAGGTCTCCGGATGTATTTTTCCCCTCCGGGTACACGTCCGGACTGGAACAATAAGTCTGTAAGGCATCTTCTCCTTCACATACATCATGCGTAAAGGAGGCGCCATGGCCTTTAACCGTGGCTGTCTTCGTACCTCCGGCATAGGGCTTCGTCAGTTCCCACCAGTAGGGAACACCGTCACAGTACACTGTCACATCTTCAGGAGCTACCACCACCGGTGGCGTCTTATCATCTTTACGTACTTCGATCATGCAGTCGTTGTACAGGTGGGGGAAATGATGCCGTTTACTTTCCGACAGACTTTCCAATACAATAACATCAGTTGGATATGGGCTACGCACTCTTGACTCCCATTCCTTCCTTGCCGCATCATCCGGAATAAAGTAAGCACAGATTCCCGATGGGAAGCTGCCATGTTGTTCCAGATAACTGATGGGATAGGCACATAATCCGATGCTTAGCGGTATATCCCATTCGCTGATGTTGTAAGCAACCGGATCCGCAGCAGCAGGCAAAGCCGGCGTTAGGACTTCAGCCGTACAAGTCAATGCAGCGCGAGGATCTCCATAATGAATGTAGTCATTCAGTCGCCAGTAATACCAGCGGGCAAAATTGTTTGAAAGATGCCACCAATACCATTCGTGTTCTCCACCATAGAAGATATGCGGATCATACACCGGTACATCGCAAGCTTCATACACCCGCAACACCAATTGCTCGCTCCCGCATTCCGTCACATCAATGTAATCGTCAAACACAAAGACATTAATCCATTCTTCAATGGTCTGTTGAATGAGATCATTGTAATGATGATAATCGTAGGGATCCAGGCAGGAAGCATAATAATCCTCCCAGTATTGACGCCAGTAGGTGATCGAGTCCATGCTGGCAACAGCAAAATGCAGCTGGTCGCAACAGTTGTCATGGCTCCCATCATCCAGATCTTTCGCATAAACGCGGGCCCAGCATTTTTCCGGATCCAGGGTCACCTGGGTGATCTCGTCGCATACCGGCACCGGTGGGGTATTGTCGTACACGCTGATGGCCTGCAACAACAATGTTTCGTTCCAGCACCGGTCACGGATGTGGTACACTACATTATGCCACCCAGCTGGCAGGTAAACATGACCCGTCTCCCCTTCAGCGATATTTCCAGATTCCAGCAACACCTTCCCCGGATGGGTCGGATCAACATATTCGATCTCGTAGTAGACATCAAGGAGATCATCACAATCTTTGAGAACCCAGGCCCGTGGATCAGACAGGATAACCGTTGCTTTGCAATCGTGCGGATCCACTTCTGCTTCCAGCACCTCACACGCCAACCAGGCCTGCTTACTTCTGGCTTCCTGGATCACCGACTCCGGAACAAAGTCACATGCGTGGATCTGATCCGCTGAACTCACCAGGTTATCGAAGATGTTCAAATGGCCCGGGTCAATCTGTGGTGACTGCGTGTCCGTGATCTTGAACCATTGCACACAAGTCGTATCGCTGTGGCCGCACCAGTCGTAAACATGCCAGGTCCGGCGGATTTTATAGGATTTGCCACAGGTAGGAACAATGTGATCTTCATAGTCAAAGACAATCTGGCATTTGCCGGTATTCGTGAAATCCGGACCACTATCGGTATGAAGAGGCAATAAATATCCGGGATCTTGTCCTGGTTGCGTACTCTTCAGATAGGGAGCCGGGAAATAGCCATCTCCTTTTGTCGGCCACGGATGGGCATAACCCTCGGCATCCAGATAGGTATCGCCGTTTTTGCCGGCATTCCACAATAATTCCACGGTCTTGCCATTGCGGACCACTTCGGTCGTGCATTCGATCAGCGTATCCGGACCACAGACCAGGCTGTCAATGGTCTCCTTGCGTACAAACAGCGTATCCCGGCATTCGGCGTAATTGCCCCACACGTCGGTGGCTCTTACTTTCCGTGCCAGGTAACCAATGAATTCCCGGTCATCACAACCCAGATCCGTCCACTGCTTCTCCAGGATATCTGTCGTCGTCGGGTAGGGCTGGCAAAGATCCGTGATCATCACCAGGTCTTCCCGCTCGCTCATCTGCAGGCAGCTGATCGTATCGTTCTGACAATAAATTTGTGGGCCCAGTTTGTCTTCCAGCTTCAACGTACCCCAGCATTTGCCACCCGATTGAATGTCTTCGACCACATAGGTCAAGGTCTGACCGACGTTCTCGTATGTCAGGGTAGCTCCAGGAATCGGGGTTAATCCATTCGGCAAAAATACATTGCAATTGTAGCGATCGATGCAGCCAGCGCTACCGCTTACCAGCACATCCCTTGCGGTGATCGTCCGCAGGCAGTCACTGTTCAGGCTGATGTTGACATGATCGTGACAGGCCAATCCTGCTGCAGCTCGTTTACCCGTGGATTGGAGGGGCTGGCCCTGACCGTTCTCCAAAACGGTGATCGTAAAGGAGCAAGTATCGTTATTTGCAGGCGGATTACTGGCCACAAACGTCACAACAGAAGTTCCAAGATCCAGAAGGCTTCCTGAAGCCGGTCCTGCTATGCGGGTTATTGTTGGTACACAATCACTTTCCACTGTTGGGTCAGCATAACTCACTGGCACCTCACAGGCAAACGGATTGGCCATAATCGTAATATTTGATGGGCACGTAATGCTAGGTGTGTCGCAATCCACAATGACCCAACAAATAACCACTTTTCCATTACCGCTTTGAACACCTGCAATATTCACCTGGTTTGTTCCGGCATTAAAAGAGCCACCGCCGCCACCGCCGCTATAGGGTTGAGAACCACTGGTACCACCACCGGAATATCCTCCGCCGCCGCCGCCATTCCCACCGGTAAACCATCCGGCACCACCACCACCAAATCCGCCAAAATCGTTGTTATTCCCAGTACCGCCAATGCCACCATGTAAGAATGATTTTCCATTATTGTTTGCAAGCCCTGTTCCGGCTGTTCCATCGGTAAAAAATCCGCCACCACCGCCGCCAGATCCTGAACTTGCACCACCACCATTTCCACCTGTTCCTCCGGCCACCAGTCCATTCGCACTGGCTGTTCCGCTTGTAGTGATGGATGCATCAATACCATTGAGATTGGAACCGCATTGCGAAATATTATTGGTGGCTCCACCACCACCGCCCGCAACGATCAAAGGTGTATTGCCGGAGCCCACTACAAATGAACCACCACCGCCACCGGCATCGGAGCGGTTTGAAAGTCCTTGCTGACCAACCAAAACCATCAGAGATTCACCTGGAGTAACTGCAAAATCCCCGATCATTTCAGCTCCAAGGCCACCAGTAGCACTACAAGAAGTCGAAACAGATCCTCCCTGAGCCCCTCTAACTTTTATCGTTAAACTTGTGACCCCATCTGGAACAACGAAATTGTCTATCGTTCCAGAGTAATTGAAAACCTGCGAATCAATAGTTATTAAGGGTGGCGCGTCAAATGCTGCTCGGGAAGTATTGTTGAAATTTTCTTCACTGTTCTTATTAAATGCAGTTATTAATATAAAAATTGCACTTAACAACAACCCAATTGGGGAATTCTTGTAAATATGGTTCATCGATGTAGTTTTGGTTTTCCAGTAATCGAAATTACACAAATTGTTGCTAATCACTAATTTGATGCCCAAAAATACTTTCTACATATAAAATTTATATATATGAGTAGATTTAGAAAGGGTATGAAAGTCCATCCTTTTGTAGCTAGTAGCCTTAAAAGTTCCGGTACCACACCCCAATATCTTGCTACACACTTCCATCAAATCATAGTCACATCACTGTAAGTCACCCTGATCGCCTCGCGGTCGTTGTTACTGGTCTCCGGATATCCAAGTCCCGTATTACCTGCTGCCTGGTTTGCAGTTGTTCACCGCCCCACCGGTGCAAAAGATCATTTCAAAGTCACTCCTTAGTATCGCATAAAAACAAAGCAGTCATCCCAAATTGAGATGACTGCTTTATTTTATTTATTCAATAGTCGGTTATGTCGAACCGGATAGGTTAATCCACCTTTACCATGCGTTTATTGATCACCCCGGATTTAGTTTCCAACTGATAAAATAACACCCCTTTCACTTCCGGGATGCTCCCAGCTTCTAACGTAATCAAATGATTTCCACCTGAATAACTGCCGGTCACCCTATATAACTCTTTACCCGTCACATCCATGATCTTCAGCGTGGCTGTCATGCTTTCCGGCAACCAGAAGCCGATCTTCGTCTCTCCACTGAATGGGTTCGGCGTGTTCTGATAGAGTTCTGGGGTCCTTATCCCTTCTCCTTTTACCTTTTGTCCTGGTGATGCTACTCCGGATCCCGACTCCGTCAACGGACTGCTGTCCTGGCAGGCATTACCGGTGTTGTCCTGCAGCAACAACGTCGTCGTGCAGAAGTCTTTGTTACCCGCCTCGTCGATCACCCAAATCTCCACCTCGATCTCCTGTGAACGTCCATCCGGGATGTCCGCACAGGTGAACGTGATACTTGGAGTCTCGCCGTCTTCCGTAAAGCTCAGGATCAGGTTATCGGCTGTTGTACAGTTGTCGTAGCTGCCCGCATCGAAGTCCGTAGCCCAGACCTCCACTTCGCCCGATGGACTCATCACCACCGTAGCGATGCCATGGTAACAATAAGGCGTTGGTTGTTTGCAGTCTCTGATCGTAAATGTCGTATAACAGCTGTCTTCATTGCCACAGCGGTCCTTACCTACCAGCCAGACACCATAGGTGCCGACCGCCAGTTCTGCTGTTAATTCATGGCCTTGTCCGTAAGCTACCGGAGTGGTCTCATCGGCCAGTACCGTGTAGCGGTACTGGATCTCATCCGCTGCAGCACAGTTGTCCGTGCCTGAGGCCAGCAACTCATACCGGACCGTCGCTGCATCGCAGTTGTTGTCCAGGATGCAGGTCTCGGCCAGCTCATTGCATACGATCACCGGCGCTTCATCGTCGATCACTTTGATCACCTGCAGATAGGTCATGTAACCATCGCCGTCATCCTTCAGGTTGCGGTGGATGCAGCATCTGCTGTCACTGGCCACCAAACGGTCGTCTACGATCACATCCGGATAGCGGCTGTGCAGATCCGGTGAATAAACACACCAGTCGATCAGCTTCCACGTCCGCAGGATCTTATAGCAGCCTTCCGTCACATCGTAGCGCTCATCCGAGTACGTCACCCCGATCAGCTCACAGTCGTCGTCGCTAATCTCCGGATAACCTGCTCCCGTACGGTCTGCCGCCAAATTGGCCTGATCCGTGCAGTTCACCACCACATCTGCCGGGAAGATCACTTCAAAGTCGGAGCGTGGCTTCACATACAGGGTCTGCGTGTCGTATGCCGTGTTGCCACACTTGTCGGTGGCCGTCACCGTCTTGGTCAGCGTCCCTACCCCACATTCATTCAGGCTGCCGCTGTATTCCACTTCCGTTTCCGGCGCCCAGCAGTTGTCCGTAATCACCCAGTCTTCCGACGTCTCGTCAAAGTAACTTTGCGGATCCGGGTGTCCACCGTCCGGGTTGTCGTATTTATCCAGCATCAGCCACAAGCGGCAGTAGATCGGCTGCCAGTTGTGATCGTGGTACCAGTAGCTGTATTCATCGCAGTTCACGCCGCCGGCATAATTGGACTCGCCGCAGACCGAACCGCCATAGTAGCCAAAGTCGCCGCCATCCCACGGGATCTCTACGCAGCATACCGTCGTTACTTCTACCGGAGCACCTGAAGTATTCCATCCTACTGGGTAGATGTAAGGATCTGCGCAATACGTAGCCAGTACATCTTCTCCTTCACATACATCATGCGTAAAGGAGGCTCCATGCCCTTTCACCGTGGCGGTTTTCGTGCCTCCGGCATAAGGCTTCGTCAGCTCCCACCAGTAAGGTACGCCATCACAGTACACCGTCACATCTTCAGGGGCAACCACCACCGGTGGTGTCTTATCGTCTTTAATCACCTCGATCATGCAGTCGTTGTACAGGTGCGGGAAGTGCCACCGCTTCTGGGCACTTAGCCCACGGGTTATACTTTCCTCTTCCGGGTAGGGTGACAAGACCCTGCCCTTCCATTCGTTCACTGCATTAGGCTCTATTCCATATGCGCAAATAAAGGCCGGGTAGGTGCCATGGTCCAGTTCACTTTATAGGCATAACAATCGATGTAAACCGGTACTTCCCACGGCAGACAGACCAGTTCAATATCAGGTATCGAACAACTCAGCGTCGGCCTTGGGTCTCCGTAATGAATGTATTCGTTCAGCCTCCAGTAATACCACACAGCAAACTGATCCGATAGATTCCACCAGTACCATTCATGCTCGCCGCCATAGAAAGTGTGGGGATCGTATACCGGCAGGTCACACGCTTCATAGACCCGCAGAACCAGCTGTTCGCTACCACATTCCGTGACATCAATATAATCGTCGAAGACAAACATGTTGATCCAGTCTTCAATGGTCACATTTATGGCATCATAATAATGATGGAAATCGTATTCATCCAGGCAGTTCTGATAGTATGACCACCAGTAGTTGCGCCAGTATTCGATGCTGTCCATGCTCGCTACTGCAAAGTGCAACTGGTCACAGCAGTTGTCGTGGCTGCCATCATCCAGGTCTTTCGCATAGACACGGGCCCAGCATTTCTCCGGATCCAGCGTCACCTGCGTGATCTCATCACACACCGGCGTCGGTGGCGTGTTGTCGTAGACGCTGATGCCCTGCAGTAACAAGGTCTCGTTCCAGCAGCGGTCACGGATGTGGTACAACACATTATGCCAGCCTTCAGGGAGATAGACATGGGCAGTGCTACCTTCTTCAATATTTCCCGATTCGAGCAGTGTCTTGCCGGGATGCGATGGATCTACGTATTCAATCTCATAGTAGACCTCTATCTGGTCATCACAGTCTTTTAATATCCACGCTCTCGGGTCTGGCAAAGTAACTCCTGCTTTGCAGTCGTGGGGATCCACTTCCGCTTTCAACACTTCACAGGCTACCAGGGCGCCCTTCTCACGGGCAAGGCGATTCAATGATGCAGGCACTTCTTCACAGCTCGTGCCTCCATGATCATCGATCGGGTTGAGGTATGCTTCTTTTATCACCGGTGCCTCGGTATCCGTAATCTTAAACCACTGCACACAGGTCGTATCACGCCGGCCACACCAATCATAGATGTGCCAGGTCCGGCGGATCTTATAAGACTTGCCACAGGTCGGTACGATATGATCTTCGTAATCAAATACAATCTGGCATTTGCCAGTATTGGTAAAATCAGGACCTGCATCGGTATGAAGCGGCAATAAATAACCAGGTTCCTGTCCTGGTTGCGTGCTCTTCAGATAGGGCGCCGGAAAATAACCATCTCCTTTCGTCGGCCATGGGTGCGCATAACCCTGAGCATCCAGATAGGTATCTCCGTTCTTACCGGTATTCCAGAGCAGTTCCACGGTTTTATTGTTTCGAACCACTTCGGTTGTACACTCGATCAGAGTGTCCGGTCCGCAGACCAGACTGTCGATCGTCTCCTTGCGTACAAACAACGTATCGCGGCATTCGGCGTAGTTGCCCCAAACATCAGTCGCACGTACCTTCCGTGCCAGATAACCGATGAACTCGCGGTCATCGCAACCCAGATCTGTCCACTGCTTCTCCAGAATATCCGTCGTCGTCGGATAAGGCTGGCAAAGGTCCGTGATCACTACCAGGTCTTCCCGCTCGCTCATCTGCAGGCAGCTGATCGTATCGTTCTGACAATAAATTTGTGGGCCCAGTTTGTCTTCCAGTTTTAGCGTACCCCAGCATTTACCGCCCGACTGGATGTCTTCCACCACATAGGTCAAGGTCTGACCGACGTGCTCGTAAGTCAGGGTAGCTCCCGGGATGGGTGTCAGTGATCCCGGTATAAACACCTCACAGTTGTAGCGGTCGATACAACCGGCGCTACCTGTCACCAGCACATCACGAGCGGTGATCACACGCTGGCAGTCACTGCTCAGGCTGATGTTCACATGATCCTGGCACGCCAGGCCTGCTGCCGCCCGTTTTGCGGTGGATTGCAGAGGTTGGGCCTGGCCGTTCTCCAAAACGGTGATCGTAAAGGAACAGGTATCGTTTTTGGTGGGTGCGTTGCTCGCTGTATATGTCACCAGGTACGTTCCGATGTCAAGCAAGCTGTCGGAGGCCGGTCCGGCGATTCGAGTGACGATCGGGATACAATTGCTAACGATTGTAGGATCGGCATAGGGTACCTGGCTAACGCATGCAAAAGGCGCCGTGGTTACGGTAATGTCAGGGGGGCAGGTGATCATCGGTGTATCGCAACAGAAGCTGTTGGGATCATCCACGGTCACAATTGCCATACAGGAATCACGGTTCCCATTGTTGTCAACCGCAACCAGATAAATGGAATTGTCCCAAAGATCATTGCAGGTAAAAGTAGATTGAGACAAGTAAGTACTGGCTATTCCGCAGGCATCGGTTGGAGCCATCAGTTGAACATCACCAGGCATGATCGTTACAGAAGGGTCGGGCATGGTATTCTGGATGTCCACCATGATGTTTTGGCAGGTTACTACCGGTGCTGTGGTATCCCGCACAGTAATGTACGATGCACATCTGCCAACATTGCCACTGGGATCCGTTACATACAATGAATCAATGATGAGGCCAATATTAGCACAGGATACCGATGGAAATCCCGATTGATAGCTTTGAATGCTGCAATTGTCCGTACTGCCGTTGTCCAGATCCATCGGACTAATTGAGGCCGAACCGGAGTTGTCCAGATAAACCGTGATATTTTTGCAGAGTGCAGTGGGTGGGGTATTATCTACTACATTGATGCTAAAACCGCAACTGTCAATGTTACCCGATGCATCCGTCGCATATAAAGTTACCTGTACCATGCCAACACCAGTCAGGGTGCCGGGAGCTGGTTGCTGCGTGACAACCGCACTGGGATCGCAATTATCATTGACCATAGCCAGGCCTGTGTAATCGGCCAAGGCATTCATACAGGTTGGCCCGACAACTGCATTTGAAAAGTTCATCGGGCAAGAGATACTAGGAGGTATTGTATCCTCCAAAATCAGGGTTATTAAGCAACTTGCTGAATTACCGGAACCATCCACTGCCATCATCGCAACAACCGTATTACCAGTTCCATTTAAGGTCGTACCCGGTGAAGGCGATTGACTTAGCACAGGCATACCACAATTATCGGTCGCAGTGGCCAATCCGGTAAAATTTTCTACACTGTAATTACAGTTAATATCCATATACCGGGTCTGGGTGCCCGGGCAAGTGACGGTAGGTCGGACAGAATCGGTAACAGTTACATAGGCCATGCACTGGTTCATATTGCCGCTGGCGTCCTGTAAGGTGAGGCTCACTGGATTGCTGCCGCGATTTATACAGGTAAAGCTGGCAGGATTTGCAATCCTTGTGGAGATCCCACAATTATCCGAGCTGCCGCCATCCACATCAGAGCCGGTAATAGATGCATTACCACTACCATCCAGGTAGACAGTGATGTTTTGACAGACCGCTACCGGACGGACCGAATCCAAAATGGTTACGACCGCCGTGCAACTACTTGAATTGCTGTTTACGTCGTTTACGATTAGTCTAACATTATTGGATCCAATATTGGCGCAACCAAAGACGGCAGGCGTGCTGGTTAATTGGCCTGTACCACAATTGTCGGAACTCCCGCCATCCACATCTCCGGGAAAAACCGTTGCGGAGCCGGAGCCACTCAGATAAACGGTAATGTTTTGGCACACCGCAATTGGTCTGGTCGTATCTCTTACGGTTACTGTAGCCATGCAACTGTTTGAATTCATACTGGCATCGGTCACAGTCAGTGTAACCGGATTACCGCCAACATTTGCACAGGTGAATGCGCTGGGACTGACCATTGTACTGGCAATGTTACAGTTATCACTGCTTCCCCCATCTACATCACCACCCGTGATGCTGGCATTACCACTACCATCCAGATAAACCGTGATGTTTTGGCACACCGCAACTGGTCTGGTGGTATCCGCAGAAAACAGGGTCACGGTATCCGAAGCAACACAAACTGCATCCGGAAATGCATCGTCGGAAGCCGTGAAGGTGTAGAATCCGGCCGGGAGGTTGGTAAACATCCCGGTTGCATTGGTAGCCATGACCGGACCACTAAGTAAATAAGTGACCGTGCCTTGTCCGCCACTGGCGGTGACGGTAATCGACCCGTCATTGCCGCAGGGAGGATTAACTTTGCTGGAGCTGGTAATGGCTATCATACAGCCAAGAGAGTCCTGAGTACCTGTGCCGGAAGCCGTGGGTGAATTTGAATCACACATCAATACACTGGTCCCCACCCAACTACTGGTTCCATCGTCGGGCGGGTTGGGGAAAGAAGCATAGGTGTTGTAAAAATAGACGTCCGTGCCCGGAGATTGCGCGCGCAACTCCCAACGGCCGAGCATCGGGTTGTAAGCGATTTCAACCTGATAGGTTAAGTTGTTGTAAATGTTGCGCCCGCCCGAATCCATGCCGGCAAATAAGAAGATGATGGGATTCATGGCGTCCAGACAGGGTGCATTGAAAAGTACGCCATCGGCCACGGTAGGATTGGGATCACAGCCATCCGGAATGTGGTCCATATCCATATCGGCATTATCGTCAAACCCTGGGCAGACATCGTTGTCGTCGCACACACCGTCCATATCGGTGTCGCCACCCAGCATCGCACAAGGATCGGTTCCAATCGTTGATTGGGTGCCGGAGCCGGTCACCGTGGGATTGTCCGTACAAATGCTACCATCGGGAACCCACGTCGAGGTGGTATTATCCGGAGGATTTGGTGACGAAGCAAAGGTGTTGGTGAAATAAACGTCGAAATTACCGCCTCTTGCACGGATCTCCCATTGTGATGCACCCGTGTTGTACCGGATCTCCAAGCTGGACATGGCGTAATAGTATACGTTACGTCCCGATCCATCCGGGCTATTCATCGCATCGTAGGTAAAAGTAAATGTACCTCCGAAACAAGTGCTGTTCACATCGATGGTCTGGGCAGATAGATCCCAGAGGTATAGCATTGCGAAAATAAAGAGTATTGGTTTTTTCATATCGGGTCCGTCTTGCAATAATTCTGGATAGCAACTTCGCTGTATCAATAAATAACTTAAATGTAAGGAAATATGTATTACCTATTCATCTTAGCATGAATTAGTAACAAATTTAAAAATTACTAATGGAATGCCTTTAGGCAATGAGTTTTGCCCAAATTGGCGCATCACCTATTGATAAAACCGGTAATTAACAAAAAAGTCCTATGATTATCCTCTCCTGCAAATCAGCCCCAACTCATTCTGAATGCGCAATATTTCTTTTTGTGGGAGATCGTTATTAGGCAATATGAAGAGGTTTTCCAACGATGGCACGTGGTTTTCCGTAATCCCCCTGGCGTCTTTCAGTTTATTTCCGTTCACATATAATGTCTTGATATTCAATAGATTTGATATTGGAATCAGGTCTGAAATCGCATTGTTCTGCACGTAAAGTGATTCCAGCTCTTTCATTCCTTCAATCCCTTGCAACGAGGTTAATTTATTCTCAAAGGCAAACAGATGCTTCATCCGGGTAAATTGTTGCAAAGGTGCCAGCGATGAAATATCCATATTGGAGATGGAGAGATACGATAAATGATAAAGTGGTATCAGACCGGATAGATTGGTGAGAACCGTACTCATATTGGGGTGCGCTGCAGACGGGCCGGCGAAACGCAATGTATCGATTTGCAGCAGGAGGATCATCAGCTCTTCATCTTGGGGTGGCTCCAAGGTTGGACCCTTACCATAAACGGCTTCATTGTAAGCCATCTTCCATTGGATCTCCAGGTCAAGCCACCAATTGCGGGCCCGGATCAACTCTTCCGGGGTGGTTTTAATAATAAAGTGCATTCGTATTCACTTCTCGGACCGCTAATTGGTTATTGACTCTACAAGCGTATGCAGTTGAAGATCATCCTCTGGATGGGAATATGCCTTCCAGAGCAATGCTGACATAAATTCCCAGGAATGGATTGCGGATATTGAACGGTTGGTTACCGCCATTATTGGCGACAGTTACATTTCCATTCATCATGGCACCGGAAAATGCACCGCTGTTGTAAATGGAGTTCCCCCCGGTATTGGCTGCAAAATTTGATCCTGATCCGGAAGCGCTATTGGCCAATCCCGCACCCAACTGAACCGTACCCCCGTGATTGTGTGATGGCATATTGTTTGTGGTCAGGGTTACATTTTCCACTCCAGCTGATTGCCCCTGGATTATCGGTGATAATCCCGGACCAGAACCAGCATGTACGATCGACCGGCCGCGAAGATTTGGTAATGCAAAAGTAGTTTGACCATCGCCACCATAAGTAGTGCCAATCAGAGCAAATAAGGCATCATATTGCGATATAGCTAATAATTGTCCATCACAAAAGGCCCAGCCCCTGGGTGGAAAATTGAAGCCAAAAGGTTGAATCTGCCCAATAAATGGTGTCATATTTAATGATTCAAAAGTTTCGAAAATTAGTTTCTTGATGGAAATAGACCTACCAACGCAATGCTGACATAAATACCAAGATATGGATTGCGGATACCGAACGGCTGACTTCCGCCCGAATTTGTAATACTTACGTTGCCACTTGCCATATTCCCGGAAAAAGCTCCCCCATTGTAGATCGAATTGCCGCCGGTATTGGCTGCAAAATTTGATCCTGACCCGGAAGCGCTATTGGCTAATCCGGCACCCAACTGAACCGTACCCACGTGATTGTGGGATGGCATATTGTTTGTGGTCAGGGTTACATTTTCCAGACCGCCCCTTTCACCCCAACTTATTTGAGATAAGCCTGGACCAGTACCTGCATGCACAATAGACCGCCCGCGAAGGTCGGGCAGTTGAAACGTAACTCGGCCATCGCCGCCATAAGTGGTGCCTAATAAAGAAAATAGTGCCGTGTTGGTGGAGATCGCTAAAACCTGTCCGTCACAAAAGGCCCAGCCCCTGGGTGGAAAATTGAAGCCGAAGGCTTGAATCTGTCCTAAAAATGGAGTCATTGTATTCGTATTTTGAGGTCGAAGAAATCGATTGATGTGGAAAGTGATGAAATGTAAATCTTGAGACACATCAAGTGGCAATGAAATCCATCACCCTAAATTACTCTTGAGCAGATAAGCAAGTTACGCTTTTTTCTAAGACATTACCATCTATTTTTAAATTGGAACACGATCAAGCAGATCCCTGATCAATTCCGATTCGGCGGCAGTGAGTGGAACAGGCGGTACATGTCGACGGTCATAATCATTAATACGGTGCGCCAACACGTCCAGATTAATGCCACTCGCACCGGAAAATTGTTCCAATTCGGAGATGACTTTCTCCGGATGTGTTATAAGATCATCATATGCAATCCAAAATACCTGGCAGGATTTTAATTTTTGTTTGGCCTGGGTAAGATTAGTACGCCAAATGGAGATGAACTCGGCAATAGCATCCAGGTCCTGACACATAAAGGCATTTTTTGCAGAACAAATGCAATCACGGATGTCCCTGACGATGTAAATGATTTTAGTGGCAGGTATCAAATTCATAATATTTTCCAACTGAAATGCATTCCATCCCGGTAGCTTGACACCCCATCGATCTCTGCCATGATCACGGGCAAATCGGGCATAAAATTCAATCGAGTCAGCAATCAAACATTCAAAGTTGGCGAGATACGCTGTAGTATTAGGGATAAGATCAGGGATCCAATCATCGACATCTCCTGCTAATACCTGCTCCAATTGTTTGTTTCTCCACTCACTGCGATGGTCGAACATCCCTTGCTTTTGAATCCATAAACCCAGCATTAAATTGATATCATGCGCACATGATTCGCCATAGATCAAGGTATTGGGAGCAGAAGAGAGTAATCGCTGGATCAAGGTCGTTCCAGACCGCTGAATGGGAGATGCCACCAGTAGGGGTTCCAGTTGATGCAACGGATATTTAATTGCCAAAATAAATAGGATTTGTTTGTGGAATCCGGCTGATCCCTTGAATTCCTAAATATAACTTGGATTCATTGGAGATTTTAATATTTGATCTTTAAATCATTCATTAAGTTGCAGGCACTTCGTTTGATTTAATAAATCGTTTCTGTCGTCCAATTTTGAAGCATATCAAGTAATAATGATATCTTTCTGATTCATAGCGGGAAGTTTATTCCCCTATAATTGTAGAATGATGACCCGAAGAAACTTCTTAAATACCAAAGTACTGCTTGCATCCCCCCTGCTTTTGATTGGAACAAATTTTATTCGAATACCCGGAATCTTTAGTTTATCGGGAGAAGAATACGATTTATTTCAGCATCATAAGGAGAACATTACAACGGAGTTAAGCTTGACAGGGCGTTTGACCAATGATCAAATTGAACAAATGCTGTATCCTAAACGATTTATTTCCGTTTCCGGGAATCGTCGGACATATTCCTTTCATTTTATGAATAAGCTGGGACAGGAAGTTAAGTTTGAATTTAAGAAAGATAAAGCGATCTCTATATTTCTCGCTTAACCCAACGCTCCATACAGGCCTGAATGTACTGCAGCCTAATAGTATTGGGCTGTCAGGCACGTCCCAGGAACGCGACCCATAACAGCAGCATGATCTGGATGTCAGAAGCCGAAGGTAGGAAGGCAGGTGTTTGTTCATTCACCTTCACCAACTGCTTTCTCGATATTCCTCTTTCGGTTCCCAAGAGATAGAACAATACACCTTCTGACGATTGCTTTTGCAATGTCTGCATGGTATTGGTTCACTATGACCATCTTACAGACGATTACTTTGGTAATGTCAGCTACTGACGAATACTATCGCAATGTCGGCATTGCCTTCGCGCTTCCTCCTCTTCACTGACGAACACTATCGTGTTGTCAGCATCCTATTAATTCACCTTCACCATGCGTTTATTGATCACCCCGGATTTAGTTTCCAACTGATAAAAGAGCACCCCTTTCACTTCCGGGATACTGCCAGCCTCCAGCGTGATCAGATGATTACCTCCCGAATAGCTGCCACTCACCCGGTATAACTCTTTACCCGTCACATCCATCACCTTCAGCGTGGCTGTCATGCTCTCCGGCAACCAGAAGCCAATCTTCGTCTCACCGCTGAATGGGTTCGGCGTGTTCTGATACAGCTCTGGCGTCCTTATCCCTTCTCCCTTTACCTTTTGCCCCGGAGATGCTACTCCGGATCCCGACTCCGTCAATGGACTGCTGTCCTGGCAGGCATTACCGGTGTTGTCCTGTAACAGGAGCGTTGTCGTACAGAAGTCTTTATTACCGGCTTCATCTATGACCCAGATATCCACTTCGATCTCTTGCGAACGCCCATCCGGAATATCTGCACAGGTATAGATCCAACTCGGTGTGGTGCCATCCTCGGTAAAACTGAAGATCAATTTATCCGCATTTGTACAATTGTCGTAGCTGCCCGCATCAAAGTCCGTAGCCCAGATTTCCACTTCACCCGAAGGACTCATCACCACCGTGCTGATCCCATGATAGCAATAAGGTGTAGGTTTCTTGCAATCCTTGATGGTAAACGTGGTATAACACATGTCTTCGTTGCCACAACGGTCGGACGCGATCAAACGCACCTGGTAAGACCCGGCAGGTAATGGGGCTACCAGCACCTGACCTTCTCCGCGCAACACTTCCACTCCAGCCTCATCTTCTACGCTATAACGATAAGACATATCGACCGGCAAGGTACAGTTGTCCGACACACTGCTGACCAGGTTGTAAACCACGGTCGCCTCTCCGCAGCCATCGTTGATGCACTTATCTTCCAGCACCGCACATTCGAGTACAGGCGCTTCGTTATCTACTACCTTGATCACCTGGATGTATTCCATAAACCCATCACCATCATCCTTCAGATTCCGTACAACACACTGACGCGCTTCTCCGGCCAGCAGCCGGTCGTCGACGATCACGTCCGGATAGCGGTTATGGAGATCCGGTGAATAAACACACCAGTCGATCAGCTTCCAGTGCCTTAAGATCTTATAACACCCTTCCGTTACATCGTAACGCTCATCCGAGTACGTCACCCCGATCAGCTCACAGTCGTCGTCGCTGATCTCCGGATAGCCTGCTCCCGTGCGGTCCGCTGCCAGGTTCGCTCCATCCGTACAGTCCACCACCACATCTGCCGGGAAGATCACCTCAAAGTCGGAGCGTGGTTTCACATACAGGGTCTGCGTATCGTGTGCGGTGTTACCACACTTGTCCGTAGCCGTCACCGTCTTCGTCAGCGTCCCTACCCCACATTCGTTCAGACTGCCGGTAATCTCCACTTGCGTATCCGGCAATGAACAGTTGTCTGTGATCACCCAGTCTTCCGCTGTCTCCTCAAAGTAGCTTTGTGGATCCGGATGACCGCCATCCTTATTGTCGTATTGATCCAGCAGCAACCAGATCTGGCAATAGATCGGCTTCCAGTCGTGCGACAACTGGGGTATGATCGTCGCCAGTCCATCCACACAGGCGTCGTACGCATATCCTTCCACCTGGGGCCCTCCGTAATAGCCGTATTCGCCACCATCCCACGGTTGCTCCACACAGCAACTCACCACATCGTAACCACCATTGGGCGGCGTCAGGATCGTGAACACCAGTTGCGGCGTGATGCAATGATCACTCAGCACATCACCGCCTTCACAGACATCATGCGCAAAGCTTGCTCCTTCTCCTCCTAATTCCACCGACTTTGTCCCGTAATCGTAATGCTTGGTGACCGTCCAGTTGTAAGGTACGCCGTCGCAGTACACCGTAACATCTTCAGGTGCTACGACTACCGGCGGGGTCTTGTCGTCCTTCAGCACCTCGATCCAGCAGTCGTTGTATTTCGTCTTCAGCAGATCCGTGTACATGAAGTTTTGTTTCACCTTCAGGCCCACCAGGATCTCCGGTATATTGTCTACAATGCACTCGCCTATATCTGCATTCAGGATGTTCTGCAGTTCCAGCTCGATCTGATCCAGCGTCATCTTGTTCAGCTGTACAAACTGACCTTTATCTTTGTAGTATTCCACCAGGCACCATACATAACGCAGGTACAGCGACTCATTCGTGATGCAGCCCAGCAATGGGAAATAATCATCCCAGCATGCATTCATCAGCTCGTAGAAGAAATGCTCCTGCTTCGTATCGATCGTCCACTGGTAGACCGCCGTAGGTGTACCCCCCGGTGTCGTCTGATAGATCGGTGGCAAGATGCACGTCACGTTCTTCTTGATGTGTTCGTCGTAGGGCCGCAGTCCACAGGCCTCGTAAACCCGCAGCACAACCTGGTCTTCTCCACACTCCGTCAGGTCTTCAACCACATCGAAGGCACACAGGTTCATCCATACCTCATGCGCCACCCGCATGAACGACACCAGGTTGGGAGCCTCGGTCTCATAGAGGCCCAGGCCGTCAAATGGAATGTCTACTCCAAAGTATTCTTCCGTCACCGACGACAAAAACTCCTGGAACTGCGCTTCGTAGTAGTCTACGCTGTCCTTCAGCGCCACCGCATAATACAGCTGATCGCAGCAGTTGTCGTGGCTGCCGTCATCCAGATCCTCCGCGTTGATCCGCGCCCAGCAGCTCGCCGGGTCCAGGGTCACCTGCGTGATCTCATCACATACCGGCGTCGGAGGCGTTGCATCCAATACCTGCACCGTGATCCCCGGTATTAACAGGTTTAAAAAATCACCCAGACTGCCTAAGCCACCGAAGGCCCCATCCGGAAATGCCTCAAAGCTCGTATTCCAGCAGGCATCAACCATCCGGAACTTCACCGTAAAAACCCCTTCCGGCAGATAGATGTCATCCGGCAGCGTACCACTCAATACCGTCGTCTTGCCCGGGTGGTGCGGATCCGCTACTTCAACTTCATAACCCATCTCAAACGGGCTGCAGTCAAAAAAGTATTTCTTCAAATCCGGCAAGTGGACATGCGCCTTGCAGTCATGCGGTTCCGTGTACGCCAACACCGTAAAGCGTTCTATCAACTGCAGCAGTGACGTCGTATCCATATCGAATCCGCTGTACAGATAAGGGAAGATATTAAACAGCGGTGGCGTCGTATCCCGTACGATGATCCATTGTTCACACGTCGTATCCCGGTGTCCGCACCAGTCGTAGATCGTCCACGTGCGCCGGATCTTCCGCGATTTGCCACAGATCTCGAATACCTTATCCTCGTATTCCGCTATTGTGTTACAGTGTGCATTCGCCAGGTCTGGAATGACCTGGTAATAATAATCCGGTATCCATAACGGACTCCGATCCCCATCCAGCGTCTTCACCTCCGGATAGGCAAGCACATCATGTTGGCCCAATAAATTTGTTACCAGCTGCAACGTCAACGGATCCAGGGCGTCCAAATCCAGTTTCACCCCAGGTATGCTAATCAACGAGTCCAGGTTATCCCCATAGATCGCTTTAAGGTATTCCAGCGTCGTACATTCCAATTCGATCGTATCCGGGCAGATCAAACTATCCAGGCGGTTCCGCTCGATCCAGATCTCCTGCACACATTCGTTGTGATTCCCATATGGATCCGTGCTCCGGATCGTCCGCGTGATCTTTCCGCTGAATAACGAATCTTCGCATTGGTAATCTTCCCAGATCGAATGCACAATTTCCACCCGCGCCGGATAGGGTCCGCAGTCGCTCACCAACGATTCCATGTAATCGTCGGTCGAGCGTATCGCCGCTTCCAGGCATGTCAGCGTATCGTTCTCACAGCGGATGACCGGGCCCAGCTTGTCTTCCACTTTCAGCGTACCCCAGCATTTACCGCCCGACTGGATGTCTTCCACCACATAGGTTAAGGTCTGTCCGACGTGTTCGTACGTCAGGGTAGCTCCCGGAATCGGAATGAGGCTTCCTGGTCTGAAAACTTCGCAATTGTAGCGGTCGATACAGCCGGCGCTGCCACTCACCAGCACATCACGAGCGGTGATCACACGCTGGCAGTCGCTGCTCAGGCTGATGTTCACATGATCCTGGCATGCCAGGCCTGCTGCCGCTCGTTTGGCGGTGGATTGCAACGGTTGCGACTGCCCGTTTTCAAGTACCGTGATCGTAAACGAACACGTGTCTTTTTTGGTGGGGGCATTACTCGCTTCGAACTGAACGGTATATATCCCAATGTATAGCATGCTGTCCGATGCCGGTCCGGATAGCTGTGTAATCACCGGCGTACAATTGCTCATCACGGTTGGTGACGAGTAGCTCACCGGTACCTCACAGGCAAAAGGATCAGCAGTCACCGTGATATCCGCAGGACACGAAATACTTGGCGTATCACAGCAATAGAAAAAAGGATCAAACACTGTAACAGGAGTAAGGCATGAGTCCTTATTCCCGCTTACATCTCTTACGATCAAATAAATCATCTTTGTCCCCAAATCCTGGCAGGTAAATTCCGACTGAGAAGCATATAAGGTATCAATGTCACACGCATCCGTTACAGATGCAGCAAATGAAGCGATAATCGATCCATAGCCAACTCCATCCAGATAAACAGCGATGTCCTGGCATGTTATTACCGGGCGCGTGGTGTCCAGAACCGTTACCATCGCCATACAGCTTTTGGAGTTCATGGATTGATCGGCGACAGTCAGTACAACCGCATTGGGTCCTATATCTGCACAGGTAAAAGCTTTGGGGCTGGTTGAATAAGAAGTAACACTACAATTATCCGTGCTACCTGCATCTACAGCGATGTCAGTGATGCTGACGCTTACCATTCCATCCAGATAGGTCGTAATATCCTGACACCGTGCCACAGGAGATACCGTGTCAACAACCGTAACATTCGAGCTACATGAGTTGAAATTTCCAGACTGGTCGGTTAAGGTGGTAGTCACCATTTGGGATCCAATATCGGAACAGTTGAAAAACCTTTTTGAGTATACGTCCCGCGGAAGTCCACAGGCATCATAGAAGGATTGTAGCGTACTAAATGGAGTTATCCCTGCTGAGCCACTCCCGTCCAGATACAGGGTAATGTCCTTACAAGTCATCCTGGGGGGCGTGGTATCTAAAACTGTCACAGAAAACTGGATCGAATCCTTATTGCCAAAACAGTCGGTAGCCACATATTTAACGCTGGTAACCCGTGTAGCAGGAAAATTATTGCTGCCGGTCGTACCCATGGAGGTGGTTATGATGACGGAAGGAACAGACGAAACCACCAGAGATTGTAAGCAGCAATTGTCCGTCCCTGTCACTTCAGGCCAGCTAACAGGTCCACCACAGCCAGCTCCACCCTGATAGCCGATCAGATCACCCGGATTGTTCAGGATCACCGGTCCTATCGTATCAATGATCGTAATAGTTGACTGGCAAGAATCTGCATTCCCGTTATCGTCGGTAACGATCAGGGTATCCATAACGAATCCCATTGGATTACATTTGACCATGTCACTGGTGAGCTGATAAGAGAAAATGTTGCAGTTGTCCGTACTGCCGTTGTTTAAATCTCCTGTGCTTAAAGCTGCCATTCCGTTATCGTCCGCATAAACGGTAACATCTTTGCAAGCGGCAATTGGAGGAATATTATCAACTACATTAATCACAAACTGACAACTATCGATGTTTCCACTGGCATCCGTTGCGTAGACGGTTACATCGACCATCCCCGTCCCGGTAATCGTGCCCGGTGAAGGATTCTGACTCAGCACTGGCATGGGATCGCAATTATCCATAGCCATCACCGACATGCGATAATCAGCCAGAGCATTCTGACAATTGCCGTCGACCTGAGCGTTCGAAAAATTCATCGGACATTGGAGGGCAGGAGGGACTGTATCCCGTACCGTCACCATTGCTACACAGGAAGCACTGTTCCCGGCAGCATCGGCCACGGTTAAGGTGACCATCTGAATGCCCAGGTCTGTACAGTCAAAACCGGTCTGGGAAGCCATGTAACTGGTAATTCCGGTATCATCGGTACTTCCTCCATCCAGATCCTGAGCCATAATCGATCTATTCCCGGTTGCATCGAGATCTACGGTCAGGTCTTTGCAGACCGCCATCGGTGGCGTTGTGTCGGTGGCAAAACACAGGGATACGGTATTGGGGACATTGACGTTATCCAATGAAAAGGTATCATTCTGTGAGTTGGTATTAAAGCATACACGAATTTGCAGTGAATCTCCAGTAATCCCTGTTCGAACTATGTTAGTACTTCCGTTATTTCCTGCAGTCGTATATTGAATGGTTTCAGTGCCACCACCTACCCCGTTGGGTATTTTGGTAAAAGCGCCATTCCCCGTTCGGAATTGAACCGAAATGTAATCTTCCGGATCAAAACTGGCCCAGGTAAGATCCACTCCAAAGGATACTGAACCGGAGGAACCAATATTAAGAAAGGGGCTGGTCCAGCACACTTCTTCATCAAGGTCGGTGCCGGAAAGTTTACCTCCGATGGTGCGCAGATAATCACCATTGTCCCTTCCGATACCTGCGGGCGGTTCATCGTAGGTCCAGGGTGAAAGGGTCCAGTTCACACCAAAGAAGTTATTCACCTGATTAATCAGGTAGCCTCTTCCATCGACAGAAAATGTTTCCTGATAGGGCCCATCCACATTATCAGGTACTGCATAGACCTGTACGGAGGTACACCCCGGTCCGGAGCCGTCGGTAATGGTGACGGTATAGAAACCTGCTGCTAACCCGCTGATATCCTGGGTCGTTACACCATTGGACCATAAATAGGTATACGGCAAATTGCCACCTCCGGGAGTTAAGTCTATGGTGCCATTACCTTCATTACATATGTCCGGACTAATGGTTGCAGATTGTGTTATCGGAGAACTAATTATGGTTGTAGAAGATGAAATAGTACATCCGGTAGCATCGCTCACACTCACTGAATACATACCAGCAGCTAAGCCAGTAATGGTGTACATACCTCCCGAACTGGCTATTTCTGTACCTCCCGGATTACCGCTACTTGGTCCAGCCCAACTGACATTGTATCCGGGAGTCGCGCCGCTGGCCGTAACCTTTATGGCGCCTGAGTTGGCGCCATTGCAGACGATATTGACAGGCGACAGGTTTACGGTTGGCTGGGTGCAATACAACATGACTCCTGACTGGGGGATGGAAACACTATCGATTTGGACCACTTCTGCATTGGCGTTGGTATTGACTACTACCCGTATGCGTATGGTTGACCCGGAAAGTCCGGTTGTTGTAACGGTGGCAGAGCCGTTGATCCCGGTGCCTGCACCACTGGCATATCCAATGGTTGCACAGGCGGCCCCTCCTACCTGATTCGGTATCATGGAATAGGCGCCCCCATTGATACTGTATTGGACTTTGATAACATCCAGGGTTGCATTGGTGCCATAAGGACCGGATATGCACGAATTCGCTACGACATCATTGTCAAAACCATTCCAGACCAATTTTACAGATAAGGAAACCGTACCCGCTGAACTGATGTCAATCAATGGACTTTCCCAGTACACTTCCTGGTCCAGGTCTATACTCTCCAATACGCCGGCAGCAGTCGTTTGAAAATAATCCGTAGCGTCTCTCCCCGAGAATCCGGAAGTTGTATTATCCGGAGACCAGGATGACATCGTCCAGTTGACACCGGTGAGATCATCCACAAAATTTATTAAATAGCCTTTGTTCGGTGTATTGAAGGTCTCGAGGTATTGACCAAAAACAGTATGCGCAACAGATATCAAACAAATCAGGGCAAAGAGTTTCCTGCCTGAATTGTTTGTAATGATGTGTAGAAGTGTAAAGTTGCTGGTTTTCATAAGTTGGTCTTTGGTCGTTTGTGGTCCAGAGCAAGCTCTGAAGCAAATTCAATGTTTCCTTATACTGTTTAAGTTGACCGGATGAGTGAAGCTACCAGACTATATTGTATATGAGAGCAGCAAAAATTCCGTAGGGCTGAATGACCTACCTTACAGTCTGACCCGGTATTTTTTACCTGACGAAAATAGGCAAAATCCAGGAGATATCCATTTTATTCACATAGATATTATTACTATGTGTTTTTTGTTGTTATTGATGGCTTTGATGGAAAATTTTTAATCCATGCGAACATTGGTTTCTGGATCTGTCTTAAAGTGAGGCCCGCTCTTCGGGATTGTTATAGCTTGATACCTTAAAAGACAAAGCAGCCATCCCAAATTGAGATGACTGCTTTGTCTTATATCCTGGTTGTCTTTTAGAACTTCTATCGCTTTGTCAGCATAAAATTAATCCACTTTTACCATGCGCTTATTCAACACCCCTTTCTCCGTTTCTACTGACGCTCCCTTTGGTCGGTCAGCACCGGTCAGCATCGGTTAATTCACTTTCACCATGCGTTTATTCAATACCCCTTTTTCGGTTTCCAGTTGGTAAAATAACACCCCTTTCACTTCCGGGATGCTGCCAGCTTCCAAGGTAATCAGATGATTACCGCCCGAATAACTGCCTGTCACCCGGTAGAACTCCTTACCCGTTACATCCATCACCCTCAGGGTGGCTGTCATACTCTCCGGCAGCCAGAAGCCGATCTTCGTCTCCCCGCTGAATGGGTTCGGCGTATTCTGATAGAGCTCAGGCGTCCTTATCCCTTCTCCCTTTACCTTTTGTCCGGGTGTCGCCAATCCAGTTCCCGACCCCGTCAACGGACTGCTGTCCTGGCAGGCATTTCCAGTGTTATCCTGTAGCAGCAACGTCGTAGTACAGAAGTCCTTGTTGCCGGCCTCATCGATGACCCAGATCTCCACTTCAATCTCCTGTGATCTTCCATCCGGGATATCGGCACAGGTAAACGTTATGCTTGGGGTCTCGCCGTCTTCCGTGAAGCTCAGGATCAAGTCATCGGCTGTCGTACAGTTGTCGTAGCTGCCCGCATCAAAGTCCGTAGCCCAGACTTCCACTTCGCCCGA